>CAYUDW010000038.1:1881-20973 GCA_964442595.1 uncultured candidatus Brocadiaceae bacterium
CAGCCGGCTCGCGTTGCCGAGCAAGTCGTCGAAGTCGCGCCAGAGGAGAGCGAACAGGAAGCAACGCTTTCGCCTCGGCGGCTGGCCGACCAGCAGGAGCTGTCTCTCGTGCAGAGCCTGCTGTCCGTGCTATGGGAGGTGGACGCCTGGCGGAAGAAGTTCGCCGCCCTCTCGGCGGGGCAACTCGACGCGGCCGACGTGCGCGCCGACGCGCTGGCCTGCCTGGGCTTCATGAAGGAGAACCTGGCAGCCGTCCTCCGGGATCACAAGATCGAAATCCTCGACGGGGCCGATGCCAGCAAGCCGTCCGGCGTACATGCCCGGCCCGCCTGACGGGCCTGCCGCGCCGCCGTCTTCCCCATCACGCCAGCTCCAACAGCCGCGCGATGTTTCCCCAGAAGATGTCCTTTCTCTGCTCGTCCGCCAGATCAAGCGCGTCGATCTTCCTTATGGCCAGACGGGCGTAGGAAGCGGTGTCCGGCGCCCGGTGGGGCCCGTCCGTGCCGAAGAGGAGTCGGCCCGAGCCGAGGCGCCGAACGGCCTCCTGCGCCTGCTCCAGAAGCACGACTCCGCTCAAGTCCAGGAAGACGTTCTGGTGGGCCTCGGCCAGCACAATGAAACGCTCCAGCAGGTGGGCGTCCGTCGCGAGGTAGCGGCCCATGTGCGCCACGATCTGGCTCGTCCCCGGGAAGGCACGCGCAAGCCGCTCCGCGGCCCCGGCGTTCCCCAGGCAGTCGATCAGGCACGGGACTCCGTGCCGACCCGCCAGTTCGAAGACGGGATCCACGACATACTCCGCCAACGTGCACTCGCCGGCATGGATCTTGATGCCCCGGAAGCCTGAGTCGACGATGGCCGACTTTATCTCGTCCAGCACCAGGCGCCCGTAATGCGGCAGCGCGTAGACGTAAGGGATCAGCCGGTCGGGGAACTGCCGGACCGCCTCGATCCCCATTTCGACCGAGCGCTCGGTCGTGGTCGACATGGCGAACACGACGGACCGCTCGATGCCCGCCGCGTCCATCGTGGCGACGATGTCCCGGGCCGGGTACTCGGTCCCCTCCGCGTCGCCGTGCTTCAGGTGAACGTGCGAGTCCCAGATCCTCACGGCTCCCTCCCGTCGACAATGCAAAGGATGCCTGCCCGCCGCAGCCGTCATTGCGCGAGGAGCTTCAGCGCGACGTCGGTCTCGATCCTCGGCAGTTGGAGCTCAAGCTGACCGTCCGCCGCGCTGGCCGAACTCCTGGCGATCACCTCGCCCTTCACCGTGTCCCATGACTCGACCTGCCACACGCCGTCGGCGAATCCGGTCAGGCGCACCGACGTCGGCTCGACCGGCGGCACCGGCTCGCCCGCGCGGACGTTGAACCACGTGTGCGCCTCGTTCTGGGCCCACACCAGCGCCCTGTCGTCGCTGGCCAGGCACAGAACGCGCAAGGGCGGCAGCTCGTTGGTCACGTAGTCGGTCAGCTCGAAGTACTCGACATCCACCCAGTCCCTGCCCTCATTTGTCAGCTCCACGACGTGCGGCCCGGGGGGCAGCTCGACGCCGTACGTCTCGTTGTAGTCGGTCTGCCATATCTGCCACCGCTCCTGCCATCGGCTCTCGGTGCCCAGGCCTTCGCCCGCGGGCAACTCGACGGTCCGCACCGCCTTGCCGTCCACGCGGAACTCGAGTATCCCGCCGGCGCTCACGGTGCCCACCTGCACGTTGAACCGGGAGGGCTTGCGGCAGTCGACTTCGAACACGAAGGGCGACCGGAGGTCCTGGTGCCCACTGCCGTGCAGCAGATTCGGCAGTTCGCCGTGGTTGGCCACCGTGCCGTCGCGCCCGATCGTAAAGCGCATGCCTTCCGGCACGGGTGCCTCCCAGCTTCCCTTGCGCGGCGTGAACCGCAGGTTCTTGAACAGCACCTGCTGGAGGGGCCGCGTGTACACGACGGGGTCTGCCTCGACCACTCGCCAGGCCCTATCGGCCAGCGGTTCGCCCTCGACGAAGCGGCTCAGGCCGCGGCAGACGCTGTAGAGATCGAGCGCGTCGATGTAGGAATCGTGCCACCAGCTCACCGGGTTGGAGGCGCAGCCCGACACGAGCGCGGCCCAGTTGCCGTTGTGCAGGTGAACGCCCGCCGGATCCATGCGCCGCGTTCCGGCCCCGCTGCTGATGCCGTACTCGCCGAAGACGTGGAGCTTCCGCCCGTAGTCGCGCAGCTTCTGCCGGCAGATGCCGGCCACGTCACCGGCCATGTCCGCCCACAGGCTGTTGGCGTAGTAGTGGCTCTGGACGAAGTCCATCTCGGGCAGGTCCCATAGCTCCGGCCAGCCCTCCGTGGTCCACTGACTTGTCGTGATCGGGTGATCGAACGGATCGGTCTCCCCGATAGTGCGGGCCATCTCGACGTGCCAGGCGGCCACCTGGTCCTTGTGCTCGGCGGCGCCGCGCCAGCCTTCGATCTCGTTCACGAACTCCCAGCAGAGCAGGTTCGGATGGTAGCCCCACCGCGCGATCAGGTAGCGCAGGCGCTTCTTGTAGAGGGACCTGGCGCGTTCGTCGGTGAAGAAGCCCATCACCTCCTTGCACGGCCCGCCCGCGGCGGAGTTATACGGATTGTCGCGCCAGCTGTCGAGGAAGTCCTGATGCGTGTCCAGGCAGAGCATCAGCCAGATGCCGTGCTGCTTCGCCAGGTCGAGCGTGCGGTCGAGCCGCCATGCCTCTTCCGTGCGGTAGTGGCCCACCGGCAGTCCCCACTCGAGGCTCAGGCCCTGGGACCACATCCAGAACCGCGTGTAGTTCTCCCCCCCGTCGGACATCTTGCGGAAGACGCGGTCCACGTCCGCCGCATAGGTCGTCACGTTGTGGCCGATCAGGAAAAGGGAGCGCCCGGCGTCGAACCGGAAGTAGCGCGGCCCCGCCCGCTCGGCGTCGCTGATGCGGACGAAGCCGTCCGCACCCGACTCGTCGCAGCGAAAAACGATGGGCGGCGACTCGACTTCGCCGCTTCGGTCCCGCGCGCGGAACGTCACGCGATGCTCGCCGATCTCCCGCGGCGCATAGCGAACCTTCCACTCCGGGTCGCCTCGGAGGGAGAGCAGCTCCAGCCCGCCCTCATACTCGGCCTCGAAGCCCTGGTAGTAGAACCCCGCCAGGCGTTCGGTCCGTCCGGATGGCGTCACGAAGACGGCCTCGACCGCCACGTCGTCGGGATCGAACGGGTTGTCGTAAGTCGCGGACAGGTCCAGCGTGAACTCGACCGGCTCGTAGAGCCCGAACACCTCGCTGTCCGCCGTCACGTCCGCCAGCCTCAGCGGCGCCTTCCGAGGCAGGGCCCGCCAGGGGCGGACTGCTTCCATTGCGGGGACGATGCGGAGCGTGAGCGAGGCCCGCGCGCGCTCCCCGAAGTCACTGGGCACCAGCCGGACGAAAAGGTTCGCGCGCCTTCCAGGGTCTGCCCTGAGCCTGTACGTGCTGGCCCGGTCGGTCGCGACTTCGAGAGCGGCGGTCTCGGAGAGGGCCAAGGTGCAGCCTCGGGCGGCAGTCTCGAAGTTGTCTGCCGTTGTCTTCGGCGGGCCGTGCGTGAAGACCACGTCTCCGCCCTCGTAATCCGGGAACGGGATGTAGAACGAGAGGTATATCCCGCGGGTCAGCTCCATGTCGCCGTCGCGCTCGAACTCGTAGGTCAGCCGAAGCGCGTCGCCTTCCCGAGTCACGGACTGCGTGAACAGAATGCGGCCGGGGCCGTCCTCCTCCCTCTTGGCGAAGCTCCCCTGCCACGCGTCGCCGTCGATCCTGGTCAGTTCGTGCAGCTCGCGCCAGATCCATCTGTCGTACCACAGGAACAAATACGTGGCGACGTCCTGCTTGCCCGGCGTCTTGACGACGAGGGAGCCCCCGTCTCTCACCGTCACCTCCGGGGCCGCCCCGGCGATACCTGCTGCGAGCGCAGCCAACGCCAATGCCAGCACAAGTGCCTTCATGATGCCTCCTGACGCCGACGCTCTCGGTCGAGTTCGGAGCGGGGCGGCGGCCGCTCACTCTATCACGGCCGCCCATTGGCCACCAGCGGGAGCGGTGAGGGCAACCTTACGGCCGCCTTCGACGCCCTCCCCTTCTCGCCACCGGCCCGCCCCGATGTCGTACCAGCGGAGTTGCAGCGTTCCTTGAGCGGCCGATAGGTCCAGGGAAACGTCCCCGCCGTCCGGGAAGTAGACGGCATATTGCCGGCCCGGCTGCGCGAGGCAGTAGGCCTCGTCCTCCTCCCGGTCGCCCAGCAGCTCGGGATGCGGCTCGCAGCGGAAGAGGTCAATCGCGCCGGTCACCTCGCGCGCGCTTCTGATCATCGTCTGGGCGAGCTCGCTCAGCCCGATGCCCGAGGGCGGACGGTGGAACCGGGAAGAGGCGAAGCCGCCGAAGATGTTGCGCCAGAATCGCTCGACGCCGTCGCGCGTGTCGCCGAACCGGCCGCCGTCAGCGCCGTAGATCTTCACGCTGTTGATCGGCCGAGGTGCGTCCGCGATCCGGCGGCGCACCTTCTGCGCGTTATCGAAGTGGCCCTGTCCCTTCTGGTGGTTGTTCTGCGAGATGTCGACGAAGGTGTAGGTCTCGGGATGCTCGATGGTCGCCCGGTGCATGGGGTGGTCCAGGTCCCAGGGGTCCCACATCTCCGTGGTGTGCACCTTCCGGCCAGCAGCGGCCGCGGCGTCCCGGATGTAGCCCGCCCAGTAGGCGCCCCACTCGGGCGTGACCGACGTCTCGTTGTCCATGCAGTAGAGGACGTGATCGTACCGGAGCGAGTGCTCGAGGATCTTGTCCACGAAACGCCGCTGATACTTCAGCACGATGGGCTGGTTGTTCTCCGCCGGCACGGACCAGAAGAAGCCGTTCTCCGTCTTCACCGGATGGCTGTCGACGGCGGTGGGCAGTCCCGTCTCCTCGGGGGTGTAGTTGCAGTTGTTCTTCGGGTTGAAGGGGTTCCGCGCCCAATTGTCGCGGTAGTAGTCGAACGTCGCCCACACTTCGATCTGCACGATGATGTCGCGCTTCCTGGTCTCCGCAAGGAAGGTCTCGAACCGGCGCCAGTACTCCTCGTTCCATTGGTCGAGATCGTAGAGCTCACCGACCTTCTTGAAGGGCCAGACATTGCCCTCGTCGCGGCCGGACATGGTGCAACGGACGTAGTTGCCGCCTGAGGCGGCCAGCGTGTCGAGATGCTCGGCCATGTGGGGTATTTGAAACACATTGTCCTCGACGGACCCGCCGAGCAACAGGACGGGCTCCCCGTCGTATTGCCAGTAGCGGGGATTAGACGCGTAGATGTCGATTCCCTTTGTGAGCGCCCCGGTCCCTCCTATCATCATTCCCCCCAGGCACACAAGGGCAGCGATTGCGCCGTTCATGCCGATCCCTCCGGACCAGGCCGGGCTCTACCGAACCGTCGTCCGACTCAAAGGATACCAGCCGCTGTCCGCCCGTCCTTCGATGGCCAGGCGCACGACGGGCTCCCGGCTCTTCGCGTCTACTATGGCCACCTCGAGCCCGTACTCGCCCTTCGGCAGTCCGGCCGGCAGGCGGAACTCATCGTCGAGCGTGAAGCGGCCGGGCAGCCATTCCCGCACACACGAGCGGCCCAGGCCGACCCACACGCGCTCGCCCTGCGCATCCACCAGGGAGAGCGCCGGCACGTAGTCGGCGTAGCAGGGCGCGACGCCCACGTTCTCCCAGTCCATTTCCACGGTAAGGTCGCCGCCCGTTTCGATAGCCGCCGGATGCCGCAGCGAGCGCAGCACGAATCGGTAGCCGAGCCGGCGCAGCATCGCCTCCACCTGGCCGCGGACGCCCTCGGGAAGCGGCGCGGACTTATTGTTCACGTAGGAGGCGTGGACCGAAAGCGCCCACTCGAAGATGTAGTCGATGTCCCAGCCTTCCTCCTGCCACTTGCGCATGTCCCAGCAAGTCTCGAACGCCACGGGCGCATTCTGCCACGCGTCCTCCAGGCCGGCCTCGCCGATCCGTTGCGGGTACATATTCTTCATGTGGGACCAGGTGCGGCTGAAGCCGCCCATGTCGCCCAGACAGTCGGCCCGCCATCCGGCGCCCTTCGACGCGGCGTACTTCAGCTCGTCGAGCGGGCCGATGAGCATCAGCAGCTCCGTGTTGGGGAACGCCTCGAAGTAGGTATCGACGATGCGGCGACAGACCTCGGGCGGGGGCATCGGGCGTCCGGTGCCGCTCATGTGCCATTCGCCCCAGAGGCCGACGGAGCCGATGTCCACGTGGGCGACGTCGGGATGCCCGTCATAGCGCCGGCCGAGAGCGCGGATGAGCTTCAGATGTCGCTCCAGGACGTCAGGGTCGGCCAGGTCGGGGGCCCAGTACGTACCCCCGCCCCCTCGCGAGTACTCGAAGCCGGCGTAGCCTTCATCCTTCAGATACGCCGGGCTGTAGTTGTAGTCGCGGTGTGTCCCGCACACCATGATGCGGAAGGCGAGCTTCTGCCCGGCCGCCCTGGCCTTGGCCAGCACGCCGTCCAGCAGCCCCCAATTGTAGACGTCCTTCTCCGGCTCGACGTCCTTCCAGTAGTAGCGGAAGTAGGCCGTCGAGCTTGGGAGGCCGGCCAGGTTCCGATCCGTGTCCGCGAAACGGTGAAACGTCTCCCAGCCCATGCGGGGGTTGGCCAGCAGGTCGTCGATCTCGCGCGGCTTCACCTCGACCGTCTGGCCCTCCGCCACGCTCGACAGCAAGACGAACGGCAGGAGCAGCGCCATCCCGAGAACGAGATTGTGCAGGCCGGCCACGACAGCACCTCCGCCCATTGGCCATCCGGGGTGACTGGGGGCCACATGATACCGGACGCGCTCGGCGGACGGAAGGGGAGGCGCATACGCGCCGTGGAGGGGGCTTGCAGGCAACGTCGTCCAGCGTCGTGCGGCGAGGTGAGGACCGTCAGACCCCCGGGCCGATCTCCAGGATCTCCCACTGGCGTTCCTGGGTGCCCGCCCTGAAGGTCACCGTATCGCCCACATGCTTGCCCATGAAGGCCAGTCCCAGCGGGGCGTTGTAGGCGTAGACGTTGCGGTCCGGCTGCGCGTCCCACGGGCCGAGGAAGGAGTAGGTCTCGACCTGCCCCGTCGCCGAGTTACGCATCTTGACGCGGCTGCCCACCGTCACGTGATCGGCCGAGGCCATCTCCCGCGTGATGGGACGGGCCGCCGAAAGCTCTTGTTGCATGCGGGCCGCCCGCTCGGCCAGCCGCCCGCGCTCCTCCAGGCCAGCGCGGTATTCGGCGTTGTCGCTCACATCCCCGAAACCGGCCGCCTGCCCGATTTCGCGCATCACTTCCGGCAAGCGCACGTGGACGATGTGCTCCAGTTCCTTTCGCCGGCTCGCGGTGCCGGCCTCCGTCGTGTAGACGATGTCTTCCTCCCACGGAGGCACGACCTTTTCGAAGAGCGCAGGGCGCATCGCCTGCAGCATGTTCGTCAGATCGCTCTGCATGCGCACGGTAAGGCCGGGGCTGCGCTCGACCAGACCCTTCAGCACGGCCACCTGGTGAGGGCGAGCGCTCTTGAGGACCTCGCGCAAAGGCCCCCCGTCACGCATGAACAGGGCGGTGCGCAGCCCGGCGATCCGCTCCTTCCTCTGCTGCTCGCCCAGGTCCGGATCCCGCACGAGCGAGGCGATCATGGATAGCACGCGGATGGCCACGCCCACGGGATCAACCGCCTCCCGCAACTCGTCGGGCGGTTCGGTCGCCACGGTCCGCCACAGCCACGCCACCGCGCCCGCCGACGCGTCGGAGCGGGCCAGGATCTCCTGTGCTGCCTCAGCGAGGGCCTGATCGGACTCCGTCTCGCGCAGCATCCGGGCAGCTCCTTCGCAGACGTGCCGCCCGACCAGGGGCATCAGGCTGCCCAAGACATCCCGCCACGCGTGCGGCCAGTGATCCCGCACGAATCCCAGAACGCACACGAGCACGCCGCGGTCCGTGACGGCCGAAGCCAGCGCCTCGGCATCGCTCAGCACCTCCAGCGCATTGGCCGGGACCTCCGGTTCCTCGACCGCCAGCTCCGGGCAATGCTTGAGGAGAGCGTGCAGCACCGCAGCCGCGGCCAGCGCCACAGCCGGCGGGCCGCCCGCCCCGGGCGAGGCCGCCAGGGCGACTTCATCCACAACGCGCTCGAGCACATCTCGCTCCACGCCGTCGTGCGCCCGGACCTCTTCCACGATCTGCAGCGCCACCGCGAGCCTCGCCACCACGTCCCCGGCAGATTCGAACCGGCGGAGCAGGCGCTTGCTGTGCGTGAGCGGCTTGCTGCGCAGGAAGAGCGAGGGAGACCGGCCCGTCGTCATGCCGATGTGAGAGGATCTGCGAAGCTTCTCCCTGGCGGCCGACCACCACTTTGACCACGATCCCAAGACAGGCTCCAGGTGGAACCGAAGCCTCCGCAACTCCATGCGGCGGTCCACCGAGGTGAGGACGATCTCAACAAGCTGCTCGGGGTCCTCGTGGGCCAGAGCCTGCAGGCGCTCGCGCTCGAATACCTTCAGCGCGCGAAAGTCGTCCGGCTCCAGCAGCTCCAGCCTACCAATCAGACCCGGCCCGTACGTCTTCTCTGAATCTCCCACGTCGACCAGGATGCCGCCGCTGTCCGCGTCGAAACCTACCGCGCGCCCGGCCAGCCCCTGCTGCGTGTCGAAGACGTAAGCGCCGGGACCGAGGCACAGCATCCTGTCCAGCGCCGCCAGCGCTTGGTCGAGCTGCATCCCCGGCGCGCGGAGGGTCACTCGCATCAGCTCATCCAGGTCGTCCCTGTCGGCGTGTGCTTCCTCAAGGAGCCCGACGAGCAGCTCGCGCACGATCCCGCTCTCCGGCAGCAAGCGACCGCCGACCCTGGCCACCTGCAGCGCCCCTTCTCGCTCGCCGGATTCGCTCAGGCTGTCCACCAGGTACCAGATCAGGGATTCGGCAAGCTGGCCGTGCCCCCGCTCGACGAGGACCTCGGGCACCAGGAGCAGCACGTCCGAGACGGCAGGACCTTCGTCGACGGCGGCCACCCACGCCGATTCGAGCTGCTCCAGCTTCTCCTTCTTGGCCAGTTTGAGGAGCTCGTCCGCTTGCATGGGGCTCAGCCAATGGCGGATGCAACGGGTCCAGGCGTCTGCCGACGGCACACGCGCGGGAAGCCAATATACTCGGAAGCGGCACCGCGCTCAACGGCCGGGCCGCCGGGGCGCCTTTCGCTTGATTCGACAGCGTGGAACGTGCACAATCCGCCCGAGGTGGTGGAGTGGCGACGAAGATACACAAGAACATCGCGCATCGATGGGAAGGCAACCCCATCCTCTCGCTGACAGACCTGCCCGGCCAGGCCGGCGACCTGCACAACGCGGGGGCCATTAAGTTCGACGGGCAGTACATCCTTCTTCTCACCGTGGAGAGCCTGCGGGGGGACTGCTCGATCTACGTCGCCCGCGGCGAAGACGGCCGACGCTTCGAGGTGGGGCCTTCGCCGGTCCTGGCCCGGTCGCACCAGGAGCCGTTCGCCACTTACGAGGCCCATGGCGTGCGCGATGCGCGCATAACGCACTTCGACGGGACCCACTACGTCACCTACCTGGCGGAGTCGGCGCATGGCTTCCGGCTGGCGCTGGCCAAGACGGAGGACTTCGCGACCTTCGAGCGCGTGGCCCTCATCTCGGAGCCGGACACGAAGAACGGCATGCTGTTCCCCCGGAAGATCAGGGGCAAATTCGCGCGCCTGGAAAGGCCGCGCGAGGGCGGAAACATCTGGATCAGCTACTCGGACGACCTGATCCACTGGGGCGGTTGGGACGTGGTGATGACGCCCCGCCACGGCTTCTGGGACTACGACCGGATCGGGGGCGCGGCTCCCCCCATCGCGACTGAATGCGGCTGGCTCGTGCTCTACTACGGCGTGCGGAACGTCCCGGGCGGGCCGCTGTTCAGGCTGGGGCTGGCCTTCCTGGACCTGGAAGACCCCACCCGGGTCCTGGGCCGCTCGAACATCCCGATACTGGCCCCTCGCGAGAGGTACGAGCGTATCGGCGACGTGCCCAACCTCATATTCTCCTGCGGCGCCGTCATGTCGGATGACGGCTCGCATCTGGAGATCTACTACGGCGCCGCCGATAGCTGCATCTGCCTCGGCACCGTTCCGATGGAGGAGTTGGAGCGCGTCTGCAGTGCCGGCAAGGCGAGGGAGGGCTCCTAGGGATGGCGAACGAGACTGACACCGACCTACTGGTCCGTTACGCCGACAACCCCATCATCGGCGCCGGCGACATTCCCTTCACCTGCAACACGGTCTTCAACGGCTCTCCCCTGAAGCTGGACGATACCTACTACATCCTGCTCAGGGTCGAGGGGCAGCACGGCTATTCGCTCTTCGCCCTCGGCACCAGCAGGGATGGCTACGCATTCGCGATCGACGACCTGCCCGTGATGGTCCCGGCGGACATGGGTCCCATGCAGAAGTACGAGGTGGCCGGCATTGAGGACCCGCGCGTGACCATGCTGGAGGGCCAGATATACGTGGTCTACACCGCCTTCAGCGGGTACGGACCTGTCATGGCGCTGGCCAGGACGGAGGACTTCCACGAGTACGAACGGCTCGGCGTCATTTCGGAGCCCGGCAACAAGGACGGCATCCTGTTCCCGCGCAAGGTGGGGGAGCGTTACGTCCGCTTCGACCGGCCCATCGGCAAAGACGTGGGCAGCATATGGGTGTCCTTCTCCCATGACTTGCTGCACTGGGGGGACAGCCGGGTCGTGATATCCCCCCGGGGGGGCTACTGGGACTCCTACCGTGTCGGCGGCTCAACCGTTCCTATCGAGACGAAGTACGGGTGGCTGGAGATCTACCACGGAGTGAAGATGACGTCCGGCGGGCCCATCTACCGGGCGGGCGTGCTGCTTCTGGACCTGGACGACCCCTCGATGGTGATCGGCAGGAGCGACGTGCCGATCCTGGCCCCCCGGACGGACTACGAGCGCATCGGGGACATCAACAACGTGGTATTCGCGTCAGGCGCCGTCCTGGAGCCCGACGAAGAAGTGAAGGTCTACTACGGCGCGGCCGACACGGCCATCTGCGTTGCGTCGGCACCGCTGGACCGCCTGATCGCCATCGCCCTCAAGCGTTCCGCCTGAGGCACACAGAGACAGTACCCGCCGCTGAGACCGCCCAGGAGGCGATAAGCCAGGGGGGAGGGCCGCGTTCGTCTACCGCTCGCCGCTGACGCCGGGTTCGTTTCGCTATGTCGCCCGTTGCGCGCCTGCGGGACGGGCTGGAGGTGAGAGGCGGGGCCGCTACTCCGGGGGCTGGCGCCCCCGGCCAAGCATATGCCGTCCCTGCCGGGACTTACAGCGGCCGCACGCAAGGATATTGAAGAGAACGGGGACGGTCATGCGTATGCCGCGCCGGCCCCATGCCGTGGGCGTTCGAGCCCCGTAATATGCCGCACCAGCCGCAAGCCGTGGGCGTTCGAGCCCCGTAAGGGGCGGCATGGACTTAGCCCCGGGCGCGAGCCCGGGGGGAAGGCATGCACGCTCCCCCAAAGTCCCTCCCACAGAGGCAAGAGAGCCACATGGCCTGCAGCGGGCGGCGAGCGGACCTCCGATGCGAGCCCTTAACTCGTCAGGGCCGTTGCGTCGATGATCTGCCCGCCGTTGGGCAGGTCGCTCTCGGCGAACCCGAAATCGGTCAGGAACCGCTTGGCAACCTGCTCGTTGACGCGCCAGCCCATGGTGTCCTTGCGGAACCGCATGGCAACCACATGGTCCAGCGCCGGCCCGAAGGTACTCATGAACAAGGCGTTCGGCTGGGAATCCGTGGGCGTGCCCGGGCCCGGATTGCTGGCCCACAGCGTGTCAACGATGCAGAGCTGCTGGCGCGGAAACAGCACGGCGCCGGTCTTGGGATCGATCTCGCCCAGGATCTCCTTCGACTTGTTTATGCCGATCAGGTAGTCGGCACCGCCTCCGTCCTGGTGCGACGGCTTCGGCGAGAACGTGCCGAAGTGGTTCTTCAGGCTCATGGTGAAGTTGCCGAACCCGCTCCCGTGGCCCTTGCAAAGCGCGATGTTGACGAGGATGTCTGCATCACCGCTGACAAGGTGACCAAGACAAGGGGCCTGGCGGTCGCCGTCGAAGTACGGAGCGGGGACAGTCGTGTTGGTGCGCGAGCCGCCCCACTGATCTGCCAGATGGACGCCGTCCGGGAGACGCGTAAAGGGGTTATTGCGTGACATGCCACGGCCGTGGCAGGCGTCATACACGTGGATGTTGGAGCCCTTCACGCCCAGGGCGGCCAGTACGTGGCAGACTTTGCTCATGACGGCGCTGCGCGTGCGCTGGATGGCGATCTGGTTCGTCTTGATGGCGACGACCGTATCGCCCCACGCCTTGGCGGGCGGTTTGAGGAAGATCTTGCGCCAGGCGTCGGCCGGAGCGCTTTCCTGCGCCAGGGCGACTGCAAGCTTGTCCATGCTCTGCTGGACAACGTCCCAGGCGACCAGCCCTTCCTGCTCCGCCCAGCTTGCGTTCGCCTTGACGGCGGTCGTCATGTTCTGGTCCCGCAGGCCGACGACGCGCAGCGGGCTGATGTAGGGATGAACCTGGGCCCCACCGCCGTAGGCCTCGACCCGGCGGGGAATGATGATGGCCGGGATGGAGCTAAGCGCCAGCGTGCCGGCCGTCGTCTTCAGGAAGCGCCTACGAGATATCGACCTCATCTGCTTATCCGCCATCCTCCCTCTCCCGTGCATGAGGCATAGGGAGGTCCCGGAACGCAACGGTGGGACGCAGAGTCCCGGGACCGCTTCACCCCTACCACTATATCCGGTCAGGCTCCGCCCAGCAAGTGCAGTGCCATAGGCGGGTGGATTTGCCCACAGGTGCGCTCCGCCGTATAATCACGCGCTCGCCAAGCATGGTAGGAATGGAACGCATGAAGCCTACGGCCGTGACCGAGCCGCTGCTGGAACGCCTTGTCCTCGAACTGTCCCTGAAGCCGTTCCACGGGGCCGACGCCGGGACTTTCGAGCAGACGGCGGCCGAGATCATGAGAACGTGGACCGACCTGGCCGGCGCCGCGGAGGAACTGGCCGTCCTGCTGTGGATCGGAGACGGTTCGGAGATCCTGGAATGGAAAGGCGATGAGGACGAGCCGATCCGCTGGGCGCACACGATAGGGTTCAACAACCTGGAGTACGGCCTCTACCCGGGGGCGAAGTACTATGCGCTCCAGCGGGCCGTGGAGTTCCGAGAGCCCGTCCCCACGGTGCGCTATCGGGACGTTGCCGAGATCGTCCGGGCCTTGCGCGACGCGGCAGACCGGATGCTGGGCAAGCGGCTCTTCGTCGGGGCGACCATCGATCCCGGACCCGAGTTCGTCCACAACCCCTGGAAGTATGAGCGTCACCGGGAGCTCATCCACGGAGGTCCCGAGTCCGACATGCCGGAGTCGGTCGCTTTCCTGTGCAGCTACGAACGTCTGCACGGGGATGATGCCGCCTACGCCGGCTATCCCGAGGGCGTTCCGGAGGGGACGCCGCTGGGGCGTTTCCTGGGCCGGCAGTTGCGCTCTTTCGCGGACGCGCTGGGCTTCGACTACGTCTGGCTGTCCAACGGCTTCGGCTGCACGCACACGGCGTGGAGCTACATGGGCGAGGCGTTCGACGGGGAGCGGTTCCTGTCCGAGCCGGCCGCGGAGAGCAAGCGGAAGCTGCTGTCCTTCTGGGAGGACTTCCGCGCGGAGTGCCCCGGCTTTCCGGTTGAGCTGAGGGGTACGAACTTCAGCGTGGGCATGGACGCCGCGAGCGACGGCGTGCCACTGCGGGACATCGTGGCGCAGGCTGGCGCGCTTCCGCCGAACACCCCGTGGGGATGTCGGCGGCTCGGGGCGGAGATGGCCATTTACCTCTCCCGCCTCGCCGGCGCGAGGGAAGTGCCCATCCCGTTCCGCTACTACACGAACGACCCCTGGTTTAACTCGGACCCGTGGTGGTCTTACTACGGTCGCGAACCCTACGACATCTACTGCCCGGCCTCCGCCTGCCGGGTCGAGGCGGACGGGCGGATGCGAAACCCGAGCCGGCTGGAGCTCCTGACCATCGACGACGAGCTGGGTCGCCTGGTGCCGGAACTGGCGCGGGAGGTCACGCCGCACCTCATCCGCGCCTTCACGCTGCGGCCGGACGCGCCCGGCCCGTTCGTCTGGATCTACCCCTTCGACGAGTACCACGACCTCATCGACGAATGCCCCGAGCTTCTGAACCACCCCTTCTTCCATGATTGGTTCATGGTCGCGTGCCTCTCGGCGGGACTGCCCGTCAACACCGTGATGGCGGCGGAGGACTTCGTCCGGCTGGAGCGGAAGCAGGAGGTACTGCGCGGATGCGTGCTGATCGCGCCGGTGCCGCTGCGCGACTGGGCGCTGGGCGACGCGCTGAGCGATTGGGTGAGCGCGGGCGGCAAGGCGCTTCTCTACGGGCCGGTGGAAACTGCCGCGCCGGCAACGACAGAGCTTCTGGGACTGGAAGCGTCCGATCCGCTCGACGGCGAACTGGCGGTAGAGGGATCCCTCACAGGTGACAAGCTGGACACGGCGCCTCAACGAACGCTCCTGCATAACTCACTCGTAAGCGCGGGGGGCATCCGCGCGACGTTGTCCCAGCCGGACGACGCGTCCATCGGGACGCGCCTCACAGTGAGAAAGGGCGACGCGGAGCGAGCGTATGCCCTGGTGCGAAGCGCGCCCGAATGGAACGGCGGGCGCGTGGCGTGGATCCGCGGCTCGGTGGCGTTCTCCGGCAGGCGCCGGCTCGAGCCTCTGCCCCAGGACCCGGAACGCCACCACAACCCCGGAGAGTGGGCGCGGGGCCTGCTGGCCGACCTGGGGTACGTGATCGAGCAACAGCGTCCCGATCCGACCATCCGTCCGGCGATGCTGTTCCTGTCCCGGCACAAGGGGGCCTTCATGCTGGCCGGCCACAAGCCCGACGCGCCGGTCACGGTGAGCCTCAGGTTCCCGGACGGCGCCCCGCTGGTCAGCGAGCGGGAGACGGTGCACCGCGACGGCTGCTCGACGTACTGCTTCGACAAGACGATCCACCACGAGATCCGAGCGTTCGTCAGGCAAGAGGCCCCCTCCTGCATTCGCGTCAAGGAGCAGAAGACGCCAACGGACAGACATCGGTGCTTCGAGGTCTCCGGCCTACAGGATGCGGCAGTCACGCTCTACCCGTATCCGGAAAGCCTGGCCGACGGCAGCTTCGGCGTGGTTCAGACAGGCGTCTATGACCCCGGGAAGCCGACGGCCCAAGACCCCGAGGGCCCGCTGGTGCCCCATCGGGTGGACTATGAGGCAGACAGGGGACGCGGAGCGGCCGTGCTGCGCGCGGTGTCGGGATCGATCACAGTGACCTGGTGAGCGGCGAAGATCATGGCTTGAGGCAGAACCCGAGAGGAAGGACGGGAAGGCATGGCAAGAGCTTCAATCCGCATGAAGGGATCTGTCGCGTTTCTGCTCGTCGGCGTGTGTGCGCTCGTCTCGGGCTGCGCTGACGGCGGCCGGTGTGCGGCGCAGGAGCCCGTGCGCGTCGTGCTCCGGTACGAATGGCTCGGCGACATTGACGAAGAGGGCTTCCGAGAGCCGTCCGGCATCGTCTTTGACGGCACGCGAGGGACGCTGTTCGTAATCGGCGACGAGGGCGACATCTGCGAGATGACGACCGACGGGCAGATGCTCAGGCAGAAGGCGCTGCGCCCGGGGGCCGACCTGGAGGGGTTGGCCCGCGTTCCCGAGACCGCCCTTCTCTACGTGGCCGTCGAGGGCGACGAGAAGATACTCGAGGTGGACCCGGGAACGTTCGAGGTGAAGCGCGAGTTCGCCATCCCCCGCACGTTCCGGGGGACGGAGCTCTTCAAGCCGGGCGGGCAGGGCATCGAAGGCATCTGCTTCGTGCCACGGGAAGGCCATGCCGAGGGCGGGACCTTCTTCGTGGCAAACCAGAGCTTCACGGAAGAGCCGGGCGAAGAGATGTCCCTCATAGCCGAGGTGGAGCTGCCGTTGCGGTCCTCGCCCGACGCCACCAACGTGGAGATAAGGAGCTGGTTCCCGGTGCCCGTCATCGACATCGCGGCGCTCCACTACGACCAGGCCACGGGCCACATACTGGCCGTCAGCGACTCGGCCAACGCCTTGCTGGAACTGACGCTCGACGGCGAGGCCGTCCGCGTGCTGACGCTGACGGGCGACAATCAGGAAGGCCTGGCTCTGGACGATGAGGGCCTGATGTACATCGCCCAGGATAGCGGGGGAATCATCAAGATAAGGCCGCACTGGCCCCAGGACCCCTGACGCGCCGCTCAGAGGCCAAGCAGCCGCTCGGCGTTCTTGCGCAG
Source organism: uncultured candidatus Brocadiaceae bacterium (assembly GCA_964442595.1). GTDB lineage: Bacteria > Planctomycetota > Brocadiia > SM23-32 > SM23-32 > DAOVRD01. The sequence continues at coordinate 18,306 of CAYUDW010000038.1, forward strand.
GACGGACTCTTGCTCGCCGGGGTCCGGGAAGGCCTGCCGCACGCGGCTCAGCGCCGTCGCCTGATCGCACCAGGGGCTATCCGACCCGAAAAGGATGCGGTCGGCGCCGTGGCGCTCGACAATCCGACCGATCACCTCCTCCTGCGCCACGCCGAACGTGTAGGAAGTCTCGAACCAGACGTCCGTCCCGGCCAGCACCTCGGCCACGTCGTCCCACCATCGCCATCCGCCCAGGTGCGCGGCAACGAGGGTCATGTCGGGGAACGCCCGGTGGATCGCCGCCAGCCGGCAGGGGGAGGCGCGGTCGTCCTCCAGGGGGAAGGCCAGGTCCCCGCCGCTGTGCAGTTGCAGAATCAGCCCCGCCTCGGCCACGGCCGCATAGAACGGCCACATGCGCGCATCGTCAAGCGCGTAGCCCTGGTAGAGCGCGTGCATCTTGATGCCCGGCAGCCCGGCTCCGGCGATCTTCCGAACCTCGGCCGCCGGGTCGGCGCAGTCGGGATGAACCGAAGCGAACGGGACGATCCTGTCGCTCCGTATGCCCACCGACCAGCGCAGGATGCTGTCGACCTGCTTCGGCGCCGTCGCGATGGAGCATATGATGCTCCGCTCGATGCCGGCGGCGTCCATGGAGCCCAGTAACGCGCCGATGGTGCCGTCCAGCACGGCGTGCGCGCCGTCTGGCACCGCGCCGTTCCATGCGGCGATGGCCTTCGCCGCCAGGTCATCCGGGAACGCGTGCGTGTGGAAGTCGATCGTCATCGGACTTTGCCTCTGCCGCCGCCGTCCGGGCTGATGTCGGCGCGTTGGAGGAGCGTCGAGTTCGAGACGACGCTGACGGAGCTGAACGCCATCGCCACCTCCGCGATGGCCGGATGCAGCAGCCCCAGCATCGCCGCCGGTATGGCCACCAGGTTGTAGCCGAACGCCCAGAACAGATTCTGCTTGATCTTGCGGAACGTGGCGCGGCTGAGCTTGACCGCGCTGACGACGGCGCCCAGGTCCCCGCGCACCAGGGTGATGTCCGCGCTCTCGATGGCGACGTCCGTTCCCGTGCCCAGAGCGATGCCCACATCGGCGCGGGCGAGCGCCGGCGCGTCGTTGATGCCGTCGCCCACCATGGCCACCTTGCCCACCTCGGCCTGGAGCCTGCCTATCTCGTCGGCCTTTCGGTCGGGCAGAACGCCCGCGAGGACGCGCTCGATGCCGGCCCCCTCGGCGATGGCGCGCGCGGTGCGCTCGTTGTCGCCCGTTATCATCCCCACCTCGAAGCCCAGCTCCTTCAAGGCGGCCACCGCTCTTGCGGAGCCCTCCTTGAGCGTATCCGCGATGCCTATGACGCCGACGACGCTTCCTCCCACCGCGACCACGGTCGTCGTCTTCGCTTCCTCCTCCAGGCGCTGGAGCCCGTCCCGCGCCGCCGAGCAGTCGAAGCCCTCCTCCTCCATCAGGCCGCGCGTGCCGACCAGGACTGCCTTTCCCGCAACACTGCCGCGCACGCCCTTGCCCGGCACGGCTGCCACGCCGCTCGCCGGCTCAAGCTCGATCGCCGCGGCGTCGGCTTGCCTGACCACGGCGCGGGCCAGCGGATGCTCGCTGCCCGCCTCGACGGGCGCCGCCCAGCGGAGCACCTCGTCTTGCCCGACCTGTCCAAGCCCAACAACGTCAGTCACCTCCGGCTGGCCCTTGGTGAGCGTGCCGGTCTTGTCGAAGATGATGATGCGCACATCCCTCATCGTCTGGATGGCCTCGCCGGACCGAATGAGAATGCCGTTACGGGCGCCCATCCCACTGCCGACCATCAGGGCGGTCGGCGTGGCCAGGCCCAGCGCGCACGGACAGGCGATCACCAGCACCGCCACGCCCGCGAAGACTGCCAGCGAAACGGCGGAGAGCTTCGGATTCACCCAGGGCAGCACGGCCGCGGCGTGCTCGGCCACCGTCCGCAGCGGCCCCGTAAAGAGGAGCCACGCCGCAAACGTCAGCAAGGCCAGGCCGATCACGACGGGCACGAAGTAGCCGGTCACGCGGTCCGCCAGCGCCTGGACGGGAACGGTGGAGCCCTGCGCCTCCCTCACCATGCGGATCACCTGGGCCAGAAAGGTCTCCTCCCCCACCTTCGTGGCCCGCACCTTCAGAACGCCCTCATGGTTGACCGTGGCGCCGATCACTTCGTCGCCCTCCCGCTTCGCAACGGGGATCGACTCGCCGGTGGCCATGGACTCGTCGACGGCGCTGCGGCCCTCGACCACCACGCCGTCAGTGGGCACCTTGCCTCCGGGGCGCACGAGCATCAGGTCGTCGACCTGGATCTCATCGACCGGTATCTCCACCTCGCGCCCGTCGCGCAGCACCGTGGCCGTCCCCGCCCCCAGCTCCAGCAGCTCGCGGATGGCACGGCTGGCCCGCCCGCGCGCCTTGGCCTCCACGTAACGGCCGGTCAGGTGGAACGCCATGATCATGGCGCCCACGCCGGCGTAGTTGAAGATGCGGAACCCGGCCAAGCTCAGGGGTCCGGTTACGAACGCCGCCCCGCTGCCCAACATGATGAGCACGTCCATGTTGGGCGCCAGCCGCCGTATCCCCTTCAGGGCGCTGCGGTAAGTGCTCGAGCCCGCCACGGCCAGCACAGGGATGGCGAGCAGCACCATCGCCCATTCATAGTAGA
>CAYUDW010000039.1:0-20947 GCA_964442595.1 uncultured candidatus Brocadiaceae bacterium
TACTCGTCGAACGCGGCGTCGAAGGCGACCCCGCTCGGGGGGAAGTCCACGTTCTTGACGAACTCGCACGCCTCCGCCGCGCCGTGCTCCCGGTCCATCCCGCTGTCCTCCCACTCGACCGAGAGCGGTCCGTCATAGCCGATCCGGTTCAGCTCGCGCACGACGGACTCGAAGTCCACGTCGCCGCGGCCCAGGCTGCGGAAGTCCCACCCGCGGTCTGCCTCGCCGAAGTTCAGGTAAGATGACAGGATGCCCTCGCGCCCGTTCAGCGTCACCGCGCAGTCCTTCATGTGCACGTGGTAGATGCGGTCCGGGAACGCCTTGATGAACATGGCGGGATCGACGCCCTGCCACTCGAGGTGGCTCGGATCGAAGTTGAAGCCGAACTCCTCGCGCCCGCCCAGCGCTTCGATCGTCCGCTCGGCCGAGACCAGGTCGAAGGCGATCTCCGTCGGATGCACCTCGAGCGCGAACCTGACGCCGCACTCCTTGTAGACGTCCAGGATCGGGTGCCACCGCTCGGCCAGCAGCCTGAAGCCGTCCTCGATCATCCCGGGACCGACGGGGGGAAACGAGTAGATCAGGTGCCAGATAGAGCTGCCCGTGAATCCGCAGACGACCTCGATGCCCATGTTCTGGGCCGCGCGGGCGCAGTTCTTGACGTTCTCGATGCCCCACTCGCGCATCCTGTCGAAGTCCCCGGCGAGCTCTGCCGGCACGAAGCCGTTATGCCGTTCGTCCAGGTTGTCCAGGACGAGCTGCCCGGCCAGGTGAGTGCTGATCGCCCAGCACTCCAGGCCGAACTCCTCCAGCAGGGCCTTCCGCTCGTTGCAGTACTGGATGCTTTCGGCGGCTTCGAAGGGATCGAAGTGATCGCCCCAGCAGGCCAGTTCGAGCCCGTCGTATCCCCAGTCGCTCGCCTTCTGGGCCAGGTCCCGCAGCGTCAGGTCGGCCCATTGGCCCGTAAACAGCGTCACCGGTCTTGCCATCTTCATCCCTCCCTCGTCGCGCAGTGCCGGTCAGAACAACGTCTAACCACGGAGCAGACACGGAGGACACAGAGAACAACAGAGTCTAACCACGACGACACTACGGTCACAACGCCAACCGTCCCTTCTTCTTCCGTCGTGCTCGTCGTGTCGTAGTGGTCAGTCTTGGCCGTGTCGTTCTCCGTGTTCTCCGTGACTCCGTGGTGAATTGGCCGTCGTGGACTCTACACCTTCGGGACGCGGGTCCATTTGCGGCTCTTGGCGGATTCCGCCACCGCCTCCAGGACGGCCTGACACTTCAGCCCGTCGCGGAAGCTGGGGGCGGGCTGGCGGTTCTCGGCGATGGCCGTGGCCATCTCCATTATCTCGTTGGCGAAGCACTCGCCGTAACCGATGATGTGCCCGTCCGGCCACCAGGCCTTCCAGTTGGGCGTCTCCGGATGGGTGGCGAGGACCTTGCGGAAGCCCTGCTTGACGCCCTCGCCGTCCTTCCAGTACTCCAGGTAGTTCATGTCCTCGAAGTTCCAGCCTATGGAGCCCTTTGAGCCGTTGATCTCCCAGGAGTGGTAGTTCTTGCGTCCGCCGCCGAAGCGCGTGACCTCGAACACGCCGAGGGCGCCGTTCGTGAACCGTGCGTTCCAGATCGCGGCGTCGTCCACGGTGACGGTGCCCATCTTCGCGCCGCCCTTGCGGTCTGTCAGGGCCGCGCCGCCCGTTGACTTCAGCATGGGACGCTTCTTGATGAAGGTCTTCAGTTCGCCGCTGACCTCGGCCATGTTTCCCACGAGGAACAGGGCCATGTCCGCGACGTGCGCGCCCAGGTCGCCGAGGGCGCCGCTGCCGGCGAACTCCTTCTTGAGCCGCCAGACCAGCGGGAAGTCCGGCTCCATGATCCAGTCCTGCAAGTAGCGGGCCCGGAAGTGGTAGATCTCGCCCAGTTCGCCGCCCTCGATCATCTGCCTGGCCAGTTGGACGGCGGGCGCCTGCCGATACGTGAAGCCGCACATGGCCTTGACGCGCGCCTTCTGGACGGCCTTCGTCATCTTCTTGGCGCCGGCCAGGTCGTTGGCGAGCGGCTTCTCGCACAGGATGTGCTTCTTGGCCTCCGCGGCGGCGACGGTCTCCTCGACGTGGACGAAATTCGGCGTGCTGATGTCGATCAGGTCAATGTCGTCCCGCTCGACCAGTTTCCGCCAGTCGGTCTCGTACTCCTCCCACCCGTAGGTCTCCGCTGCGGCCTTGACAACCCGCTGCGGCTCGTTGCCGGCGATGCACTTCATGACGACTTGGAGCGGCGGGCCCCACATCTCGTTAACGTTGCGATAGCCGAAGCTATGCGCCTTGCCCATGAACCCGCAGCCGATCAACCCCACGTTCAAGACCTTCTTCTTGGCCATGACGCAACTCCTTTCTGCGTGATCTCGTCCGCTGTGATTCCGGCGCAAATGGTCTCTCGCCACCCGATCTGCGGCCGGCCCACCCCAAGCGGCGAGCCAACAGACCGCCCCTGCCGGGCTCAGTGAGGGCCTTTGTAGCTGAGTCGACTCGAAAAATCAAGGCCGCCGCCGGCCCGTCAGGGCTCCCTGAAGAGGCTGCCCGGGTTATCCCGCACGATGACGTTCTCGCCGTGGCCGCCCAGATCGACGAACAGCTCCCGCAACGCCCCGCTGTGCAGCACGTTGCCCTGGATAGCAGCGTTCTCCAGCCGGCCGTAGACGATGCCGTAGCGGGGGGACCACTCGCCCTTGCCGCCGTCGTCGCGGCCGACGTTCATGGCATTGCCCGTGAAGCTCAGGCCCCGCACATTCTCGAAGCGGGCGTGGGCGCTCTCGTGCTCCTCCAGCGTCCGCCAGTCGGGCTTGCCGCTGCGGTAGATCACGTTGCCCGTCGCGGAGACGACTTGTCCCCACACGTCGCCGCGCGGCAGCCACGTAATGCCCGGCCCGCCGGAGCGGTCTATGTAGTTGTTGCCGATGTTGTAGTGATTGCCGCCTTTGACGACGATGCCGCCCGCCGCGTTCCACTCGATGCGGTTGCCCGTCATGGTGACCGAGGCGTTCTCCTCGTAGGCGCCATAGCCGGCCTCGCGGTTGCCCGAGAGCCAGTTGTCCAGGATGAAGCCGTCCCAGCCGCGCACCCACAGGCCGCACCCGCGATTGCGCGCCAGCATGCAGTGGCGCACGATGAAGCACCAGATGCGGCTGAAGCGGATGCCGTCGCCCGTGAAATGCGCAACGCGGCAGCGCTCTATGCGGGGGACGTCCTCTTCCTTGCCGTAGTCGGGCTTATCGATCAGGATTCCGTGCACTCCGTCGCCGAGCTTCGCCCCATCGAGGCAGAGCCCGTTGACGGTGGCACCCAGGGCGCCCGTCAGGTCCAGAAGGCACGAGGCCGCATCGTCAACGAGCCGGAGAACGGCGCCGCCGAAGTCCCGGTAGCTCCACGTCGGATGGCCGAGCAGACCCACGTGGGGACGCATCCGCAGCGTCGAGCAGGCATAGGAACCTGCCGGAAGGAACACCGTTCCGCCAGTCTCCGCAGCGGCGTCGATGGCTTTCTGGATCGCCGCCGTCTCGTCCTCCTTGCCGTCGCCGACGGCGCCGAACGCGCGCACGTCGAGTCGAGTTTCGTCCGCCATCGTCTCCTCCCCGTTGTTCCCGAAGTATGGGGGCAGAACGGGTCACCCGTCCTGCAGATAGCCGCGTGCGCGGCACTCGTTTCTGAACTGCTCGTACTTCGCCGAGTAAGCGTCAACCACGTCCGCGCGCGGCCGGGCCTCGCGTTCGACGTGCACCATGGCGCGGGCAGCGTCCCTGACGCCTCCGTAGTGCGCGAGGGAAGCGGCCAGAACGGCGGCGCCCATAGCTGCGCCGGTGGCAGCGCCCCCGCGCGCGCAGAGGACGTTCTTGCCGAGCGTGTCCGCACGAATCTGGAGCCAGGCGTCACTGCGCGCGCCGCCGCCCGTCGAGTATACGGCCTCGCCGATCTCAGCTCCAAGTCCGTCGAGTGTCTCGTAGGCGAGGCGTTCCAGGCAGGCCACGCCCTCCAGGTACGCGGCGAACAGCTCGTCCCTGTCCCTCGGCGTCCCCAGCAGGAAGCCCTCGGCATCCGCGTCGAGGAACGGGAATCGTTCGCCCATCCCTACCAGCGGGTAAGCGACCAGCTGCGTGGGACTGCGTTCGAGTGCGCGGGCGCTTCGGGCGTCAGTCTCTTCCGGGCCAAACTCGACGGCCAGGCATTCGGCCCCCGTGTTGCTGGCACCACCGGGCAGCCACCATCCTTCGGGATGCCGGTGGCAGTATATGCGGCCCAGGGGATCCAAGATGAGCCTTTCGCTGACGCCCTTGATGACCAGCGTCGTCCCGATGGTCGTGTTGTAGTCGCCCGGCGAGACGGCGCCGCTGGCGACCTGCGACGCGCAGCCATCCGTCATGCCGGCCGCCACGGGTGTGCCCGCGGGCAGGCCCAGCTCAGCTGCCCGGCGGGCCGTCAGCTCACCGGCCGGCGCTCCCGGCTTCTGGACGGCGGGAAAGAGCGCCGGCGAGAGGCCTAGCTCTTGCTTGATGAAGTCCGGCCAGCGGTCCTCCAGCAGATCGTAACCCCACTTCAGCACGTTCGTCTGGTCGGAGCGGCGCCAGTTCCCGGTCAGCCAGCCGATGACGTAATCGGTGGGGCTGGTAAACAGGTCCGCCCGGGCGTAGAGGTCGGGCCGGTTGCGCTTCAGCCACAGGATCTTCGGCAGGGCGAACGAGGACCGGAACCGGTAGCCCAGCTTCGCCGAGAGGTAGGCGCCCGCCTGCTGCACTTCATCGGCCTCCTCCGCGCTGCGCGAGTCGTTGTACATAATGGCGGGCATGAGGGGTCTGCGCGCCGAGTCGAGGACACAGAGCGTGCCGCTGGTGCTGGTGACGCCGATGGCCTGCACGTCCCGCCCGCCCCCGCTGCTCGCAGCGCCTTGAAGGGCCCTGCGGACCGCCAGGAGAACGGCATCGGTCCAGGCGTGCGGCTCCTGCTCGAACCATCCCTGCGGCAGCGGGTGTGCGGACGGTTCGAAGGCGCATTCGCCCTGGGCCAGCACCTCGCCGTCCTCTCGCACCAGGACGCTGCGCGCCCCCTGAGTGCCGACATCTATTCCGCAGAGCGTCATGGGCAGCGGTATCAGTAGCCGATTGAGGCGAAGGACGCGACGCCTTCAGCGCACGCCGTGCGCGGGCGCGAACACGTTCGGTTGACTGCGGAAAGCCCGCATCAAGGTCTCAACGTCGCAGTCGTTGCGTATAAACGCCACCACGGCCCCGTTCTCAAGCCGGACCCTCGCCAGAGGAGCGGCACCACGTCCGGCCAGCGCCTCGCGGGCCGCCGCGGGCAGGCCCGGCAGATCTGTCCTGTCCGTCACGACCCACACGAGCAACGGCTCCTCCGGCGCGGCGCCCGGCTCCATGAACGTCCGCGTCACGGGGAGCTGCGTGCCGGTCAGATCAGCGACAGCCTTCTGAAAGGCCAGCGCCGTGCTCCAGGACGCTTCGCCGTCCGGGGCCGCAATCGCCCAACGGACCTGGTCGTCGTCAAGGAGCGGGATTCCCTGCCAGTAGAGCTGCCGCTGCGGGCGGCGGGGAGGGCCCTGCTCAAGTTCGGCCATCAGTTCCAGAACCAGGCCCCTTGCCGCGTCGAACTGGGCGATGGTCAGTTCCGATCTGCCAGCAGGCGGCGCCACGCGGTAGAGCCGGCGGAAAGGCCCGCGCTCGGGCTCCAAACGGAGATGAGAACCATCGGACGTGCCTACCACGCGCTCCAATTGCTGCAGGATGAACAGGGCGTGTGTCCTGGCCTCTCCTCCTTCCATTGCCCGCTCTGCCCGCAGGCGGGCATGCCGCCAGAGGGCCACGTCCCGACGCGCGTCGCGCAACACGTGCCAGAGGGCCGACTGTCTGTCCACCTCCCTGGAAGGAGCAGGGCCGGAGACGGCGAGGCCCGCCAGCCTCTGCCAGGCGGCGACCCACAACGCGCTGCGCACGTCTGTGGCAGCCTGCCGCCAGTCGGCCCCGGTCAGGTTCAGATGGATCCATATGGGCTCCATACCGGACAGCGCGCCCGATTCGATCAACCGGGGCACCGCCCCGGGCTCGCAGCCGTCCTCGACCAGCCAGAACGGGAAAGATCCGTCCCCGGACAGAAGCGCCGGGCGCACGGCTGACAGACGCTCGCACAGGAGGGCCGGCCCGTAGCCCATTCGCGCCGCCAAGTTCAGCGCTCCGAGTGAAGTCCCACCTGCCCGCATCAGCCATACCGGGCGCGGACAGGGCAACAGCATCGGTCCGCCGGATGGACCGGCGGGGGGCAGCGCTTCGCCCGGTCCGCTGAATGCCAGGAGGCCGAGGCCGCGCTGCTGGGCAAGACCGACGGCCCTGCGGCGGCCCGGATCGCCCCTATCCGCAACGGTCAGGCCGCTCACCCCGTAGCCCTGGAGCTTGGCCATCATCGCCTCGGACAGTTGCTCCGCCGCCAGCCCGTCGAGGTACCACAGAGGGAACAGGTCATCCCCGGGCCCGGAGCGCCGAAGCACCTCGATGTAGACCGGTACCTCGACAAGGACGTCCTCGGCGCTTGCCACCAGACTCCCGGCATACCGGCCGGGCTTGAGAGGGGACGTGTCGGCCGTGAGGGCCAACCACCGCGTCCGGTTCTCTCCGAGCGTCAGTTCGGTCAGAGGCGTCAACCAGGCCACGCCGTCTGCGTCGTCGTTGACTTGCCACAGGTAGAAGGCCGAGGGGGGAAGGGGCTTGATCTCGCCGGCTGGCTCGCCTGAGACTCCGGCCAGGGCAAAGCGCAGTCCCTCGAAGGGCCGCAGAGCCTTCACGCCCAGGAAGATCGTCCGCTTCTCGCCCTGGGCGACGGTGAGGCGGAGCTGTTCGAGGGCCGTCAGCGCGGGCGCGCCGTCGAACCGCCACAGGAGGAGGCCGCTCTCCCTCTGCGCGTCGGTCAGGGGCACCAGGCTGCCGGGCGCCGACGGCACCCGGCCGTCGAGGGGCTGCGGGTCCGGCAGGGGCGGCTGCGGCGTCTTCAGCGGGAAGGCCGAACGGCCCGGACCGACGGGGACCGCGAACTGCCCCACGCGCGCGCCCTCGCTGTAGACCTCGTGCAGGAGCCAGGCGGGCTCTTCGTCGCCGCCGCAGCGGATGGCCCCCGTGCTGAGCCGGCCGGACTCCAGAAGGTCCAGCGCCAGGCTGTCGCACAGGGCAAGCTCGCGCCCTGCCTCGTCGTACGTTCGCGTGAACACGGAGACTTCACGCATCGGCCCTGAGACGGGCATGATGCTGAAGTGGTTAGTCAGGGGCGCTCGACCCGATCCGGGCAGGCTGTCTGCCACGAAATCCGTGTTCAGTTCGGCCACTGCTGCCAGCCCGTCCAAGGGCACTATCAGCGTCCCGAAGGTCATACTGTGGCCGGCGGGCACGGCAGGACCGGACCATCCGACCACGATTCCGGGCCCGGCCGGCCTGAACGGCCGCAGCAGCCGACCGCCGCCACTGAGAAGTGCAAAGCCAAGCGCGCGCCGCGCCGCCGGCTCGGCCACGGCCAGCCATCGCAACGTGTCTGCGCGCTGGCCCCGCGAGGGAAGCGGAGCGGAGGCCCGGCCTGCCCCTGCGAGGAAGCGCGGTGCGGACACAATCTCGGCGCCAAGGCCGCGATTGCGGCAGTAGAGCTCCCTGCCCGTCTCCGTCCCCCCGGCCGGCAAGGCCAGGCTGCGGAGCGCGGGTGCGGCCTCGCCCGCCAGCCCGTGCCGGGACGTGTTCTCGAACGTGTGCGTGACGCTGACGAACGGACGGTCCGCCTGGAAACCATACCGCCGGAGGATGCGCATCCGGCCCGTCGTCGCTGCCAGAAGCAGGGACACCTCACCCTCGGTCTCCTCCTGTTCGAGCAGCTCGAACGGGAAGTCGGCCGAGTGCACCTCCTCCATCAGGCCGCCGTGCCCATCGGCGCACAGGGCCGTCATCTCCGTGCCGTCGACGACGAACGAGACGATCCTGCCACCCATTTCGGGGTCGACGGTCGCCTGGTAGAACCGATTGGTCACGACGAGCCGCTCCCCTTCCCGCCGCAGCGTGAGGCGGGGCTCCGCTCCGCTCGCCGCCGAAGCGACGAGGAGCGCGCACACTGCTGCGGCAAGAGCGAGGAGCCGCATCATTCTGCTCGACGCCGCACGAAGCTCGTAGGAACAACCGGCCAGTCGCATGACACCCATCCTGGAGAAGCAGCGCTGGTGCCCCCGCGCCCGACGCTGATGCAGGCACGGCACCTATGATACCGTCGGCGCCGTCCGCCCGGCAAGGGCCGTCGTCGCCGGCCCCTGCCCTGGTTCACCCCCAGTCCCTGAGGGTGGAGAATGAGATGGGGTGCACCGTTCGCGTAAGCCGGCGGGAGCGCTCGTCACTTCGGTGTAGACGGCCCAAGACACCGTGCCATCATCAGCTCTGGAACAGCACGCTGATGCTCTGGCGAGTATGGATCCTCCGGATTGCCTCAGCAAACAGAGGGGCCACACTGACGATCTCGACCCTGTCGCTGAGTTCCGCCGGCTGATTCTCGACCGTGTCTGTAACCAGAAGCTTCTGGATGGCACTGGCGTCCAGAGCCTTCATGCCGGCCTTTGTGAACAGGCCGTGAGTGACAGCCGCGTACACCTCCCTTGCGCCGCCTTCTACAAGTTTCTCGGCGACCTTGGCCAGGGTGGTGCCGGCGATGACGAAGTCATCCACTATCATGGCTTCCCGTCCGGCAATGTCGCCGATGATGTCGTGGATGACCACCGCCCCGGTGTGGTCGAGCCGTTCCTTGTCGGCAACGGCCAACGGTGCGCCCAGTGCACGTGCGTATCGCCGCGCCTGCCTGGCGAAGCCGATGTCAGGTGACACGACCACGAGATCGCGTGGGCCGAGTCCCCTGATGGCCCCGCAAAGCACCGGCAGTGCGTAGAGATCATCCACCGGCACCTTGAAGAACCCCTGGATCTGAGGGGCGTGCAGGTCCATCGTGACCACCCTGTCGGCGCCTGCTGCCTCAATGGCGTCTGCGCACACTCGGGCGCGTATGGAGACGCGGGGCTCGTCCTTCTTGTCCCCCTTGGCATACGCGAAGTACGGGACAACGGCGGTCACAGACGCTGCCGAAGCGCGCTTGAACGCGTCGACCCAGAACAGGAGCTCCATGAAGTTATCGTTCACGGCGAAGGCCGTGGACTGCACAATGTAGACGTTGCGACCGCGCACGTTCTCCTGAATGCGCACGAACAGGTTCCCTTCCGGGAACCGTAGGACCTCACACCTGCCAGGCTCCACTCCGAGGCATTCACAGATTGCCTTGGTGAGCCTCGGGCTCCCGCTGCCGCCGAACACCTTGATGTCATCTGTGGTCATGGCTCTTCTCCTGGTTCTCACGAGGGCTTCGTCACGCTTCCTGGCGAAGAAAAAGCCCGCCTAAGAGGAGCGGGCCGGGAAAGCGACCAAGCAACTGGAGGGTCAGTGGTGCGGCAGCTCGCCCCTCGGCAGGTGCGCCGTGGCATGAGCATGGACGTGGAGCCGCCGCCCACCGCAGGGCGCTAAGCAGGTCAGGCCGGTGCTGTCGAGGCCACTCTCCATCATGACGGTCGTGATTATACCTCTCGCCAGCGCCGCGTCAAGCCTGGATATCCCTGAGCCATTCCCGCCATCTTGATTCGATCGGGGGTGGGGGTTAGAATCCGCATTCACGGCGTTTGAGCGGCTTCTTCAAGCAGTCGACGGAGGATATCGTGGCCTCGCAAAGAACGATGAAGGCAGTATACCTGGAGGAGATCGGCAGGTTGGACGTGAGGGAGATACCGATTCCCGAGCCGGGGCCCCGCGACGTGCTGGTGAAGATGAAGTCCGTCGGCGTCTGCGGCTCCGACATTCACTACTACGAGCACGGGCGAATCGGGGATTTCGTGGTCAGAGAGCCCCTGATCCTCGGACACGAATGCGCCGGAGAAGTTGTCGAGGCCGGACCGGAGGTGATCGCCCTCCAGCCGGGCGATCGAGTTGCCATCGAGCCCGGCGTGCCTTGCCGACACTGCAAGCACTGCCTGAGCGGACGTTATAACCTGTGCACGGACGTGGTGTTCCTGGCCACGCCGCCGGTCGACGGCGCGTTCTGCGAGTACGTGACGTCGCCGGACGATTTCGCGTACAAGTTGCCGGATAACGTCAGCACGGAGGCCGGCGCGACCATCGAGCCCCTCTCAGTGGGAATGCACGCCGTGAACCTGACGGGCGTGGGGGCGGGAGAGGCGGTTCTGGTGCTGGGCGCCGGGCCCATCGGCCTGCTGGCCGTGGCGGCGGCGGCAGCGGCGGGCGCCGGCCACATCACCGCCGTTGACCTGTTACCCAATCGGCTGGAAGCTGCCGGGCTGATGGGCGCTTCCCGCACCGTGAACGCCAACGAAGAAGACGTTGCGGAGGCACTGAGGAACTCGGCGGACGTGGTCCTGGAGTGCATCGGCCTTGAGCAGACCATGGCTCAGGCCATCGAGGCCGCCAAGCCCGGCGGCCGCATCGCATGGATCGGCCTGGCCGCGGACGCCTGCAACCTGCCGTTCGGCAAGGCACAGGCCAAGGAGCTGATGATCACGGGCGTCTTCCGCTACGCCAACGTCTACCAGAGGGCCGTGAACCTGCTGGCGGCGGGCAAGATCGACACCGAGGCGGTGGTCACGCACAGGTTTCAGTTCCCCGCGGTGGCCGAGGCGATGGAGTTCGCCACCCACAACCGGGACGTCGCCCTTAAGACAATAGTCAACTTCGACTGAGGCGTCCCGGGCAGGGCCATCGGCCGGAACTCAGAGCCCCCGAAAAGCGCAAAATGCCCGCTAGAGCCCGATTTTGCCCTTGACAGCGCCGTTTTTGCTGTTACTATCATGGAGTCAAGCTGGGGATCCGTCAGAGATTGTGAGTCCAGTTCCTTTTCAACCTCAGGAGGTCGAATCCATGGCCATTGGTCAGCCTCAGTCGAAGGAAATGCTGGTCGTCGGCACGAAGGTCAAGAATTACATCAAGAGCAAGGCTGTCATGAGCTCGGCCGACGTGCTGGATGCGTTGAACAGTGCCGTGTATCGCCTGCTTGACAAAGCTGTGGAACGCGCCAAGCAAAACGGACGTAAGACGGTTCAGGGACGCGACGTGTAATCGATTGCCGACCGCCATCGCGGTGGGCTTATCTGCTTGATGTGGATTGACGGGTGGGCGCGTCCCGACGATGCGGTGGACGGATGGGGCGTGGAAGGGACCTGGGGCCCGGCAATCCCTGACGACGGCTTGATCCGAGCCCGGCTTTCGTTTGAGGGCCGGGCTCTTTCTATGGGGGGGGTCAGTCCAGCTCGCCCAGTGCTATGATGGAACCGGCGGAGTTGGCGATGTAGAGGGCGGGCCGGTTTGCGTCGCCGACGATTCTGCAGTCGGGCGGCAAGGGGTGGCACCACAGCCTTTCCCCGCTCTGGCGCGAGAGAGCCGCCACCGAATGGTCGGAGTTGAGGACGTACACGACGGCATCGCCGACAGCCAGTACCCGCACGGGGCCATTGCACTGCCAGAGCTTGCGCAGGTCCGCGCCGGCGTCCAAACTCATGAGGTCCGGCTTCGCGGTAAGGACGAGCAGGTCCGTGCCGATCGTCTGCGGCCTGCCGACAATGGACGCCTCGGCCATGCCCTTCCAGCGCACGTCGCCGGTGTCTGCGTTGAGGGCGTAGACGAAGCCGCGGTCGTCCCCCAGAAAGACGCGGCTTCCCAGAACGGCCACGCCGGAGCACAGCCGTGACGGCTCTGCCGGCCGCCAGTGCCACAGCTCCAGTCCGTCGGACGCCTGCACGGCAATGGCCTCATCGCCTTCGGCGGCGGCGAACACCACGCCATCCCCCATAGCGGGCTTCTGGGCAATCCACCCCGCCAGCGAGCAGATCCAGTCCGCGTCCCCGGTCTCCAGGGACACTCGCTGCAGATGGCCGTTGCCTCCGGCCAGGATCAGGCTGTCCCCATAGACCAAGGGGGAAGTGGACACCGCAAAGCCCGGATGGAAGGGCCTGCTCAGGCTGCCCGTCACGGTGTCAAAGCGGCAGAGAGCGTTCTTGACGACCAGCACAAGTGCTTGATCCATGAAGACGGGCGCCCGGTCGAGGCTGCTGCGCAGGACTTCGGTCGCCTTCCAGACGCCGTTTGCGGCATTCAGGCAGTGGATCTCGCCACCCTCCGCCTCGACGACGACGATCGGGCCGGCGCAGTAGACGTCTCGTAGTTGTCTGTCGCTCAGTTGCCCCAGATCCTGCCGCCACAGGAGCTTGAGCCCCTCAGGCTCGAGGTCGAAGAAGGCGTTCTCCGGCGACAGCTTGGACTCCTGGCATGCGGCCGACGTCGACGCCGGCGGAGCCGCACAAGAAGTCAGGCCCAGGGCCGCAAGAAGCAGAACCGAATGCCAACACACGCGTAGGGTTACTCTCATGATTGGACCTCCGCCCAAGCTCATCAGGCACAGGACGGCCGGGAGCCGGATGCAGATTCGGCTATCCCCGCTTCGTTTGCTCCGTGTGCCAGAACTCTAACCTTTGGCCCCCCGCCTGTCAAGCAGAACAAGGCGCCTGCCTGCAGGTCGTGTGCCCGCCTCTCGACACGCCGCAGGCGGCAGGTTAGACTGGCCATTAGGCTGTGGATTGCCCTGTGGCACTCATGCCCCATGATGCGCTGGCCGGCGATGGATCGCGAACCCGCCTTCATATGCGATGCAATGCTCGGCGGCCTGGCCCGGTGGCTGCGTGCGGCGGGCTACAGTGCGCGCTTCGACGTGCAGATCCGCGACGGCGAGCTGGTCCGCAGGGCGCTCGAAGAAGGCCACTGCCTGCTCACGAGCGACTCGGGCATTCTGGAGCGCTACGCGGTCAGCGAGGGGCTGGTGCAGTGCGTCTTCATCCCGCTCGGCCTCTCGCCGCTCGAACAGCTTGCGCACGTTCTGGCGTCGCTGGGGCTTCCCATTGGAGCGCCTCGCTGCATGGTGTGCGACGGGCAGCTGGAGAGCGTGCCGCTCGCACAGGTGCGGGATCGTGTGCCAACCAAGGTGCGCCAGGCGCGCGATCGCTTCTTCCGGTGTCGGGGATGTGACAAGGTCTACTGGCATGGCACACACTGGGAACGCATCGAGGAGCGGCTGGCGCACGCGGCAGAGCTGGCTGCCCAAGGCCACGATGCGGCGCAGGGGGCGGATGGATGACCCGGCGGGCAACGCAGGGGGCGTTCACTTGCGCTGTCGCAGCCACTTGGACCATAATACGGCTTGTGAGCGGAGCGCGGCCCGGGACAGGGCCGGGCTTCGCGCCCATATTGCGGTTCGACCGGCCGGTGTCTGCACGGCGGGAAGAAGACGGTCCTCTTGAGCGCGCAGGCAACCAACTATGTGCACCCCACCTGAGAGACCTAAGCCTGCTGACGCGGACGACGCGTCCTTGCCGGGTGACATCGATGCCCTGGAAGCCAAGGTACATGAGCTGTCGGGCAAGCTTCATCAGGCCGAGGGCCGCATCCTGGCCCTGGAAGGCCAGTTGGCGAAGCAGAGCACGGCCTCAAGCGCCTTAACGAAGAGCGACCGTGAGTTGAGGGCGCTGGCTGGCCAGTTGGAACGGCAGGCAATGCTGCTGGAGCGCGACGAGCAGGTCGCCCGCGAGCTGCAGAACAGCCTTCGCCCCGTGCTGGAAGAGGAGCTCCAGGGCATAAAGCTGGCCCCCGAGACCCGGCCTGGCATTCGCGTCGGCGGCGACTTCTACGACGCCATCAACCTGGGGGACAAGTTCGTCGCCTTCGTGATCGCGGACGTTTCCGGCTACGGCCTGCCCGCCGCCGTCATCATGGCTACCGGCCGGCTGGCGTTCAGAACTTGCGTCGCCAACGATCTGAACGCCAAGAGCATCATGGACCGGGTCAACAGCACCCTGGTCCGCAGCACGCTGGCCGGTCACTACCTGACGGCTTTCCTGGCGGTGCTGGATACGGAGTTGCTGACGCTGCAGTACGTCAATGCCTCGCACTGCCCGCCTTTCCTGGTGCGCGACGGAAAGGTTGAGGCACTGGATACCGAGGGCCTCTTCGTCGGCATGTTCGAGGAGCCGCAGTACGAGCTGAAGAGCATGCAACTGGAGCAGTACGATCGGCTGTTCTTCTACACGGACGGCCTGCTGCGCTCCTTCGAAGGCTCCGACAGGGAGGCATGCGAAGCCAAGCTCCGGCAGTATCTGTGCCAGAGCAATGACGTCGGCATTGAGACGCTCGTGAATCGGCTCACGGGTCTGAAGCCCGAGCCCGAGGACGACGTGGCCGTCCTGGGGGTGGAGGTGCTGTTCGAGAAGGCCGAGCGCAAAGTCATCGCCATTCCGAGTCTGCCCCGCGAGATGACCCACGCCGAGAATGCCATCCTGCCCGTACTGGAGAACATGGGCTACGGCGAGAGAGCAATCTTCGCCGTCAAACTGGCTCTCGAAGAGGCCATCATAAATGCCATCAAACACGGAAACGAGCTTGACGACACGAAAAAGGTCCAGATCAGCTTCGCCATAGACGAGAACCAGGTCGTCATCTCCGTCAAGGACGAAGGGGAAGGGTTTAGCCCCGAGGCAGTCCCCGATCCGACGACGGAAGAGGGCCTATTGGCCACCAGCGGTCGCGGACTGGCGCTGATACGCGCCTACATGGATGAGATCCGCTTCAACGAGACGGGCAACGAGCTCACCATGATCAAGCACGCTCCCTGGGCCGCCGCCGCCGGACGGTCCTGAGCCCCGAACCAGCGAGTGCAAAGATGCCTGATGACACGGCCGCTGATATCACGATCAAGACCGAGGCAATCGGGGACGCTGTCGCCCTCCACCTAACCGGTCAGGTGCGTGAGATGGGGGCAGACGTCCTGCGGGACGAGCTCGACAAGCTGCTGGACGATGGCCATACGAAGCTCATCTTCGACCTGAGCAATGTCTCCTTCATCAGTTCGACGGGCCTGGGCCAGATGATGCGGGCCTTCCGCGCCACCAAAAGCGACGACGGTTACGTGCGCATCGTGAACCCCCAGCCGTTGGTCGAGGAGGTCTTTCGTTTCACGAAGCTGCACACCCTTATCCACATCTTCCCCACCCTGGACGAGGCCCTCAACGCCGAGTAGGGGCCAACCATGGCTTGACTCAGCGTGCCGGGCGAGACTCGGCTTCCTGCCTCGCCGCCGCCTCCTTTGAAGCGCGCACCAGCCCCCGGACGCTCAGCCCCTCATACCAGAGCACTGCCAGCCCGACCGCCGCTATCGGGACGACGTTGACGGCCCAGAGCACGATGGCGAAGGCCCCGGCCTCCCCCCTGGGCACGCCGAGCGCCTCCGTGGCCGCCTCAGCCGCCAGTTGGAAGACGCCGATGAAGCCCGGCGCCTGCGGGGCCGCAACGGCCGCCGTAACCACCACCTGCACGAACAGCACGCCCCCGAACGTCAACTCCATCCCGAACCCGCGGGCCAGGCTATACGTGCTCAAGGGGAAGCAGATCCAGACGGCCAGCGAGAGCAGCGTGGCTACGGCGACCTGGCCCGGATCCCTCAGGAACCGCATGGACTGCGTTATGGAGCTGACGAAGCCCATCAGCGGACTTCGCAGCTTCTGCGGCACGACCTTCAGGCATGCCTGCGCGGTCCGCAGCACCAGCGCCGGAAAGAATGCCGTCGTGAGCAAACAGCCAAAGCCCGCCGCGGCAGCACCCGCGAACCAGACTGCCTTCCCCCTGATCCCCTCGACCAGTTCGGAGAGGTCCGTGCCGGCCGCCTCCTGCCCTGCCATAAACAGCAGCGCCAGCACCAGGAGGAAGCAAACGCCGATCAGGTCGAAGACCCGCTCCAATCCCATCGCCGTCCCGGCCGCGTGCCCGAAGTCAACGTCGGCCCTTCTGTGCAGCACGTAGGGGCGGATGATCTCCCCCGGCCGCAACGGCAGGAGACAGCTCGACATGAAGCCGATCAGAGTGGCGCTTGCGATCGCCCGGTACGGCACCTCGCCGATGGGGCGGAGAAAGACGCGCCACCTCAGCACACGCAACGCGTACATGACTGCGATGAAGCCGACCGACGGGATGACGTAGAGGTAATTGGCCTCCGCCAGGGCCCGCCCCACCTCGCCCCAATGCTCCCATATCCTGTAGAGGAAGAAGCTGGCCGCCACCACGCTGACCAGCAGTCCCGCTGCGATGAACGCCGCTTGTCTGCGGTTGCGCGCCACGCATTGCACCTCATGCTGTCGGAACCGACCGCCCCCCTGGCGCAACAATCTAGCGAAAGGGGCCGACCCGATGCAAACCGGAGCCGTTGCGATTCAGGCATTCCGCAAGGCCCGTGCCACGCGGCCGTCGGGACCGGCGCTCAGATTGACACCCCGCCTGAGGGGGTTATAATAGGAGTTCCTAACAGAGCCCCACGCGTCGGCCCGAGGCCGAGCGAAGCGCCGTCATGCAAGGAGGGCGAAACAGGCGATGCAGAGGCAGAGCATCGCCGATGCCGCCCGACGCCGCAGGTCGGCGCTGCAGCCGGCCGAAGCCAGCAGGGGGTTCTGCTAGGGGCTCTACGTCCGGCGGCCGCGGGCCGCCGTATGCTTTTCTCGTCCTGGCGTTGCGGGGACCTGAGGCGCCATCGTGAGCCCCATAACCTACGAAGACGCGGGCGTTGACATCCACAAAGGGGCTGAATTCGTCCAGCAGATCCAGCAGCTCATGCAGCGCACGTTCACCGAACGTGTGGTGCCGAATCCGGGCGGCTTCGGCAGCCTGTTCTCGCTGGACTACGATGAGAGGCTCTTCCGCCGCAACTACGCCCATCCGATACTCGTCGGTTCCACGGACAGCGTCGGCACGAAGCTGAAGGTTGCCTTCATGACCGGCCGGCATGATACGGTGGGCATCGACCTGGTGGCCATGTGCGTCAACGACATCCTGACGCTCGGCGCCGAGCCGCTCTTCTTCCTGGACTACCTGGCCACCAGCAAGCTGGAGCTCGAAGTCCTGCGCGACTGCGTGGCCGGCATCGCCGCCGGCTGCAAGGAGGCCGGCTGCGCCCTCGTTGGGGGCGAGACGGCCGAGCTGCCCGGCTTCTATAAGCGGGGCGAGTACGACATGGTGGGCTTCGTCGTCGGCATTGCCGAAAGCTCGCGCCTGGTCACGGGACGCAACGTGCATCCGGGCGACCAGGTCATCGGCCTCCAGTCCAGCGGCCTGCACTCAAACGGCTACTCGCTGGTGCGCCGACTGATCTTCGAAGAAGCCGGCCTGAAATGCGGCGACTCCCTGGCCCGTTTCGGCATCGACCGCACGGTTGCCGACGAGCTGCTCGAGCCGACGCGCATCTACGTGCGATCCGTGCGGTCAGTGCTCCGCCACTACAGGGTCAAGCGCGTCATCGGCGGCATAGCGCACATCACCGGGGGCGGGCTTCTGGAGAACGTCCCCCGCGTGCTGCCGGAGGGGTGCGCGGTGGAGCTGGATCCCTCCCGCTGGAAGCGCCCGCCGATATTCGACCTGGTCCAGGAGTTGGGCAGCGTGCCGGATGATGAGATGTACCGCACGTTCAACATGGGCGTGGGGATGGTGTTGATCGTCGCCCCCTACTACGCCGGCAACGTGCTGCGCCGGCTTCGCAGGGAGGGCGAGGAAGCCGTCATCATCGGGCGCGTCGTGCAGGGCGACAGGCGGGTCACCCTATGCTGAACGGCGCCAGGTGCGGTCCGCCGACATCCTTCCGTGAGTGAATTCCGATGCGAGGCGAGAGAGACAGGGATGTCGAGTCGCTGATGGCCACCTACGGCATCGGCCGGCGGTTGGCCACGCGCGTGGCGGCGCTGCTGGCCAGGAAGGTGGACGTGACCGGCACGCTCCTGGCCGAAGCTGCCCACAACGAGGCCGTTGCGCGCCTGCTGCTGGCGCCGGAGCTGCTGAGGGATACCGAGGCGGTGGCACTGGAATTCCTGCGCTCGCGAGCGGCCGAATGCGGCTACGCCGAATCGGACCTCCTGCAACTGGTCTCAGACCCCGAGGAGGGCTGGCGCACCATCGCGCTCGAGGACGATCTGCTGGCCGAGCAGGCACCCGCGGCCGGGGGTTCGGTCGGGGCCCTGGTGCGCGCCGCGCCCCAGCAGATGACTGCGCACGAGACTCAGGAGCTGTTCACCCCGAAGGAGGTCGCCCGCCTGAAGCTGGCCGTCCTGACCAGTCAGAACCCCGACGAGCGCATCGAGGCGCTTCGTAAGCTCGTCTTCGCCCCCATGGACGGCGCCCAGAAAGCGGGCATGTTCCTGAACGTGCTCACCGACAGGGAGGCCGAGCCCAAGGTGCGCCGCGAGGCCATCCGTTCGCTCGAGCAGATAGGGTTCCGCTCGGACATGGCGGAGGCCGTGAGGGGCCTGTTCCAGGATGATGCCGACGAGGCCCTCTATGCCATCCAGCGGCTGGGGGCGCTGCTGCGGGAGGCCGAGGAAGGCGAGGCCGCGCTCGTGCTGGCCGTCGTGCTGGAGGTCTTCGATCAGAGCGGAGACATCGACCTGATCCGCGAACTGCTTCGGCTCATCGGCAAGTCCGCCTCCACTGTGGTGGGCAACTACCAAAGGACCGAGCAGTTCCTGCAGTCGGCCGTCAGGCACGTTTCCCGCAACTTCGAGGAGCTGCGCTTCGACGTTGAGGAGGCCGTGGCGTCCTGCGCCGAGCAGGCGCACGACCTCGTCGCCGACCTGCTGTGGCGCGAACTGCAGCGTTGCGAGAACCCGCGCGTGCGCGGCCTGCTGCTGAACCTAAGCGAGTCCCTGGCCGCCGATCCGGCGCGCATCGGAGAGCTCTCGGAGCGGGCGGTCGAAGAGATACTCAACCCGTCCCTGCCCGAAAGTGAGAAGGCGCGGCTGCGCTACGGCCTGGTGCGGCTCGGGGAGCCGGCCGCGGCGGTGGCAATAGAACGCATGCCCCGCGCCAACCGTCTGGAACGCGCCGAGCTGATCCGCCTGCTCGACGTCTTGTGCACCGAGAGCGACGTCTGCGACGAGACGGTCCGCAAGGCCGTCGTCGTGCTGCTGGACCTGCTGAAGGTGGGCGACGCCATCACACGCCGCAGCGTCATCGAGACCTCCGTCCTGGCCGATGCCAGGGTGGACGAGACGCTTCAGGAGAAGCTAGCCGCCGAACTGCTCAACCTCATGCCTGAGATGGGGCTGCCCAGCAGCCTGGACACGGTCCAGAACACGCTGGAGCGGATCGGCCCTCCGGCGCTTGTGGCCGCGTACGAGTTCATGCGCAGGACCTACCCGTCTGACTCGGCCGAGCGCGCCGCCCTGGCCCTCAGCAGCATTGTGGAGGACCACGCCGATCAGGTTCCTGACAAGCTGGCCTCGGACACCGTCGAGCTGTGCATGAAGCTGCTGGCGCAGGAGGGCCTGAAACGGGGCGGCTTTGCGATCGCGCTGGCCGCCATCTGCGGCTACACCCGTGCCGGCGCCCGGCACTTCGACGCCGCTCTCAGGGCACTGAAGGACCGGGTGTGGCGGGTGCCCTATCCGGTCGAGGCCCTCGAAGCGCTCGGCATTATGGCCGGCTCCGACAACGGCCGCAGCGCCTACCAGGAGGAGCTGTTCGAGCTTTTCGACGGGATCGCCAGGTTCCAGGGGCGCACCGGTATGGGCCAGCGCCGGGACACCGAAGAGGGGGCCGTCTACGAGTTCGGACGCGAGGTCGAGTTCGACATACGGGTCGTCCCCGCCGCCATCAGAGGCCTGGAACGCATCTGCGTCAGCCGCCAGGCGTCGCGCCGGATGCGTACCGAGATCGTCAAGCGCCTGCTGATCCTGTGGGAGGGAGTCTCGAAGGTCAGGATCATTTGGGGGCCGGCGGCCATTGAGGCCCTTGTTACCGCCATGTGCAGCGCGGCCTGCTCGCCCATGGCCAACGCCACCAGCAAGGTGCGGCTCGGCGCATCTCTGCTGCGCTTCCTCAATAAGCTCAGCGTGGTTCGGAGCATCGGCCAGATATGCGCCCGGCCCGATCCGGGCGAGCAGATGCGCCGATTCGTGGTCGAAGCCGGCGCAACCGTGCTGGACGAGTGGGAAGCGTGCGACCTTCAGGACGTGGAGCGCAGGCTGGAGCTGCTCAAAGCCGCGGCCCGGATCGCCGCGAACACGGGGCTGGATGCCATGGATGCGGAAGTCCAGAAGCTGCGCGAACGGACCCTCCAGGCCCTCTTCAGTGCGCTGCGCGACGGGATGACCGAGGTCAGGGACCCCCTCCTGGTCGTGCGCGAGTGCCCCGACGTGCCCGACGCCCGGAAGCATGAGATAGACGAGCGCCTCAGCAAGGCCTTCGGCCTCGTCCGCGTCGTCCCGCCGACGTGATGGAGCTTTGAGAATGGGGGCTGACGCGGGTATCCTATTCTGTGTTGTGCCGCTCTGGCAGCGGCGGGCGGTGCTCTCCGGCCAACTCGAGCCGAGGCGCTTCAATGGTCGCAGAGGGACGACGCCACCTATGGCAGGACGTGAAACGGCGCCTTCAGGCCGTTTATGGAGAGCGGCTGAAGGGGATCGTGGTCTACGGCTCTGAGGCCACGGGCGAGGGCGAGCCGGACAGCGACATTGACATTATGGTGCTGATCGAGGGCCCCTTTCACTTGTGGGAGGAGATCGGCCGCTGCGTGGGCGCCACCTACCCGCTCGCCCTGGAGATCGGCCGGCCCATCCACGCTGAGCCGGTGGACGCCGATGAGTTCAAAAAGGGGGACTTCGCGCTCTACAGGAACGCCAAGGCGGAGGGAATCGTGTTGTGAACCGCGAGGCCCTGGAGCTATGGGACCGGGCCCTGGATGCGTTGTGCGCATCGGAAGCCGTCTTACAGGTGAGCGCGGACGCCGCAGCTTCCCGC
>CAYUDW010000040.1:0-3622 GCA_964442595.1 uncultured candidatus Brocadiaceae bacterium
TGGCACTCGATGTACTTGTTGTTGCCGGTCAGACGGCTGTCCGTAATGGTGATCGCCAGGAACCCGATGCAGCGGAAATCGCCGTTCGAGCCCCCGCCCACGACGTCGTCGAAGACGACCACGGTAATCGGGATTCCCTCGACGGCCTGCACCTCGTCCTTCAGGGTGGCGCGCCAGCCCGGCGTGCCGTCTATCCACACGTGGCCGACTTCGGGGTCGATGTCCACGGTGCCGTCGTAGCCGTTCAGTATCCAGTCGCTGAGCTCCGGCGTGTCACAGCTTCCGCCGTCGAGGTTCAGCAGGCCGAACAGCCCGGGGCCCCAGGTCTCGTGCTCGTAGAACGTCATCGTGCCCCCGGGCTCGCCGACGTCGTCCTCGTGGATGGCGAAGGGCCTCAGGCCGGACAGAACGCCTCTGATGCCCGCGTCCAGTTGGCAGATGGCCAGGGCCGCCACGTCGCACGAGTTCTTCCCCACGATGGGGCTGAAGAAGAGGGGCAGAGAGCCGTCCGGCGCGCCCGCATTCCGGCGGACCGTCACGCGGACCGCCGTCGCGGACGCCTCCTCGTCCTCAGCCGCGAAGATGCCGGCCTCGGTCATGCTGCCGAACTCCACGTTCATTCCGGCGTCCTCGGCATTGCACTGCTGGATGGCCGCGGCCTCGGCCGCTGCCACTTCCCTCGCGGACCCTTCAGACTCGCCGTCTGCGCGTTCGACGATCAAGACCTGGGCGGCTGCGATGGCAGCCGCATCGGCCGCATTCTGGAGCCGCGCTCGCGTGACGCACACGTGGCCCAGGTCCACGCTCATCACCAGGACCAGGAACAATATGACCAGCACAGCGGGAGCAAGCACCACAACCTGCCCCCGCCGCGTCGCTTTTTGTGATTGCCTTACCATTTGTCTGTCCTCCACGCGGGTTCTGCACCTGCCGGGTCAATTCTGATACATCCGGCATCGAAGTACCTTATTGCACATGCCGTGCCGCGCTGTGGAGGCCAGGGAGGGCCGTGACGCCGGGAAAGAAGGGTCTCTTCCGGGCAGAAGGGCGGCGGGGCAGGCGCGGTTCGACGGAAGGGGCACCAGACGCGCTGAGGGGCCCATGTGGCCCGTTCGGATTCAGCTTTGCCGGGCTTGCCGGCGCTTCTTTCTGCGGCGGCTGCGGCGCCTTTTCTCCTTCTGCAGGTAGGCGTCCAGTTCCTCGGGCGTGTTGATCATCACGTCCCAGAACTCTCCGTAGCGCTCGCAGTCGGGCGGGTTATGCTGGCGGCACCTTTCGGGTCGCCGGTCGTAGATGCTGCACAGGTTATCGTCGGTCAGATACATGCACCGGCCCTGGACGATCACGTGCCATCGGTGGCTGCGGATGAACACGCGGATGGTGTCGTACTGAAGTTGCCACTTGAGCTCTTCGACGTCGTGGCTGGTCTGCGGCCTCGATATTGGCTCCACCATGTCGTGGCAGCACAGCGCGGGGCAGCCGCGGCAGCCGGCCTTCTTGAGGGCCTCGACCGCTGGCCGTGCGCCGCCAGTCTTCGCGGCCCTCTCTTTGCGTTCTGGGGGCATTGTCATCAAGCGAACCTGAGGCAGTTGCAGGTTACAAATGACAAATGACGAAGGACGCATCGGTCGCTCGTCCCGTCACGTGTTTCTCTCCGCGGAGATGATGATGGCCGAGATGATGCGGCGAATCTGATGGCACTCGTCTATGATGTCCGACATCCGGTCCTCCGGCATGAGGCCGGCCTGCAAGACGAGCCGCAGCCAGTAGTGGCTCTCGTAGGCTTCCTTGCGAGCGATTGACATCTTGTGGATGAAGTCTTTCCTGCTCTGGCCGCCCTGCGCCTCTTCCACGTTGGCCCCGATAGAGGTCCCGGAGCGCAAGAGCTGCCTTCCGAGCGCGCGCCCCACAGGTTTCTCAGAAAGCGCCTGGCACAGCCGCACCATGCGCAGTGCGAACTCGAAGGTCCTCTTGCAGATGTCGTCCTGGTGGTCTGTCCCGGCCGTGCCGTCGTTCTCGGTCATTTGTCACTTGTCATTTGGCACTGGCTGTTCCCCGAGCAGCATGTGCAGCAGCGCGCGTTCGGTGTGGAGCCGGTTCTCGGCCTGATCGAAGACGGCCGACTGCGGCCCCTCCATTACCTCGTCCGTGATCTCATCGCCGCGATGCGCGGGCATGTCATGCATGACGATGCAGTCCGCCGAGGCCCTGGCCAGCAGACCGCCGTCTATGCAGAAGCCAGCGAAGGCCCGGCGGCGCCGTTCGGTCTCCTCCTCCTGTCCCATGCTCACCCAAACGTCGGTGTAGAGCACGCTCGCCCCCTCGGCCGCTTCGGAGGGCGAGTCCGTTGTCTCGATGCTGCCGCCCGTGCCGGCGGCGATCTGCCGGACCTGCCCGAGGAATGCCTCGTCAAAGCCGTAGTCGGGCGGGCAGGCGACCGTCAGGTTCAGCCCCAGCTTCGCGCAGGCAACGGCCAGCGATCGGGCCACGTTGTTGGCGTCGCCGATGAAAACGATCCGGGCGCCGGCCGGGTCCTCGACTTCCTCCTCGATCGTCAGGACGTCGGCGAGCGCCTGGCAGGGATGCGCGCGGTCGCTCAGGGCGTTGATGACGGGGACGGACGAGTGCGCGGCCAGCTCCTCGACGGTCTCGTGTGCGTAAACGCGGGCCGCAATGCCGTCCACGTAGCGCGCCAGCACGCGGGCCCCGTCCTTGATCGGCTCGCGCACGCCCAGGTTCACGTCATCCTTGGAAAGGTAAGTGACGTGCCCGCCGAGTTCGGTCATGGCGACCTCGAAGGAGACGCGTGTGCGCATGGACGCCTTCTCGAAGAGCAGCGCCAGCGTCTTGCGCTCAAGCACGGGTTCCAGCGTGCCATTGCGGGCCTTCGCCTTCAGCTCGTGCGCCAGGGCCAGCACGTCCCGTATCCGGCCGGAGTCCCAATCCGACAAGGTGATCAGGTGCATGTTCTGGCTGGTTTCGGCGTTCATATCTCTCCACCTTCGGCTTTACGGAAGGCTTCCTCCAGCACGTCGAGCCCTTCGTCCAGCACGTCCCGGGGCACGTTCATCGCGGGCAGGAGCCGAACGACCGTCTTCTGGGTGCAATTGAGCCGGACCCGGTGGTCCAGGCAGTACTCGAAGATCGGCGCGCCCGGACGGTTCAGCTCGATGCCGATCATCAAGCCGCGGCCGCGCACCTCCTCAATGATCGAGAAGTGCGCCGCCATGTCTCGCAGGCGCCCGAAGATGTGGTCGGAGGTGCCGCGGCAGACTTCCAGGAGGCCCTCCGCCTCGATGACTTTGAACGTTGCCAGGGCGGCGGCGCAGGCCAGAGGGTTGCCGCCGAAGGTGGAGGCGTGTGTGCCAGGCACCAGGTCCTGGGCGACCTCCGCCTTCGCCACCATCGCGCCGATGGCCACGCCGCTGCCGAGCGCCTTCGCCAGCGTCATGATGTCGGGCTCGACGCCGTAATGCTGGTAGCCGAACCAGTCCCCGGTCCGGCCCACGCCGGTCTGCACTTCGTCGGCGATGAGGAGGATGCCGTTCTCATCGCAGAAGGAGCGCAGGCCGAGCATGAACTCCTCGTCGGCCACCCGCACGCCGCCCTCGCCCTGGATGGG
>CAYUDW010000040.1:3722-8058 GCA_964442595.1 uncultured candidatus Brocadiaceae bacterium
GGCCGAGCATGAACTCCTCGTCGGCCACCCGCACGCCGCCCTCGCCCTGGATGGGCTCGAGGATGACGGCGCAGGTCTGGTCGTCCGCCGCCTCTTTGACGGCGTCCAGGTCGTTCAGCGGCACGTAACTGAAACCGGGCAGAAGTGGGGTGCCCCTGTGGTAGACCTCCTGGCCCGTCGCGGTGACCGCGCCCATGGTGCGCCCGTGGAACGAGCCGCGCATGGTGATGATCTTGTACCGGCCCACGGGTTCGTTATGTATCCTGGCCAGTTTGATGGCGGCCTCGATCGCCTCGGCGCCGCTGTTGCAGAAGAAGCACTTGCCGCCGCCGAAGGAATGCTCGGCGATCTTCTGCGCCAGCTGGCCCTGGGGCTCCGTGTAGAAGGTGTTGTCCACGTGGATGAGCATGGCGGCCTGGCGCTGCACGGCGGTGACCACCTTGGGGTGGCAATGACCGAGCAGCGTGGTTCCCCAGCCGGGCATCAGGTCCACGTAT
Organism: uncultured candidatus Brocadiaceae bacterium; assembly: GCA_964442595.1. Lineage (GTDB taxonomy): Bacteria > Planctomycetota > Brocadiia > SM23-32 > SM23-32 > DAOVRD01. The sequence continues at coordinate 4,220 of CAYUDW010000040.1, forward strand.
CGGTTGCCCTCGCTGTCCCACAGGTGGGATCCCTCGCCGCGGACGAATGCAACGGGCATCCGCGAGTAGTTGCCGATCACGTTTTCGTCAAACAGCTTCTTGATCTCGTCGAACGTCATGTGGCTCATCGCGTCGTACCCGCGGCTGGTGGTCGCTCAATCGAACAGCGCGTCGACGAACCGGTCCGGGTCGAAGGGCATCAGATCCCCGGCGCCCTCGCCCAGCCCGACGAACTTCACGGGAATGTCGATCTGGTCCCTCATGCCGAAGACAATGCCACCCTTGGCCGTGCCGTCCAGCTTGGCCAGGATGATGCCCGTCACCTTGATGCTATCGTGGAACTTGATGGCCTGGCTGATGGCGTTCTGACCCGTCGTCGCGTCCAGTGTCATCAGGGTCTCGTGCGGGGCGTCCGGTATCCTCTTGCCGACCACGCGGCCCACCTTCTGGAGCTCCATCATCAGGTTGGTTCGCGTGTGAAGCCGGCCGGCCGTGTCGATGATGAGGACGTCGTATCCCTGTGCGCGCGCCTTCTCGGCCGCGTCGAAGGCGACGGCGGCCGGGTCGGCGCTCTCGTTACTGACAATGTCGGCGCCCACGCGACCCGCCCATATCTCCAGTTGCTCGACCGCCGCGGCCCTGAACGTGTCGCTCGCCGCCAGCAGCACGCGCTTGCCGTCCCGGCCGAACAGATGCGCCAGCTTGGCGATGCTGGTCGTCTTGCCCGAGCCGTTGACGCCGGCCACCATGATGACGCCGGGGCCCTGTTCGGGCAGATGGAGCCGGGTGTCCCAGCGCGCCAGCTCCTCCTTCATTTGCGCCTTCAGGAAGTCAACGACCTGTTCCGGCCGTTCGATCGTTCCGTCCTTGTAGGCGCGGCGCAGGCCGTCGCTGAGCCGGGCCACGGCGCGGGGCCCGACGTCCGCCAGGTAGAGTTGCTCCTCGACGTCCTCCAGCAGATCCTCGTCGAGCGAGCGGCCCATCAGCAGGACGCTGCGCAGCCCGCCCGCGACCTTCGAACGCGTCTTGGCCAGGCCGCTGCGCAGCTTGCCGAAAAGGCCGGAAGGCCCTTCACCGCCCTCCGGCTCGGGCTCGTCCGGCGCGCCTGCCGGGTCGGACTGCTCCGGCGCCTCTTCGGGTTCTTGCTCGGGTCTCTCTTTCTTGCGGAACAGGTTGAACAACGACATCGAGGGTGCGGCTCCTCCATCTCAAGGTTCGGCGATCAGGGCGCTCCGGCTCTCAGACCGGCAGGCCGGCCCTTCGCGCCAGTTCGCGCAGCTCCACAAACGACACGGCCTCCTGGCCCACGTGTATGTTGGGCTTGGCTGCGCCGTGGAAGTCGCTGCCGCCCGTCACTGCCAGGCCGAGCCGGCGCGCTGTGTCCAGCAATCTCTTCTCATCCTGCGGCGTGTGCCCCGGATAGTGGACCTCGAGGGCGTCCAACCCGCATTCGACCAGCTCCTCGATGCGCGCTTCCACGTCGGGGTCTAGGCCCGGGTGACACAGCGCCGCGCACCCGCCGGCCGCCTTGACCAGCTCGATGGTCTGGGCGGGCGTCATCCTTTCCTTCGGCACGTAGGCGGGACATCCCTCGCCGATGTAACGGCGGAAGGCCTCGACCATCTCCTTGCAGTACCCCTTTTCTACCATCTCCTGGGCGACATGCACGCGGCCGACGGCTGCGCCGGGCGCCCGGCGTAGCACGTCATCTGCCTCGATGCCGATCCCGAGCTCACGCAGCTTCTGAGTCATGGCCCTCACGCGCTCCACCCTCGCCTCTCTCAGCTCGCGCAGCCTGTCGGCCAGCAACTCGCTGTCCGGGTCGACGAAGAGGCCGGCAATATGAAGCTCAACGAATCGGTCGTCGGCCAGCGGGGCGTAGCCCGTGAGCTCCGCGCCCGGAACCAGCAGTATGCCGGCCGCCTCGGCCGCTTCCCGTGCGGCGGGAACGCCTTCCACGGAGTCGTGGTCCGTCAGCGCCAGAGCGCTCAGCCCGGCCCTGGCCGCCATGGCCGGCAGCTCCTCGGGTGGAACCGAACCGTCCGAGGCCGTCGAATGGACGTGCAGGTCGGCCCGCGCTTCCGGATCGGGCTCGATCCGCGGCAAGTCCGGGCGCTCGGCTGACTCCTCCGGAGCCGGGCTCCCGGCCTTCGCTGCGTGGGTGGTGTACACCCGGTCCAGCACCCCGTTGACGAAGGTGGGCGAGTTCTCGGTGCTGTACTTCTTGGCCAGTTCAATGGCTTCGTTGATGGCGACTTTGGGCGGCGTCTCCTTCCTGAACAGCAGCTCGAACACGCCCAGGCGCAGGATGTTGCGGTCGCTGACGGCCATCCGCTTCATCTCCCAATGCTCGGCGGTCTGTCGGATCACCTCGTCCAGCTCCGGCAGGTGTTCCGCGCACCCCTCGGCCAGGCTGCCGGCCAGGTCGGACACCTTGGCGGTGCCGTGGGCCGAGCAGAAGGCACGCAAGTCCTCGACCCGGCACCGGCCCAGGAGGTCGCACTGGTAGAGGGCCTGGAGGGCCAATTCCCTGGCTAGTGTCTGGATTCTCATGGGTTAGGCCGACGGGAACGGAACAGAAGGTGGATGACCATGCGGCCTCAAGCGGCGAGGGCCCGGGTTGCGCGCCGTGCCGGCTGCCAGAAGGGCGACCGGAGCCGTCCTAGTCGCTCGAGATGTCCTCCAGCAGGTTGGCCATTTCAATGGCGGCCAGGGCGGCCTCGGCACCCCGGTTGCCTGCGCGGGCACCGGACCTGTCCACGGCTTGCTCGATCGTCTCCGTCGTGATGACGCCGAAGATGGTCGGCACGCCCGTCTCCAGGCCGACGCGGGAGACGCCCTTGGCTGCTTCGGCCGCGACGAAATCGAAGTGGGAAGTCTGCCCGCGGATTACCGCGCCCAGGCAGACGACGGCGTGGAACCTTCCCGTGTCCGCAGCCCGCCTGGCCACCAGCGGCAGCTCGAACGAGCCCGGAACGCGGAAGACCTCGACGTCCTCCGCAGACGCCCCGTGCCGTAGCAGGCAATCCTGAGCTCCGCTGAGCAGCCTGCTGGCGAAGAACTCGTTGTAGCGGCTCACCACAAGGGCAAAGCGCTTTCCGCTCGCGTTGAGGTCGCCTTCATGCTTGGTTATCTCTGCCATTTCGCCCTCGGACCCACAAAAGCCTCGTGGCCTTTTCGCCGCCGTCTCCGGCGTCTATAATAGCTAGTCAATATAAGCCACACATGGCGTTTATGCAAACACTTTGCGGGCGGAGCGCCGACACGTGAAGAGCGGCTCGAACACACTGCATGCGAAATTGGGGGCTCTGCGGCGCCTGGTGCGCCTGGCCATGGTCGGCGCCGGGTTGGGCCGGTTCGCCTGTGCCGCGGCAGCGATGGTGCTGCTGAGCCTGATCCTGGACAGGTGGCTCAGGTTGCCCCAGGGCACGCGGCTGGTCGTGGCGTGTCTGTTCGCGATCATCTTGGCGTGGCAGGCGGCGAAGCACGTGCTGCGGCCGCTGGGCAAGGCGCTTCCGGAGGAGGCGCTGGTCCTGGAGTTGGAGTCGAGGTGGCCCGGCCCGGCCGACCTGCTGGGCAGTGCGCTGGGTTTCGCGGCCGTTGGCGGGGCTACGCGTTCGTCCGGATCGCTGCGGGCGGCCACAGTGCGCCTCGCCGATGTCCGGGCGGCCCGCGTCATCCCGGCGGACCTGGTCGCCTGGCGGAAGGTCAGGCGCTGGCTGCTGCGAGGGGCGGCTGCGATGGCGGTTCTGCTTGGCCTGGCGGCGCTTCGGCCCTCGATGGTCGGCCTGTGGTTCCAGCGGAACGTATTGCTGCGGGCGGTCGAGTGGCCCTCCCGG
>CAYUDW010000040.1:8158-20822 GCA_964442595.1 uncultured candidatus Brocadiaceae bacterium
CGGCCTGTGGTTCCAGCGGAACGTATTGCTGCGGGCGGTCGAGTGGCCCTCCCGGACGAAGCTGATGTTCCTGGACCTCCCTTCCGTCGCCCCGCGGGGGGAAGCCGTGCCCGTGAGGGTGAAGGCGACCGGCGTGATACCCCGCAAAGCGCGGCTTGAGGTGCGCGGGGAAGGGGACGGGGATTCGCGCAGAATCGAGATGCAGGAGACGGATAGGGGTGTGTTTTCCGCTGATCTGCCCGGCCTGGGCGGGCCCTCGACCCTTGCCGTGCGAGCCGGGGACGGAAGGCTCGGCCCACGTCGCATCGACGTGGTCGACCGGCCTGCCATCGAGCGCGCCCGCATCCTGGTAACGCCGCCGGAGTACGTGGGCGGCGGCCCGGTGGAGTTGCAGTGGATCGGGCTCGGGTACTTCGCCCTGCGGGGCAGCCAAGTCCGTGTGATCCTCACGTCCACGGTGCCGATCTCTTCTGCACGCTGCCGGCTGGAGGGCCAGGAGTCCATTGCCCCGACGCCGACGGCTGAGCGCACGGCGGAGTTCGCCTTCGAACTGGACCGCGACCTGGACTGTGAGTTCACGCTCGTTGGTCGGCACGGATTCGAAAGCGCCGAGCCGCTGCGGGCCCGGCTGAGCGCCGTCCCGGACGGCGCGCCCGAAGTCCGGGTGCTGGCCTCCGGCGTGGGCGATGCGCTGACGGCCGGGGCGCAAGTCCCGCTTTCGGTGCGCGTCCTGGACGACTGCGGGGTCCGGGCGGTCTGGCTCGACCTGCGCCACGAGGGCGCGGGCGGCGTCGAGCAGCGCCCCCGTCTCCCGCTGTGGGAGGGCACTGCGGGGCGGGAATTCGTCGCCGAGCGCGTCCTGAACCTGCGCGCATGGGACGTTCAGCCTGGGGATCGGGTGGTCGTGGCGGCCGGCGCCCGGGACAACTGCGGCGTCGGCGAACCGAACACGGCTGCCAGTCCGCCTCTCAGCTTCCGCGTCGTCACCGTGCATGAGCTCCTGGCCGCGCTGCTCCTGCGTCAGCAGGACCTGCGGCGTGACCTGGAGGAGGCGATACGCTCCCAGAAGGAGATCGCCGATTCGGCGCCGGCGGCGCGCGGCGTCCCTGCGGAGCTGGTCGAATTCGAGCGCAGGCAGCAGTCGCTGGAGGACCTGCTGGCGGCGGTGGCGGCGGGCTACCGGGACGTGCTTCAGCAGCTGCTCAACAACCGGATCCTCCCGGAGCCCGCCTACGGGCGGCATTCGGAGGGGATAGTCGTGCCGCTGGAAGCCATGTCGGCGCCGGACGGGGCAATCGCCGTCGCAGCGCGCGGGCTCTGGCGGATGCAGTGGGACGGAGCAGCGGTCGAAGCCGCGCGCCGCCTCGTGGATGCGTCCGTGCTGGAGATGGAGCGAGTGCGCGCCCGCATGCTGTTGCTGGAGGACCAGGCCGCGCTGATCACCTCCATGGAAGAGATTGCCGGCGAGGAGCGCGAACTGCTGCGCCGCACGGAGCAGCGGCAGGCGCGCGTGCTGGACGAGTTGCTTGGGGAATAGATGAAGGCAAGGACGATCATCTGCGCGCTGCTGGTCGGTGTGCTCTCGGCCGGGGCTGCGGCTGTCGCGGCTCAGGCCGTCTCCGACGGCGAACTGGCGGAGCACCAGGCGCGCATACGCCAGCGCATGGCGAGCGTGGAGCAGCGGCTGCTCGAGATGGCCGATTTGATCGAGGCCGATCAACCCGACAGGGCGGAGCGGCTGCGGCGGTCCTTGCAGCTCAGCAGGGAGCGCCTGATCGTTCCGGGTATGCAGCGCGTGGGATCCCTGCTCGCTCAGGGGCGATACGCCGAGGCCGCGCAGCTCGAGCGGCAGATACTCGAGGATCTCTCCCGGCTGGCCGATCTCCTGAACGCCGAGCAATGGGCGCACGAGCTGGACCGGCTGCGCGAGGCGGCGGAGCGACTGGACGGGCTGGTGCGCGCGCAGTCGGAAGCGTTGGAGCGGACGCGACGGTTGTGGGGGCTGTCGCAGCAGAGCGGGCAGGAGCCGGCGGAGCAGTACGCCGAGGCGGCGGGCGAACAGGCCCGGCTCTCCGGTCAGGCAGATGCCCTGCGGCGGGACATGCGCGGGCTGCCGGGCGCGGACGAGGTGGCCAGCGCACTGGCAGCGATGGCGGATGCGGCCGCCGCCCTCAGCGCCCGGGCCGGAGAGGACGCGGTCGACGCGCAGGCGACGGCGGGGCAGCACCTGGAAGCGGCCCTCGCCCGGCTGCGGCGCGCCATCGCCCGGCTCGAAGCGGAGCACCGGGCGCGCGCGCTACAGACGGTGCGCAAGATACTGCAGAACATGCTGCGGGAGCAGAAGGCGATTCTGACCGAGACGGAGGCCATGGAGCGAACGCGCAAGGAAACCGGCGGCACGCTCACACGCGCGCAGTCGCTCCGCGTGCTTGCACTGGCGAGCCGGGAGGACGGCCTGTCCGCCCTGGCCGACGACGCCCTGGCTGCGCTCGAGCAGGACGTTGCGGGCCTATCCCTGCCTGCGGCCCTCGGAACGCTCAAGGCCGATGTGGGCGCGTGCGCCGACATGCTGCGGCGGGGGCGGACGGGCTTCACGGTGCAGGAACTGCAGAGGGACGTGATCGGCCTGCTGGAAGGCCTGATTCAGGCGCTGGCCGATGCCGAAACGGAGATGCTGAAGGAGCCCGCGGAAACCCCTCAGACTCAGAAGCCCGGCGAGCCCGAGCGGAGGGACGTGGACGCCGCCATGGAACTCAGCATCATCCGGGCCATGCAAGTCGCGGTCAACCAGCGGACGGTGCGCCTTGATGACCTCGACCGAGAGGCTGCTGCATCGCCTGAAGACCTGTCGGCGGAGTGCGCCCGGCTCGCCGAGCGCCAGAGGAAGATCAGAAGCATGGTGACGGAACTGAGGGACGCCTTGCAGCGGGCAACGGAACGATGAGATATTCTCCTCCAAGTGCGGGCAGCTTGAGGCCGGCGACGTCGATCGTTGCGCTTGCCGTATTGCTGGCCGTCGGGGCGGCGTGCGCCCGGGCGCAGGCGCCGCTGGGCGAGCTGGACGCGGCGATGGGCCAGGCCCAGAGCCTGCTCGAGCAGGGAGAGACCGGCGGTGCCGTCCAGCGCCTCCAGGAGGACATCGTGCGCCGGCTGGACGCGCTGATTGCCTCCCCGCAGGCGGGGCTGGACATGCCGCCCACCGCGAAGCCCAGGGAAGGCAAGGCCCAGGCGGAACGACCTGCCGAGACGACCGGTCCGCCCGAGAAGCCAGCCGACCGCTCCACGCTGCCAGGGGGGACGTGGACCTACGGTCCCATGCGTGCGGAGGCTGAGCCCGAAGACGCGTGGCTGCCCCGGCTGCCGCCGACCGAGCGGAAGGCGATCGTTGACGCGTTCCGGTCCGGTCGCCTGCCCCCGCGCTACCGCGAACTGCTGCGCCAGTACAACCGGCGCCTGGCCGAGGAGGAACGCGGCGGCGCAGAGGGCGAGGCGGAATAGCAGAGCCCTGCCGTCGCCGAGGGCCTCGCCTCACTCGGATTCGTCTTCGTCCTCCGGCGGCGTCAGTTCGCGGAGCGACGTATCGACCGGCTCGACTGTGGGGATGTCGTCGCCCGCCGTGACGCCCAGCTCCTTGAACCGCCGGGCGGCCGGGAAGATCCTGTGCTCGATTGAGCCGACGGCCCGGTTGTAGGCCTTGTTGGCCCGGTCCAGGCCATTGCCCATGTCGGAGATGTGGCCGGCCAGGGCCCGCAGCCTGTCGTAGAGCTCCCGGCCCAGGTTGCTGATGGTGAGGGCGTTTTGGGCGAGCTGCTCCTGCCGCCATCCGTAGGCGACGGCCCGCAGCAGGGCGATGAGGGTGGTGGGTGTGGCCAGGACCACGCGGTTGCGCATTCCGTCCTCGATCAGAGACCGGTCCTGGTCCACCGCCGCGCCGAAGAATGACTCGCCCCGGATGAACATGACGACGAACTCCGGCGCCTGCTCGAACTGCTCCCAGTAGGACTTGCGGGCCAGGGCCTCCATGTGATTGCGCGTCTGCCGGGCGTGGTCCTTGAGGCAGCGCCCGCGCTCCTCGTCGGACTCGGCGGACAGGGCGCGCAGGTAGGCATCCAGGGAGACCTTCGCGTCGACGACGATCTCCCGCTCGCCCGGCAGGTGCACGATCATGTCCGGCCGCAGCCGGCCGCCCTCCGCCTGGACGGAGACCTGCTCGGTGAAGTCGCAGTGTGGCGACATGCCCGCCAGCTCCACGACGCGGCGCAGCCCCAGCTCGCCCCATTGCCCGCGCACCTGCGGCGTCTTGAGTGCGTTGACCAGGCTGCCCGTCTGCTTGCGAAGCTCCTGGTGTGTGGTGCTCAGCAGCTTGAGCTGCTCCTCCAGGCTGCCGTAGGCCTTCTGCCGGGTCTGTTCGAGGGCGCGGATGTGGTCCTCGTACTGCTTGAGGGACTCGCCCAGGGGCTTGACCAGTCCGTCTATGGCCTCCTTGCGCTTGTCCAGGTCGCCCTTGGCCTCGGCAAGCGCGCCCTCCAGCGTCTTCTTGGCCAGTTCGAGGAAGGCCTGGTTATTGCTTTTGAGCGCGTCGTCGGACAGGGCCTTGAACGTGTCGGTCAGCCGGGCCTGTGCCTGTTCAAGCAGCGTCTTCTGCTCCTGGAGGTTCTTCGTGGCCTCGGCCAGTTCGGTCTGGGCCTTGACCCTGGCCTCGCGCTCGGCGTCGAGCCCGTTGCGCAGGTCGCGGAAGTCTTCCTCCGCCCTGGCGATCTGGGCGCGGAGTTCGCCGACCTGCGCCTCGGCGCCCGCGGCCCGCGTCTCCGCGGCCCGCTTCGCCCTGAGCGAGAGCGCGTACGCCACCGCCCCGCCCACTGCCAGGCCAACCACTGCGCCGACAATCGCCTCGACCATTCGGATCCCCTGCGCTTCGTTCCGGACAGAGCTTAACAATATGCGGCCGGCGGGACAACGGCGGGCCAGTGAGCCCCTTGCCCGTCGACGCCGAGGCGCGCAACGGATGGTTGATTTCGCGGCGTCGATGCCCGATCATGGGTGAGCAGGGGCAGCGGCCGATCGATTCTCCCTTGCGCGTCGAGGGGATACTATGCGCCCGGACCGGGACGGCCCGAGTGGCTATGAGGCGTTCGAGCATACGGCGGACGTCGGGCTTAAGGTCCGCGGCCGCAGCATGGAAGACCTGTTCGAGCAGGCCGCCGCCGGTCTCATTGATCTCATGTTCGAGACAGATTCCGTCCGAACGGTGCAGAGCCTGGACGTGAGTGCCGAAGGCGACGAGCCCGAGGACCTGTTGGTGGCCTGGCTTCAGGAGATACTGTTCGCTTTCGAGGCGGACCAGTTCGTGGCGGCCTCCGCTGAGGTGGAGTCGCTAACCGAGGGCAAAGTGACCGGAAGGCTTCGCGGCGAGGACTTCGACGCGGACCGCCACGAGGTGTGCCTCGTCGTCAAGGCGGTCACGTACCACGGCCTGGAGATCGAGCGCGTGGGCGAGGGCTATGAGGTGAGCATAGTCTTCGACGTCTGAGCCGCGGCGCGGAGCCGTGCCCGTGTGCGGAAGGAGGACCACATGGCCGAAAAGGGATACGAACTCAAGCAGGCAGGCCCGTACGTCTGGGAGGTGCCGCCCCATGGTCGGATGAGTGTGCCGGCCCGCGTCTATGCCGACGCCGAGCTAATCCAGGCGATAGAGAGGGACAATGCCCTGGAGCAAGCCATCAACGTGGCCGTCATGCCCGGCATCGTGCGTGCGTCGCTCGCCATGCCGGACGCGCACTGGGGCTACGGCTTCCCGATCGGCGGCGTGGCGGCTTTCGATCCGGAGCAGGGGGGCGTCATCTCGCCGGGCGGGATCGGCTTCGACATCAACTGCGGCGTGCGCCTGGTGCGCACCGACTTGACCGAGGAGGAGGTCAAGCCCCGGCTGGTGGACCTGGTAAACGAGCTGTTCAACCAGGTGCCGTGCGGGGTGGGTGCGTCAAAGGCGATCCCCAAGCTGAGCGAGAGCGAGCTGCGGCGCGTGTGCGTCGATGGGGCGCGTTGGGCCGTTGAAGAGGGCTTCGGCAGGGACGACGATCTCGAGCGCACCGAAGCAAGGGGCGCGCTGGAGGGCGCCGACCCCGACGTGATAAGCCGCAGAGCGATGGACCGCGGCCGTCCGCAGATGGGCACCCTGGGCAGCGGGAACCACTTCATCGAGATCGACGTCGTCGAGCAGGTGTTCGACCGTGAGGTCGCAGACGTCTTCGGCGTCGCCGAGGGCCAGATCGCGCTCCAGATTCACTGTGGCTCGCGCGGGTTCGGCCACCAGGTGTGTACCGACTACCTCCAGACGATGCAGAAGGCCACGCGCAAGTACGGCATCGACGTGCCTGACCGGCAGCTCGCCTGCGCGCCTCTGGACTCGCCGGAGGGCAAGAGGTACTTCGCCGCGATGGCATGCGCCGCCAACTACGCGTGGGCCAACCGCCAGACAATACTGGCCCTGGCGACGCAGGCGCTCGAACGAGTCCTGGGCAAGGATAGGAACGCCCTGGGCATGAGGCAGGTCTATGACGTGTGCCACAACATCGCCAAGTTCGAGGAGCACGACGTGAACGGCGAGCGGCGCGTGCTGTGCGTGCACCGCAAGGGCGCCACGCGCGCCTTCCCGCCCGGTCATTCCGAATGCCCCGCGCCGTACCGGGACGTGGGCCAGCCCGTCCTGATCCCGGGCGACATGGGCACCGCCTCCTACCTGCTGGTCGGGACCGAAGGCGCCATGCGGGAGACCTGGGGCAGCACCTGCCACGGAGCCGGGCGCGTGATGAGCCGCAAGGCCGCCATCCGGAAGGCCAAGGGCCGCAGCATCAAGAAGGAGCTCGGCGAGAAGGGCATCTTCGTGCGGTACGAGGGCAGGACCACGCTGGCCGAGGAGATGCCCGAAGCCTACAAGAGCGTCGACGCCGTCGTGTCCGTCATGCACGAGGCGGGCATAACGCGCAAGGTCGCGCGCCTTCGCCCGATGGGCGTGGTGAAGGGCTGAGGTGACAGGGCCCGGCAAGGGGGCGAGTCCCGGACTTCCTGTCCCGCTGAGTCTCCGCCTGCAACGGGCGTGGCCGCCACGCCCAACGCCGTGTCTTTTTTTCCGACGCCTTTTCGAGGGGGGCGACGAGGAGAGGCGGCCGGGGACCACTCCATAACCCTTTACCCGAAAGCACCTTGCGCCGGGCCAACTTCGCTCTCACGCTCTCGCCTGGTGGGGCGCACGGGATTGTTTTGTCTTGGGCTTCCTCCTTTGGCTAGCCTAACGACAGCGCCTTAAGTCGCCTGTGTTTCCCGGTTTAGGGATGGATCGAAACGCGAAGGGGGTCGCCGCAAATGAAGCTGAAAGAAGCACAAATGCTCGGGATTCTGGCCCTGATTGCCGTCGGCATCATTCTTCTGTGCATGTGGGGCGGCGCAGACGAAGAGCAGGATACCGACGCCGTTCAGTCTGACACCCAGTCCAGCCATGAAGTCTCGTTCGAATCTGACGTGCTCGAGATATATGAGAGCGTAATGGGCCAGGACGCTGCGCCTGCGGCGGAGGAATGGCTGCAGGAGGAAGAGGAGGCCAGCTTTGCGATCGGCGGCACGGAGGTGGCTGTCGTTCCCGAGCCCAGCGAGGAGTCCAGGATCCGCACCGTCATTGAAGAGAACGCACCCGAGGAGATCCCCATCATCAAGAAGGAAGCCATAGTTGCAGGTGCCGGCTCCACGCCAGAGCCGACAAAGCGCACCAAGCGCATCATCCACGTCGTCCAGGGAGGCGAGACCCTCAGCCACATCAGCCAGAAGTACTATGGCACGAGCCGCAAGTGGCGCACGATCCTGGAGGCGAACAAGGACGTCCTGAGTGACCCCAAGCTCTTGCGTCCGGACATGAAACTGACCATTCCCGCCATCGAGGTCGCGACCGTGGCCGTCTCGTCACGCCCGGCACTGTCGGCTTCGTCCACCGCGTCGCGAACTTACACCGTCCAGAAGGGCGACACGCTGTTCCGGATCGCGATGAAGTGTTACGAGGACGGCGCGAAGTGGCGTGACATCCTCAAGGCCAACGAAGACCGAATCAGCGATCCCAAACGCGACGTACGTCCCGGCATGTCGCTGGTCATTCCGTGATCGAGGCGCTCCCTCCGCGCTCTGCACGTGTTCTCTGCCAGGCTCTCCGCCCTTCCGCAAGCCCACTCTGTGCCACGCTGCGGGCAGAACGGCCCTTGACCCTTCGCGCTGCGCTGGTATATTCGGGGATACGCCGCTCGCCGGAGCGATGCGGCAGCCTTCTGCACTTGGGGCCTGGCGATCCGATTCTGGAGCGCGCATGATGCTACGTCATGGGAAACGCCGTCGGCTGGTCGGTCTGCCTCTGGTGATAGGGCTGACGCTGTTGTGTGGATGCGGCATCTTCGGGCCGTCCGACAGGGCGCTGGTCAGGGAGATGCGTTTCGGCGGCAGCGCAGAGGCCAGGCGGGAAGCGCTGCTGAAGCTGCGCGGCCGCGTCAAGCCCCGCATGCGCCTGGACCTGGAGTGGGTGCTGGCGTATGAGTTGGACCCCTCCACGCGCGCGCTGGCCGCGCAGGTGCTGGGCGAGCTGGGCGACGTCCGTTCGGTCGAGCCGCTTCGTGAATCGGTTCAGAGGGACGTGTCCTGGATCGTCAGGCAAAGAGCGTTGCGCGCGATGGGGCGATTGCTCGGCCCCCGGGCCGGGGACGATCTGGAATACGTGCTGGGGAACGAGTTCCGCCCCGAGGTCAGGATCGAGGCGCTGGAAGTCGCTCGAGAGCGCCTGGCCGCTGAGGCCCCGGACCGGCTACAGGAGTTGCTGCTGACGGGCCTGGCCGATCCGTCCGTTGCGGTGAAGCTCAAGGCGCACGCGATCCTTGCCGAATGGACAGGGCGCTCCGCCGAGCCGAATCCCCGTAGCTGGCGCGAGGCATTGCAGGCGGGTTGAGCATCGCGCCTATGCTCCTCGGGCCCGAGCTCCGCGAAGGTCGGAACGTCGAGTATGGCTCTGCCTTCTCACCGCGGAAGCGACCCATGTCCCTTGCCCACCACATACGGGCTCTAGGCAAAGAAGACCTGCCGCAGCGGATCGTCGTGGACGGCAGAACGTACCGGCGCCGCGAGCTCTTCAAGCATGACTCCGTCGCTGCGGTGGGCTTCTACGAGTGCGAGGGGGACCGGGTCGTCCTGAAGTCCTACCGCAGGGCGCCTCTTTTCGGGTTGCCGACCGCGTGGGCCGGTCGGCTCATGGCGGCCCATGAAGCCGCCGTGATGCAGCAGCTTGAGGGCATCGAAAGGGTGCCGCGCTTGCGGGCCTGGCTGGGCCGCACCGCCATCGTGCGGGACTACGTGCCGGGCGAGCCGCTGACGGATCGGTCCAAGGTCGGGCCGCAGTTTTTCGCGGAGTTCTTCGAGTTGCTGGGCAAGTTTCATGCGCGGGGCGTCGCCTACGTGGACCTGGAGAAGGCCGCCAACATTCTGTTGACGCCTGACGGGCACCCGTGCCTGTTCGATTTCCAGGTGGCCTTCTTCGTGCCCGACCACTGCCTGGGCCGCACGCGGCTGGTCAGCGCCGTTCGCGAGTTGCTTCAGGAGGTGGACGTCTACCACGCCCGCAAGCATCGGCGCCGTCTGGTGGGCGAGCGGCTGAGCGAAGAGGAAGTCGCGCAATCCCGGCGCAGGCCGTGGCTGGTCGCGGTGGCGAACGCGCTGGACAGGCCCTTCAAGAAGCTGCGCCGCTGGCTGCGCGGGAAGGGCTCTTGAGCCTTGCAGTCCCCATCGGGACTTGAAGACGCTCGAGCACCGGGCCGGCCTCAGTCGAGATTCCTCGTCCTCCCATCCCGCGCCTGCGGGATGGGGTCCTCGGAATGACGGCCGGCAGCAGCCGCCTCGAAACGCGCGACATAACGTACCGGTGGCCGGCGTCTCCGCCCCGGCAATTGCGCCGGCCTGCAGATTAACCCACCACGCTGTCGTAGGGGAGCGTCAGCCAGCGGGCGACGAGGTCGCGAGCCCACTGAGGTGAGGTGTCCTCCTCGCCGCGCGTGACCCGTTCGGCGGCGCGTGTCACCAAATGGTTGTGCGCCGGCGTCCGGAAGACGTTCAGCAGCGAGGCGGCGGCCTGCACCCTGTCGGTCTCGTTCGTCGTCAGCACGTTCTTGCAGGTGCTCAGGTGGGCGTCCGGACCGAAGCTGTCGATGAAGGCGTCCCACGCGGCCATTACTGCCTCGGGGTCCGACAGCAGCTCGGAGACGTGCCGCAGGTCGGCCATGAGCGCCTCCCGGACCGGCTCCGGCATGCTCCGCACGCCGTACGGCTCGATCAGGTAAGGGGTGATGGCCAACCCGGTGAGCTCCGGCCCGGCGAAGTCCAGGTGAGTCAGGTAGCCCGCGCGTCTGAAGAAGAGGTCGCTCATCTGCCAGAAGCAGAAGTTCCCTACGCTGTAAGCGATGGGCGTGAAGCCGTGCAGCTCGATGCCCTGCGGCGCGTGCGGGTGATGGCCGATGACGGCATCCGCACCGGCTTCGGCGACGCCCCGCAGCCACTCGACGACGTAGGGGGGAGGCATGGGCGTGTGCTCGCGTCCGCCGTGGAAGATCACGACGACCACGTCGGCCGCGCCGCTCTCCTTGAGCGCGATCACGTGATCCTCGAGCAGTTCGGGTTCGAAACCGTAGCCGCCGGCGGCCCCGCCGCGCGAGCGGCACTCCTCGCCTTCGGCGCAGTCGAGGATCGCCAGGCGGACTCCCTTCACGTCCATGATGAGCGGTCGGGTGGCTTGCTCGCCGGACATGCCGGCGCCGACCGTCCGCACGCCCGCCTCATGCAGAAGCGCCAAGGTGTGTTCGAGGCTTTCGTCGTCGTAGTCGCGCGAGTGGTTGTTTGCCAGGCAGGCCACGTTGAAGGGCACGGCCGTGAGCGTCTTGAGTGCTTCCTCGGGGGCGTTCAGGTTGGGGCCGCCTTTCGGGATGGGGCGTCCGCGCTCGCCCAGAACGCACTCGAAGTTCACGACGCGGACGTCCGCCTTCCGCAGCACGGGCATCAGGTCGCCGTAGAAGGCTTCGGGTCCGTCCAGCATGGGCTGCACGTGGTCACGCAGGGGGGCCCAGTCGCCGCCAACGGTCATCCGCCATTGAGGCCCGTCGCCCTCCAGACCCGTCTCGAACACGCCGCTGCTCCAGTCAATCGGCATGGCGTTCCCCTTCTCCTGGAATGGGAAGTTCAGTTCACGGGCCGCATTCTATGAAGGGGCGCCGCCCGAGGCAAGCTTACAGCGCACACGAGCGCGGGCCCCCTCCCGCGGTTGCGCGCGGGACCGGGCGCACAGCATAATGGCCGGGGTGTGGAAGCGCGCGTCATTTGGGCGCGTGCGGATGCGGACCCAGAGGGCTCAGATGACAAGGACATGCCGCCGGCTGCTGTGGCTCTGGCTGGTTGCGCAGCTTCTCGTGCCTGCTCTTGTGCCCCGCGGAGCCTGTCAGGTCACCGCCGGCGAGCTCCGGCAGAAGATCGCCCTGTTGGCGGCCCAGGTGAGGGCCGCCCAGCGGCCCGACGGTTCCTTCAGAGGCAACGGCGGCAACTGGCCGATCGGCCAGACCGCGTTTGCCGTGCTGGCGTTGCGCGCGGCCGGCGTGCCTGCGGACGATCCGGGCATAACGCGTGCCGCGGAGTTCCTGGTCAGCCGGGAGCCCGGCGAGTCGCAGGGCGTCTACGAAACCTCGCTGAAGATCATGGCGCTCCAGAGCGTGGACCCCGTTCGTCACCTGGACGGAATCTCGGCGGGCGCTCTGTACCTGATCGAGGCGCAGCAGGGATCGGGAGGGTGGTCCTACGGCAGGTCGGGCAGCACGGACAACTCGAACTCGCAGTTCGCCATTCTCGGACTTCACGCAGCCGCTATGGCGGGGGCCAAGATACCCGACGCGGTCTGGCAGGCGGCGCACAACTACTTCAGCGCGGGTCAAAACGCAGACGGCGGCTGGGCCTACCGGGTCCGTTCGGGCAGTTCCTACGGCAGCATGACGGCCGCCGGCGTGGCCAGCCTGTACGTCTGCGACCTGTGGCTCCACGTCAGCCGGGGGCAGTGCGGCGTCTACGCGGACGAGAGACGCGTCCAGGCCGGCCTGCAATGGCTGGCCCGGAACTTCTCCGTCACCCGTAATCCGAACAGGGACTCGTGGAAGTTCTACTACCTTTACGGGCTGGAACGGGCAGGCACGATCCTGGCCCGGCGCTATATCGGCCCGCACGACTGGTACCGCGAGGGAGTCGAGCACCTTGTCGGAGATCCCGAAAACATGGTGTTTACGCCGACCCGGAACGAATGGAAGTATCTGCAGCAGTGCTACATGCTGCTGTTCCTGGCCAAGGGCAACGCTCCGCTGCTCATCCAGAAGGCCGAATGGCCCGGCGCGTGGAACTCCTACCGTTACGATCTTAGGTTCCTGACGCAACGTGTCGGGCAGGAGCTGGGGCAGTCGTTGGACTGGCAGATCGTGCCGCTGGAAGCCCCGCTCGATCAGCTCATGGGCGCGCCGATCCTCTACCTCAGCGGCCGGGGCACGTTCCAATGGACTGCGGAGCAGATCGGGCGGCTCCAGGACTACATCCAGGCCGGTGGCTTTGTGCTTGTCGA
>CAYUDW010000041.1:0-3461 GCA_964442595.1 uncultured candidatus Brocadiaceae bacterium
TCTCGTTTCATGGGTTTCCCCTCCGGACTGGACGGGTGGCAACTTGCGCAACCGCTGTGCGGGAGCGGCTGCATTCGCCGGGCACAGGGAAGGCGGAGACCGGGAGCAATGAAGAACGTTGCATTGCCGGACGGGTCAGCAACCGGCCCGGCCGGACGGCCGTCGAGCAAGCAATGGCGGACTTGGCGCGCATGTACGCACCCCTTCTTCCGTCAGGCTGCGCCACGCAGGTTCCCCCCCACCGCCTGGCATTGCTTGCCGACGTACGGCCGACATTCTACCGTATTCTCGCGCCGATTGGAATCCCTGGAATGGCAACGGCAGCCTTTCAGGATGGGAGGCCGCGACGCGTTCATTCGCGTCGACGTGCGGGCGGGCGGTAGGGGACGGTCTTGCCGGGGAAGGCCATCGGGCCGAGGACTCGCGCAGTCTCGTCGTCAATGTGCTTCAGGACGAACATCACGACGCCGTGCGCGCCCTGGCGGCGGCAGATCTCGATCTGTTCGCGGATCGCCTGCGCGCGCACCTCGACGGTGCCGTCCGGCTCGAGCTGCCAGGCGCCGACGGCCGGGATGATGCGACTCAGTTTGGGATCGATGCTCTTCCACCAGGCGAACGCCCCGTCGAGGGCCTCCGGCGTCTTGACGTAGGACATGGGGATGACGTAGTCGCAGAGCCCCTCGCGGATCCAGCGGGGCCAGTCCTGGAGGACGTTGTCGGCGCCCCGTTCGTTGTAGAAGACGGCTGCCGTGACGAGCGCGTCCGGGCGGATCTTCTGCGCCCGGCGCCGGACTGACTCGACGAGTCTGGTCACCTGATCCCTGCGCCACCTGTCCCAGAGGGCGAGCTTCGCCTTCTCTCCGGCGATGGAGAAAGGGCGATCCGTGGCGGGCACGATCTTCGGCGCAACGCCGGTCGCGAGCATCGTGCGCTCGCCGTTGAAGTACTTCCCCATCTGCTCGAAGCCCAGCAGCGCCTGTGCCGGGGGGTACTTCATGGCGAAGACCGGCCCGTCGATGAAGACGGCTCCGCCCCCCGCCCGGACGTGCCGCAGGAGCGCCGCCGCCATTTCGTCCGTCATCATGTAGAAGCCGGAGAGCACCACGGTCGACCCCTGCGGCAGTTGCGCGAGGCCCTCGTCGGTCGTTCTCTCCACGCGGTAGCCGAGTGCCTCGCCCCAGGGCTTCACCTCCCCGAAGTCCCGCCTGTACCGCGTGGCGTTGACGTCCGAGTCCAGAAGGAAGACGCGGTCGCCCGCCTCGACTCCCATGCCGGCCAACGCCCTACGCACCGCCGTGATGACGGCGTTGGGACACCAGGATCGCACGTGCCAGTTCAGCAGCAGCACGCTGCCCTTGCCGACGCGGTTGAGGGCGATGGCGGGGACGCCGTCGTCGAACTCGGCCAGCACCTGCGCCGTGGTCGGCTCGACGATCGGGTTTCCGCTCAGCCACCCGCAGGCGGGCAGGGCCGCATACGTGAGGGACGCAATGTCCAGTCCGACCTCGGCCATTGCGTTCTTCCGGCACTCGGGGCACGTGCAGACGCTCTTGTCGTGAAAGCGGATGTAGTCGAAGTGGACGCCCGCCACGTCGTAACGTTCGAGCACTTCGCACATGAGGCGCGTTTGCCATTCGCGCACTTCGGGCTGGCACAGGTCGTACCAGTTCGTGCGCTCCCCCCGCAGGTCCATCGCGCGCCACTCGGGCCGCTCGTCCAGTATGCCCTTGTGGTTGCCCCATCCGTATGCGCCGTTGACGAACCACGTGTGGATCTGGATGCCGCGTCTGCGTCCTTCCTCAACGAGATGCTCGAGTGGGTCGAAGCCCTCCGCGACGCCCTCGAGCATGGGAGCGAGATCGCTGCGGAAGATGACCTGGCCGCGCCGGTAGAAGACGAGGACGTAAAGGCTGTTCAGGTTCAGCGTCTCGGCGCGGTCCAGCATGGCGTCGGCGGAGGCCTGGTCCTTGCATTCCTCGCCCGAGAGCCAGGCGCCGCGCAGCTCGACGGGCTGCGCGCTACAGAACGAACAGAACAGCATGGCAGCCGTGATCGCCAGCGGGACCCTCATGCCCATTCCCTCGCTCTAGTCTTTGCTGTGCTTCTCGATGAGCTCTGCGTATGCCTTGCTCCAGTTGGGCTTATTGCCGCTGTGCTCGGACAGCGGGTCGAGCGCCATCCGTTTGGGGCCGCTCAGGACGTTGTAGGCGGCGTAGACGGACGAGGAGGGGCAGGTGAGGTCAGCGAATCCGGTCGCGAACAAGGCGGGCGCCGTGATCTTGCGGGCGAAGTTGACGGCGTCGTAGTAGCGCGCCGTCTCGACGTGCACGGGATCGAGCTTCCCGTCCCTCACGCTCACCATCCTGGGCCAGCCGGGCGCCCTGTCCGGCAGGGCCAGGGCGGTCTGGTCGCACATGGCCGGCACGCAGGCGGCCACGGCAGTCACGCGCGGATTGAGCCCGGCGGCGACGATGGTCTGTCCACCGCCCTGGCTGCTGCCGGTCACGATCAGGTGCCGGCCGTCCCAGTCCGGCCGCGACGCCAGGTAGTCGACCGCCCGGTGGCAGGCGAGGTACATCCTGAGGAAGTAGCAGCTTTCGCGGCTCTCCCGCCCCTGCCAGGTGTAGGCGCTCAGCGGGCCCTCGCTCAGCGATCGGTAGTACTCCTTCGGCTTCCCGTTTTCGACGGCGTGGGCGTTGATGTTCAGGGCCAGGAAGCCCTGCTGCGCCGGCCAGCGCACCCAGTTCGGGTCGAGCGAATACACGCCCGACCACTGGAACCGCACGGATGCCGGGAAGGGGCCATCCCCCACGGGCCGGCCCAGGTAGCCGTAGATCTTCGTGTCGTTGATGTTGTCCATGGTGACTGCGTAGATCTCGACCGAGTCGTCGTCGATCTCCACGCGTTCCAGCTTTGCGTTGACGGGTATGCGCGCCAGGCGGGCCTTCTGCTCCTCCCAGAACTCGTCGAAGTCGTCCGGCGGCGGCATGGACGGCTCGATCCGCTCGGGGCTGAAAACGGCGCCGCTGACCGTCTTGATCGGCTCGTCCGCATCCCGACGGTAGGTGGCCCTGACCCAGAGCACGCAGGGCTTGTCGCGGCTTGCCTGGATCCGCGCTTCGCCGCCGACGATGGCCAACTGCCGCTTCTCGGAGTTCCCGAAAGCATCGGTGGAAAGCTCGCAGTCCACCTCGGCGCTCGCCACCGGTTGGTCCTTCTCGGTGAGCTCGACGATGAAAGTCGCGGTCTCGCCCGCCTCGTAGACGGCGCTCGGCCTTTCCGTTCGCACGACCAGCTTGATGGACGGCGCCTCCGACGCTGCGTTCGCGCTCGCCGCCAGGCCAGCCGCCAGACACACTGAAAGGGTGAAGCTGAGGAAAGCCAGAGACTGCCCGCGTTGCCTGCTCATGTCCGCGTCCTTTCTATTGGCCGTATCGACGTTCGTAGATCTGTCCGTGGAC
>CAYUDW010000041.1:3561-9517 GCA_964442595.1 uncultured candidatus Brocadiaceae bacterium
CATGTCCGCGTCCTTTCTATTGGCCGTATCGACGTTCGTAGATCTGTCCGTGGACCTGACGCGCTGCCTCGACCATCTCGGCGTATGGCGTGTCGGTCACGCTGATGAGCCCGATGCTGTAATTCTCCCCGTCCAGGGGGCGGCCCGTCAATGCCTCGTCGACGTATTTGAACCAGTGGCAGCCCACGAAGGCCGGGTGGTCGGCCACGCTGTTGACGTAGTCCCGGTACATCTGGCCCCGCCCAGCCTGATCGTCCGCCCTGACGAGCCCCGGATGCAGCATGCCCCGATCAGTAGCGCCGAAGTGGAACTCACCGATAATGCAGGGCTTGCCCAGCTCCGAGGCGAATGTCCACTGCTCCGGATCGACGCGCGGCCTGTAGATGTTGAAGCTCACCACGTCGGCGGCCTCGGCGCAGGCCCGCACGCTGACCATGTTCCGCCAGGCGAACCGGCATCCGAGGTAAAGCTGGTTCGGGGCATGCTTTCGCACCGCCGCCGCAACCGTGTTGAAGTACCTGAGCGACAGCTCGCGGATGAAAGCGTTCAGGTCGCCCTTGCACTGCTCGGGTCTTTGCTGCGGCACGCGCAAGGCGTCCCAGTCGGCCGCCTCGGTGCCCCAGGCGGCGTTGACGGCGTCGAGCGTGCCGTACTCCTCCCTCAGCATGCGGACGAACTCCTGCCGGCAGGGCTGGTCGGGCGGGGAGGCCAGCGCGCCGACCGCGATGTCGAACCCCTCGTCGCCACCCCAGGCCAACTCGTTGTCCACAAAGTAGCCGATGCAGAGCGGGTTGTCCGCGAACTGCTCTGCTGACAGGGCCACGCCGCGCTCGACGTCGCGCGCGAAGCCGGGGTCATAGGGATCGTGCATCTTTCCCCAGTAGCCGGTTCCGCCCTCGACGCGGCGATGGTCGCCGGGCACCCAGACCGTCGCGGTGAACGGGACCGGCGACTGCTGGAGCACGTCGCGGTCCGACCAGTTGGCGATCGTGTTGAAGCCCCAGGCCCGCATCCGCGCGAAGGTCATGTCCGTCCACGGCCCGCGCCAGTCTTCGCCGTACTTGCGCAGCAGGTTCGCCCGGTAGAAGTCGAACGTATCCGCCCCCGTGTCCGCCACCGGTTCGGCGTGGCTGTGAAAACTCCGCCTGAAGCCGAAGAAATCGCCGAACGGGCCGTCGCGCTCGGGCAGCCACTGGAAGTAATGCTCACGCTTCGTGATGATGGTCGATCCGCCGAACGGGCTGACGCAGTCGATGCCGTTCGAGAAGAACAGCGTGCCCTTCGGGGTAACCAGCCACCACTTACCGTTCAGCTTCTCGGTGCGGAACCAGCCTGTTGCCGTCAGCTTCGGTCCGTCGGCCCAGCCGCCGTATTCATCCCTGCCGGGCAGGGGCAGGGGGCTGCCGAGTGCCGCGCGTTCGGCTTCGCGATGCTGCACGAGATCCTGTTCCTCGTGCACCCTGCCGGGCCAGTTCTGAAGGGCGTACTGGCCGAACCGATCCACGAACGCGGGGACGGCCGCCTCGGGCGAGCCGGCCTCGCCCCACAGGCGCAGGTTGTCCACGATCAGCCTCTGGTCCGGCAGCGGGCCCCAGAGGGCAACGGCGATGCCGGCCACCCTCTCCAGGT
Source organism: uncultured candidatus Brocadiaceae bacterium (assembly GCA_964442595.1). Lineage (GTDB taxonomy): Bacteria > Planctomycetota > Brocadiia > SM23-32 > SM23-32 > DAOVRD01. Next base: position 5,191 of record CAYUDW010000041.1, read on the forward strand.
CGAGGACCGTCCCGGCCGGCGTCGTCAGGGGGTAATCGCCGAGGGACGGATATCCCCGCATGCCCCACAGGGGTCCGGCGCCCTCCGTCTTGAATCGCAAGGCGAGCACCCCGGTCTCGCCCGGCTGGAGCCACTTCATCACCTCGTTGCAGTTGATCTTCTGGCTGGGCCGGGCGCCCTCGTTGTCCACCCGCAGGAACACGCGCGCGGCCTTGCCCCCGGGGTTGGTCACGTCGACGGCGACGCCTCCGTAGTCGCTGAAGTCCCACACGTCAGCGGGTCGCACCGTGACGTTCGGCCACTGGGCGTCCGCGCACGTGAGCTGCAGGGCCTGGCCCGTCCCGCCCGGCGAGGGCACGGTGGCGGCCGCCGCTCCCCAGACGTGGACCTGCACTTCCGCGCCCGGCGTTGTGTCGAAGTCGTAGATCACTTGATCCGCCCGGCCCGGATAGGCGGCAGCCACCAGGAAGGCGGCAACGGCCAGATATACTTGCATCAGTGGGCTTCCTATCGATCTCAGGCGGCTGCAGGTCTCAAACCGAAGCGTAAACAAGTGCCGGCAGCTTTGCAAGCTGCGGACGCTGCCCCATGCCTTCAACATGTCGGCGGGTGCCCGGGCCGGACGCGGGGCTACCGGAACCGGCCCGGCAGGACGCAGCCGCAGCCGGGGCAGGCTCCGCCGTCCAGGTCGATCCTCGGCGGGCCGGGGGCGGATCGCTCGATCAGCAGCCGGCTGCACTCCGGGCAGCACGTGTTCTCGGCCGGATGCCCGAAGACGTTGCCGATGTAGACGAAGCGCAGGCCCGCCTCCAGCCCGATCTCGCGGGCCCGCTCCAGAGTCGCCACGGGCGTCCGCGGCAGGTGCGAGAGGTCGCCGTGAGGCACGAAGCGCGTCACGTGCCACGGCGTATCCGGCCCCAGCACCGTCGCGATCCAATTCGCGATGCCCGCCAGTTCGGCCGCGGAGTCGTTGACCGTGGGGATGACGTTCGTCACGCACTCGACGTGCATGCCCCACTTGCTCTTTGCGCGCTCGGCCACTTCCAAGATGCCCCGGAAGGCGGGGAAGTTCGCCACGCGGCGGTACGTCTCCTCGGAGAAGCCCTTGACGTCCACCCGGTAGGCGTCCAGGAACGGGCCGATCTCGTCCAGCGCGCCCCGGGTCAGCGAGCCGTTGGTGACGTAGTTCGTCAGCAGGCCCTCGGCCCTGGCGAGGCGGGCGCCGTCCAGCGTGTACTCGAACCAGATCGCCGGCTCGTTGTAGGTCCAACTGATGCCCAGCAGGTCGCGGCGGAGGGCGTGCTCGACAAGCCCCTCGGGCGGCAGGTAGTCGAGCTGCGACAGCGCCTCCGGGACGCTGGCGTGCGCCAGGTCCCAGTTCTGGCAGCCCGGGCACCGGAAGTTGCAGCCCAGGCTGCCCGCCGACAGCATGACCTCGCCGGGATGGAAATGGAACAGCGGCTTGCGCTCGACCTCGGCCAGGTGGAGCGTGGCGACCCGGCCGTACGAGAGCGGCACGAGCCGCCCCTCCCGGTGCTGGCGCACGCGGCAGAAGCCCAGCTCGCCCGGCCCGAGCACGCAGCCCCGCTGGCAGGCCATGCACCTGAGCCGCCCGTCCGGCAGAGCCTCTGCGAATCCTCGGATGTCACCGGCCGCTCCGTCCGTCATCGTGTCACGCTTCTGCACATGGGTGAACCGCCAGGTGAGTATAATGCATGGGCATGTCCGGCCCGCCGGGAACGGGGCGGGTGCGTTCGCCCGGGGCAGCGCGGGGCGGCGCTCTGACGGGGCTGCCGGCTGCCCCGCGTATGCGCTGGACAGTCCGGGGGCTTTGTGTTGCCATGAAGGGCGAAACCGGCGGCTTGCGGAAGGGGAACGCAATGAGGATCACCGTTCGAGTCCTGCTCACTGCGCTCACGCTCGCCTTGTGTGCTGCCGAAGCCGGGGGCGTCCCGAACGACTCATTCGAGCGCGGCCGGGACACGCCCGAAGGCTGGCGACTGGAAGGCGCCGGAAACTGGGAGAGGGGCCCGGGCGGCCGATGGGTCGCCGTGACCGGCACCGGGGATGATTCCAGCTTCTGGCGGACGACCGACCACAGGCTGGAGCCCAATGCCCTTTACCGCATGAGCTTCCGCGCCTCCGGCGACGCGGCGACGGGCGGCTGCCTGATCGCCGGCCCGAGCTTCTGCAACCGCGACTTCCGCCCCGAGGCCGGCTGGCACGAGCACGGCCTCGTGTTCGCGACGCCCGATGCGCGGCAGGTTGCCGACGCATACGTGCGCGTCGGCCAGTGGCACGTGATCGGCCAGGTCGGCTTCGACGACGTGCGCCTCTTGCCGACTCAGCCCGTCCACCGCCGCAAGGGCGATTTGCAGCTCGGTGAGGGAGAGGTCATCGAAGGGCGAAGCTATGCCTTCGAGGCGCCCTTCCGCTCGGAAGGCTGCAACTACTCGCGGCCCCTGCACTCGTTCACCGCCGGCTTCAACTCGAATCGCTGGACGTTCGCCGCCGGCTCGGAAGTGGTCTATCGACACGGCATCCCCGGCGCCCTGCAGCGGTCGGTCTCCGTCGAGGTGAACTGCAACTACCACGTCCAGGGCGGCGGCGTGATCGAGGCCAGCACAGACGCGGCGAACTGGGTGAGGCTCGCGGCATTCGACGGTGTGATGCCCGTCCAGGCAGAAGTCCCCCCGGCGCTGCTGCCGGCCGAGACCGTCTACGTCCGGCTGCGGTCCACAGGTGGGGACGAGGCCGCCGGCGGGCCGCCCGGTTCCTTCCAGCTCAACCGCTATCGCTACTCGGCCGAGCTGGACGCCGACGCCGGGGACATGATCGGCGGGACGGTGTATCCCGAAGTCCAGCAGCCGGGCGAGGGCGTCGGCGTGTCAATCTTGTCCGGCCCGGGTCCGGCCGGCCTCGCCGATGACGTGTGCAGGCTGAAGGTAGCGAACCTGCGGGCCGAGCCGCGACAGCTCATCGCCGTGGCGACGGTGACCGCCGAGGACGGCACGGCGTCCCGTTCCGAGAGGGCGTTCTCGCTGGCGCCGCGCGGCCAAACGGAGGTACTGGTGCCCTGCGTGCTGCGGCGGGCCGGCCGGAACGCGATCGATCTGGCGGTGCTTGAGGGCGACGCCTCGCTTTTCGGCGCTCGGATGGAACTCTACGTTCCGGGCCTGCACGACGCCGCGTTCGGCTACGCGCTGCCCGCCGACGGACCGGTCGAGCTCTGGTGGTGCGAGGGCACCCACAAGGTCTCAAGGCAGCGGCCGGCGCCCTCTGAGACAAGGCCAACCATTGAAGTTGAGGCCGCGGGAAACGAGTACGAACCGGTGCAGCTCGTGCTGCGGCCGAGCAAGGACCTGATAGACGTTTGGGTTGAAGTCTCGGACCTCTCCGGGCCGGACGCAGTGCTCTCGGCGGGCAACATCGACGTGGCGCAGGTGGCGTACGTGCGGGTCACGCACCCGACCGACTCCGCCGGCGCGCCCGGCTGGTGGCCGGACCCGCTGCCCCCCTACGAGCCGGGGCGGACGCTCGAGGCCGGCGTCAACCATCCGTTCTGGATCACGGTGCACGTGCCCGAGGGGCAGCCGGCCGGGCTCTACACCGGGAGCGTGACGCTGTCCGCAGAGGGCTGGCGCGCGTCCGTGCCGATGCGGCTGCGGGTATGGGACTTCGCGCTCCCGCGGCAGACGCACCTTCAAACCGCCTTCGGCCTGAGCGCCGGCACGATCAGGCGCTTCCACAACCTGGAGACCACCGAGGAACTCCGCCAGGTGCTCGACCTCTACCACAGGGACTTCGCCGCGCACCGGATTGCGCCCTACTCGCCGGCGCCGCTCGACCCGATCCGCGTGGAGTTCCCCGCCGTTTCCTGGAAGGGCGGCGCCTACGATGCTGCCGAGCCCCGTTCGGGCGGGCGCTGCTTCAGGGTCGTGGACGCAGATCCCGCTGGTTCCGTGGCCGGCTACAGCGCGGAACCGATTCCGGTGGATCCGGCGTGCGAGTACCGCTTCTCGTGGTGGGCCAGGACGCAGGAACCGAGCCAAACCTACCTGGTCACCGTCCAACAGTACGACGGCGCCGGGCAGTGGATTCCGTATTACAACGTCGACGTGCGGCGGACGGGCAACGGCCGCTGGCAGCGCGAGGGAATCACGATCCCGGGCCCTGACGGGCGGCTGAACGAACGCACGAGGTCCGTGCGCATCCACCTCAGGCCCGCGCGCTGGACCGAGGGCGGAGAGGCGGTCGGCACGGCGTGGTTCGACGACCTGGAGTTCTCGCGGGCCGGCGATGCGGCGAACCTGGTCCGCTGCCCGGG
>CAYUDW010000041.1:9617-20163 GCA_964442595.1 uncultured candidatus Brocadiaceae bacterium
CTGTTCGGCCACGTGGACCTGTGGTGCCCCGTGGTGAGCGCGGTCGCGCCCGAAGCCATCCGGGAGCGCAAGCAGCACGGGGGACGTTTCTGGTGGTACCTCTGCACCGGCCCGAAGGCCCCCTACATCGGGCTCTTCATCGACCGCCCGGCCACGGACCTGCGCGTGTGGGCGTGGCTGTCCCGCAAGTGGGGCGTGGAAGGGCAGCTCGTCTGGTCCTCGAACTACTGGACCAGCGCGGCTGCGTTCCCTCCGCCCGACGTGCAGAATCCGTGGGTGGACCCGATGGCCTACGTCTCGGGATACAGCTTCGAACGCGGGCAGATCGGCTACTGGGGCAACGGCGACGGGCGCTTCCTCTATCCGCCCACCCGCGACGTCAAGAATGACGAGGCCAAGTACTTGTGCGGGCCCGTTGACTCCATTCGCTGGGAGATGCTGCGGGAGGGGATCGAGGACTACGAGTACTTCTGCGTGTTGGATGCCTTGATAGAAGCCGCCGAGGCGAAGGGCGTGGACGTGAATCTTGTGGCCCGGGCCCGGGAGCTGGCGGCCGTGCCCGACTCCGTGATCAAGGACGATAGGACGTATTCGAAGGATCCGGGGCCGCTCTACGAGCACCGGCGGCGGGTGGCCGAGGCGATCGAGCAACTCTCGAGGGCGTTGCCGCAGGCTAACTGAAGGGAATGGCGGAATGGGCGGCAAGCGGCTATAATAGTGGCACGTACGGACGCGGGAAGACAGGATACCTTTCGAGGTGAGGAGGCGCAGGATGGGGCGATATAGGGCGGTCTTGCTTGCTTTGTTGGCAATTGTGGTCGTTCTCTCTGTTCATGCCGTCATGGCCCAGAGGGAACGGCGTGACGTGCCCCCCGAGGCGCGGGTCGCACTGGAGCGTGCCCGGGCAGCGGCACGGGCTGCCGCGATGCACGCCGAGGCCGAGGCGCTCGACGGGGCCGGCAGGCATGAAGAAGCCGAGCGCATCGAGCGGGCCAAGCACCAGATCCAGGTGCTCATGAAGATGGCGCACATGGCCGAAGAGGCCGACATGCCGGATCTGGCCCACGGGCTGCGTGAACAGGCTGAGGAGCGCGAGCGCGGCCTGCGCGAGGCCATCGAGCGCCGCGAACGTCGGCCCGAGCCGGAGAGGCAGCATTTGCTGGCCAGGGCCGAGGAGCTCCGCCGGGAAGCCGGCGAACTGAAGGAACGGGGCCGGGTAGAACGCGCCAGGGAGCTCTGGGAGGAGGCCGAGAGGCTGGAGGCCGAAGCCCACGAGATGGGCGGCCCGCCGGAATTGCCGCCCTTCGCGCATGAGCTGTTTCGGCAGCAGGAGGCGCTGCGCGGGGAGGTCATGGAACTGCGCGAGACCGTGCAACGTCTGCATCGCGAACTGGCCGAGCTGAGGGCCCAGCTCAAGAGGGAGCGGCGCTAGGATCGAGCCATTGTGGGTCGGGGTGTGCAGCGTCGGCAGGGGCGCTCCGCGCTTTGCCGTTGCGGGAGCTGTGGCGGGACCCGAGGACGACGAGCACGACGACGAGGACGATCGCACTCCCGCAGCCGGGACGCCTTCCGCCGCTGGGCGGAAGAGGCCGGTCTACGGGGTTTTGACGTGGTCGGTGACGCGGCGCTGCCTGAGAACGATCCCGACACTGGCCTGGGACTCTGGCTCGTCTGCGGGAAGGAACAGGAGCAGCGATGACAGCCGTGATCGAGGTCCGAGGTCTGACGCGCCGGTTCGGCGACCTGACCGCCGTGGACCACGTGGAGTTCGAGGTGAACGAGGGCGAGGTGTTCGGTTTCCTGGGACCTAACGGGGCCGGCAAGACGACCACCGTGCGCATGCTGACCGGAGTGATCGACCCCACGGAGGGCACCGCTACCGTGCGGGGCCACGACATCCGCACGGCGCCGTTGGCCGCGCGCGAGCACCTGGGCATCGTGCCGGAGGAGGCCAACGTTTATCTGGACCTGAGCGTCTGGCGGAACGTGATGCTGATGGCGGAGCTGCACGGCGTGCCGCGCCAAAGGCGTGTGGCGGAGGGTGACCGCATGCTCGGCCTGATGGGGCTTGGCGAGCGCAAGAAGCAGAAGGCACGTGCCCTCTCGAAGGGCCTCAGGCAGCGGCTGATGCTTTGCACGGCCCTTGTCAGCGAGCCCGAGCTGCTCTTCCTGGACGAGCCGACCAGCGGCCTGGACGTGCAAAGCGCGCGCCTGATCCGGCAGATCGTCCGCGACCTCAATCGTGACGGCCTCACGGTTTTCCTCACCACGCATAATATGGCCGAAGCGGAGGAGATGTGCGACCGGGTCGCCATTATCAACCGGGGGGAGATCGTGGCTATCGACACGCCCCACCAGCTTCGTGATCTCGTGAGGTCGAGCCAGTACGTGGAGGTCAGCTTCGAGACGGGCGCTCCTTCCGAGGACGACCTGGAGGCCTTGACTGGCGTGGAACGCGTGGTGTCCGAGGGCGACCGCTTGCTGCTCTACACCCAGCATCCGGGCCGCACCGCGGTGGCGCTGGCCGGACTGGCCGATCGGGAAGGGCTGGACGTGCGGGAACTGAGCACCTGCAAGCCCAGCCTAGAGGACGTCTTCCTCTTCCTGACCGAGACGGGCAGCGGGGAGGCGGCCCTATGAGTCCGATGGCACAGGCCTGGCGACGAGAGGCGCGCGGTGCCCTGGTCATAGTGAAGAAGAACGCGCTCCTCTACTACCTGAAGCCGCCCGTTCTGATCTTCGGGGTGCTGTTCCCCGTGTTCTTCTTCCTGACGTTTAAGATGGGGCGCCCCGTGGCGGCGGAGAACATCGTGCCCGGCATGGTCGCCATGGCCCTGTGGTTCACGGCCAGCGCCGTCGGTCCCCTGGTGACTCCCTGGGAGCGGCGCGCGAAGACCTACGAGCGGCTTATCTCCGCGCCCGTGTCGCTCAGGTCCATCCTGGCCGGAGACGTGCTGAGCGGCCTCGTGTTCGGGGCCTGCCTTTCGGTGATCCCCGTGGTCATCGGGCTGGCCCTGACGGACGCGAAGGTGACGGGCCCGCTCTTGCTTCTCGCCGGCATCGTGCTTGGCGCGCTGAGCTTTGCGTCGCTGGGGGTGCTGCTGGCCGCCCCTCCTGCGAGCAGCCCGTCCAACATCATGCTGCTTTCGAACCTGGTGCGTCTGCCGCTGCTGTTCGTCAGCGGCGTCTTCCTGCCCATCGCACAGATGCCCGCGTGGGCGCGCTGGATTGCGCCGGTCTCGCCTCTCTCCTACGCCGGTGATCTCATCCGGTCGGGATTCGGCCAGACTCCTTACTTCCCGGGCTGGCTGAGCCTTCTCATGCTCGCGGTATTCACGACGGTTCTGTTTTGGGGCGCGTGCTGGTTCCACCGGCGCACCCGCAGCCGGGCGCTGTGAGAGAATGTGCGGATTCGGCCCTCTGTTTCTTCGGCTAGCCGCTGGACGGGCAACAGCAAGACAGCGGGGTGGACAAGCCTATGGTGCTCCTTTTGCTTCCCGCCATCTCCTTTGTTCTTTCGGCGCTCTTCAGCGTCCCGCTGTCCAGAGCGTTCATCAGGTCCGGGGCTCACTCAAGAGGCGGGGTGACTTCGGACGGGGGAAGCGACGCCGGAGCGATGATGGCTCGCATGGTCTGGCGGCGGCTTCGGTGGTGGTTTCTCCTCTGGAGCTTGGCCGCCGCGGCCTTCCTCTACTGCATGTACGTCGACTACAGTGGGGCCAGCTCCGCTGGGACGCCCATAGGGCCATTCCTCCCGCTGGCACATGCGGTGGCAGACCTGCTCTTCTTCTATGGGCCGCTCCCGTACATGCTGGTCGTGTGTCTGCACTTGGCGCCCAAATGTGTGCGGTGGCGGTCGCTCTTCCTGTGGACCCACTTCGGCGGCTGGGCCGCCTTTGGCCTGGCGTGCGCAGCAGTCGCCATCGGGTTGGGTAGCATTCTCCGTTGCCTGGATTTCACTTTGCCGGGCGGAGGCTACAATCCTGGCTACCCAGACCCCGATTCGACGCTCGTGTACGCGACTTCGTTGGGAATCGCCCTGGCATGCTGTTCGCTGTCCAGATACCTTCGTCGGGCCGGTCGGAATGCGCCAAGTGGTGCTGTTCCGCCTGAAGGCCTTCAGGGGCTCTAACGCGCCGCCCCCGTTGGGCGCGCTGGCAGCCTGGCAGCCATTCTGCGCGCCAGTTCCTGCGTAGTCTCCAGGGGCGCGCCGACGGTCCACAGGTTGATCCGTACTGCCGCCCCCTCATCCCAGAAGAACAACACGCAGGATTCCCCCCTGCCACTGACGTCGCTCCAGTAGAGGAACGCTCCGGCGCCGAACTCCGGCAGGTCGGTCAGTTCGTGTCCTTCCTGGCCTGCCTTCCACCGACAGGCCTCTGTGTCTGCTGCCACGTCGGCCACGTGCTGGACCTTGTAGCCGGCGACCTCGAACGTGGATCCGGCCGGCACGAATCGCACCGTGGCACTCCCCCTCTCGGGCGACCGGGATATCTCCTTGTCAGCGGCCGGCAAGCCGAAAAGGCCGACGATGTCCGGGCTACCCAGCAGGCCGACGTACTCGTCCCCCAGCCGGCCGGTATAGGCTTCGGCTTCGACGGCCTGCTGCGCCGCAGCGGCCATCTCGCCCGCTTGGGCCGACATCTCCTCCAGCTCCTGGGCTATCTCGACGAACTTGTTGGCAGCCTGGCCGGCCACTTCACGCTGCGCGCGTTGCCACAACGTCGAAAGGACGATCAGACCACCAATGCCCAGGGCAATCCAGAGCAGCCAACCGCCAAAGTCGGAATCGCTCATCTCCGCCTCCCTCCATCCGATCCCGCAGATATGCCGCGACAGACACGCCGTCATGCAGCCCTGCGCAATGCTAGCCCGTAGCTGAAGGGCAAATCAACCCCTGGGAGCCAGCTCTTGTGCGTGTGCGCGGGAGCGGCTGCGGGCTGACGGCGCCTCACGCTCGGGTGAAGGGGCGTTTTGCGCTTTGACAGCGCCGCGTCGTGCGTTACCATAGGTGCCCGAAGCGCGGGCAGGATTGTTGCTTTCTTGGGAGGGGTGCCCGAGAAGGTACGGTGCGTTTCCGCCGTGAGCGCATGGCGCAGGAGAGGGGTGATGGGCATGGGAAGCCGTCCTACGGGGGCCGGACCTGAGCAGTCGGCTCCCCTCGAAAGTCTGAAGCGCGCCAGCCGTCGCTACCGCCGCAGCCGCTCCGCCTTCCGCTTCTTCTGCCGGCTGACGCATCTGGCCGCGCCGGGAGCGGTGGCCATCATCACGCTGGCCTTCCTCTCGAAGTTGCTCTGGCCGCCCCTGCTACAGGCGCTCTGGCTCATGCCATTCTGGGTCGCCGCGGCAGCCGGTTACCTGATCGCCAGGGACAGCGAGTGGCGGATATCCGCCTGGCGGGCCGACGCCCTTGCGGACGTCGCCAGCGGCAGTCAAGGCACCTTCATGGCGCTGGCCGAGGCCCGGGGCGAGGACTGGGCGGGCGGCGTGAGGCGCCTGGACGTGCCCCTGCGCGCGGGCGTGCCCCTCAGGCAGATCGGCACGTGGGCGGCCGCACTGGCGGCCGTGATGGCGGTCATGCTGCTGCCGGACATGCGCCCGCCCCGGGCTCGCGCCGAGATCGCCGTGACCCCGCTGACCCGCATGGAGGACCTGGTAGCCACGATCAAGGAGGCCGAGCTGGTCGAGGAGAGCTACGTCGAGCGTGCGCAGGAAGTGCTCGAGCAGATGAAGCGGGACGAAGCGCCGAGCCTGACCGCTGCGGATTGGCAGGCCCTGGACGGCCTGCGCGAGGAGCTGAAGCGCCAGTTGGCCGACGGCGAACGGCGGTTCCTGGAGCAGCAGCGCACGCTCGCCTCCCTGCGCAACCTCATGCAGGAGATGAAGGGTCTCACAGAGGAGGAGGTGCACCGGGCGGCCGAGCTGCTCGCAAGCGGGGAGGCCCGCGAAACCGTGCAGCAGCTCGCGAAGGCGGCAGAGCTCAGCGCGGAGGAACTCGATGAGTTGATGAAGAAGTGCGCTTCAGGACAGCGCGCTTTCAGCGATAAGGAGCTGGCCTTCCTTCGGTCCCTTTGCAAGGGCGGCGGGCTGAGTCCGGACCAGTTGCAGCAGCTCGGACAGTGCCTGGCAGGCATGGACGCTGCGGAGTTGGCCGGCCTCTGCCAGCGGATGGGTCTCGGGGAGCTCTCGCCGGAGGAAGTGGCGCGACTGCTTAAAGCGTGCAAGGCGGGCAAAGCCGGTTTCAACCCCGGGGACGCCGAATCGCTGCGAAAGCTGATCGCTGCCGCCGAATGCATGTCCGGTGAGAAGGCCGGTTGCTGCTCCGGTCTGTGCGCCAGGCTGGGATTGAACCCCCGCAGCGGGGAGCGGCCGGGCAGGGGCGGCGTGACGCGCGGGCCGGGCCCGGCCGCCCTGGAGGGCTCGGGGCAGACGGGCACCAACTTCGGTGAGTTCGAAGACGAGAAGTTCACGGGCAACCTGGGCGAGGCAGACGTCCCCCTCGGGTTCGCGCTGAGCCCGCCGGAAGAGTCAACGTCGCCGGACGCCGCAGCGGGCGATCAGCCCGGCGCGGCGGTGCAGTTCGGCGCGGGCAACGAACGCATAACCTGGCACAGCCGCCTGCTCCCAAGGCACAACGACGTGATGAAGAACTACTTCGGCCAGCCGACCGTCGAGGATTCCCGGTAAATGGTACAGAAAGCTGAGCTGACTCCGCGTGCGGAACTGGAGGAGGCCGCGGCCCGCTGCCGCGCCGTCCTCGACGCCGTCAACAACGTGATCCTGGGCAAAGAGAACCTGACGCGCCTGGTCTTCGCCACGGTGCTGGCCCGCGGGCACGTCCTGCTGGAGGGGCTGCCGGGCCTGGGCAAGACCGTCCTGGCCAAGTCTGTGGCCGCCACGCTGGGGCTGAAGTTCAGCCGCGTCCAGTTCACCCCCGACCTGCTGCCGGCGGACATCACGGGCAGCTACGTCTTGGAAAGCCAGGCCGACGGTCGGCAGATGCGGTTCTGCCCCGGGCCCGTGTTCACCAACCTGCTGCTGGCCGATGAGATCAACCGCGCCAGCCCGAAGACGCAGTCCGCCCTGCTGGAGGCGATGAGCGAGCGGCAGGTCACCCAGCTCGGCACGACTATGCCGCTGGAGGAACCGTTCTGCGTGTTGGCCACCCAAAACCCCATAGAGCTGGAGGGCACTTATCCCCTGCCGGAGGCGCAACTGGACCGGTTCGCCTGCAAGATCGACGTGACGGGTACCGACCGCGAAGTTCTCAGGACGATCATTACCACGCGCAAGGACGGCCGTCCCACCTTGCCCGGCCAGATACTGGACAGGGCCGCCGTGCACAAGCTCCAGGCGATGGCGGACGAGATCCTGATCCCCCAGGCCATCGCGGAGCACATCTCCTCCCTGGTGGCGGTGACCAGCCCGGAGAATAAAGAGGCGCCCGAGGAGGTAAGAAGGTTAGTGAAGTACGGCGCCTCGCCGCGGGCGGCCATCTGGCTGGCGCAGGTCTGCAAGGGGTTGGCGCTGATCGACTGCCGGCCGGCCGTGGGATTCGAGGACGTGCGGGAAGCCGGCCCGGCGGTGCTGGGTCACCGGATCATCCTGCAGCACGCCGCCCGGCTCGACGGCGAGAGCGGGCGCGCGCTGGCCGCGAGGCTGATCGACGCGAACGAGAAGAGGATCATTGGGACATGACCAGGCGTCTGACGCTGCTGCTCGTGGTTTCGCTGGCGGCCATGCTGGGAGCGCCCGAAGCGCACGCCCAGCGCCTGGGCGTCGCGATCGCCGAGGGGCTGAGCTGCGACGTCTCTGCGCCGTTCTCCGACCCGGCCATCAGGGGGACCGTGGTGCCGCTGAAGCTCCAGTTCTCCAACGGCGGCCCCGAGAGGGGGATCCGCGTGGTCCTGGAGTCCTACGGCAGCGTCTCGGCCGTCTTTACCTTGCGAGGCGAGGGCAGCAGCACGCGCTGGCTCTACGTGCCCGTGCCCGGCGACGCGCTGTACAGCGCCACGCTCAAATTCTACGACGACCGGACGGGAGAGCTCCTGAAAGAGTGGGTCTGGGGGAACCTGCGCCTCTCGCGCAGCGGCGCGCCTTCCGGCACCTTCGCTTACCCCATCTCGGGCACCATCTCGGGTCTCTCCGATGAGATGGCCGTCCTGGTTGTGGCAGGGGCGCGGCGGCCGGCCCTGCCCGGCAGCCTGGCCGGCTCGTCCAGCCTCTCCGTCAGTCAGGCGAGCCCGGGTGACCTGCCCGATAGCTGGCTGGGGCTCTGCGGCTTCAACATCATTCTGGTCACCGGCGAGGCCTGGAACTCCAGTCGCATGGACGTGGAGGCCGTGCTGGACTGGGTGGCCATGGGCGGGCTCTGCCTCGTGGCTGGCGCTTCGCCCGAAGAGCAGGAAGCCGCCGTTCGCCAGATCGAGGGACGTTCGCCGCTCACCCGGCGGACGGACGGGACGGTCTGGGCGGGCATGGGCTGTATCCGCTTCGTGGACGAGGAGGAGGCGAGGCAGTTGCCCCTGTCGGATCGGCGGATGGGCGTGCGCAGGAACGTGATCGATGTACGTGCGGGCCGTGACTCCTGGCATCCGCTCCTCCAGGTTGATGACCGACCGCCGTTCGCCTTCGTCCTGGTCATCCTGATCTCTTTCTCGTTGCTGGTCGGTCCGCTGGGATGGTGGTACGTGGTCGGCAAGAAGAAGCGGCCGTTGGTCTACTATGCCGTGGTGCCGCTTGCGAGCCTGTCCGTCGTCATCGCTGTCGTCGTGGCGGACATGGTTGCGCAGGGCTTCCGGCCCTGGGCGGCGTGCATGGCCACGGAGCTGCTGGACCAACGCTCGCAGAGGCGCGTCACCATGTCCCAGTTCGCCGTTTACTGCCCTTCCACGGTGGGCCGCAGGCTGCGGGGAGCGCCTGACGAGCTGCCGGGGTTCGTTTCGCTGTCGGAGGGGGATTCGCGCCGGGGTTACAGCCCGTTCGGGCTTGGCGGGCTGCGAGTTCTCTACGCGGCCGACGGGCCGATCTACGATGGCGCCCTTCCGTCACGCACGAAGGCATGGTACTCCACGCAGCGGCTGCGGCTGGCGCGCGAACGGCTGGAAGTCTGGAAGGAGAACGGCCGCATCCACGTCGAGAACCACCTGGGCGCCCCGTTGCGTGGTTTGGTGGTTGCATACGAAGGCGAATACGCCGCCTTCGAACGCCTTGCGGAGGGCGAGAGCGCCTCGGCCGACCCGCTGGCAGCGGCAGAAGCCGTGAGGCTGTCCCGGAGCGTAGCCATGAAGGGACCGGACCAGTTCAGGGGAGGCTACGTGTCTGACTACGGGCCGACCGCCATGAACCGCCGGTGGCAGCAGGCCTTCGACGCCGGGCAGAACGCCTTCATCGCTGTGCGCGACGGCCGGTACGAGGAGCTGATCTGGCTCGATTCTGCGCGGTTCACCTACTGCAACTCGATCATAAGGGGCGTCTTCTGATGGACTTGAAGGTCCAGGGGCTCACGAAGGTCTTCGGCCGGCTGACCGCCGTGGACCACCTGACCTTCACGCTGAGGGGCGGCCAGATATGGGGCTTCATCGGCCCGAACGGCGCCGGCAAGACGACCACCCTGCGCATGCTGGCCACCGTCGAAGACCCGACCGAAGGCGACGCCTGGCTGGACGGCTGCTCCATCCGGCACAACGCCGATCAAGTGCGAAGGCACATCGGCTTCATGCCCGACTTCCTGGGCACCTATCCCCACATGCTGGTGCGCGAGTACATCGAGTTCTTCAGCCGGGCGTACGGGCTCAAGGGCGAGGACCGCCGCCGTAGGGTGGACCAGATCGTGGACTTCATCGAGCTCGGCCCCCTGCTGGACAAGCAGGTGGAGGACCTGAGCCGGGGCATGAAGCAGAGGACCAGCCTGGCCCGGGCGTTGCTGCACGACCCGCCGGTGCTCCTGCTGGACGAGCCGGCCGCCGGCCTGGACCCGCAGGCACGCCGCGATTTGCAGGAACTCCTCCGACTGCTGTCCCGGGAGGACAAGACCATATTCATCAGCTCCCACATCCTGGCCGAGCTGGAGGACCTGGTCGACCAGGTCGTCATCATCGACGAGGGGAAGATGCTGTACGTCGGTCGTCCCGAGGAGCGCGACGCCGACGGCGTCCGCAGGACCACGCTGACAATGAGGATCGTGGGCGACCTGACTCAGGCCGCGCGCGTGCTGCTCGAGCAGCCGGCCGTCAAGCAGGTGCATTCGTTCGAGCCCGACATACTCCAGGTTGAGATGACCGGCGAGAGCATAGAGGCCGCACCGTTGGTCGCAAGCCTGGTGGCCCGGAAGCTGATCCCCTATCAGATCGTGCCCGAGGGCAAGATGCTGGAGAGGGTCTTCCTGAAGGCCACCCAGGCCGGCAGAGGCGACGGGAATGCTCGGAAAGATTAGGGACAAACTGGACGGTGCCGCCAATCCCATCATGCTGAAGGAGATGTGGCAGTCCGTCCACAGCAAGGTGACCATGGCGTTCTTCTGGCTGCTGCTGGGCGTGGCGCTTCT
>CAYUDW010000042.1:0-3481 GCA_964442595.1 uncultured candidatus Brocadiaceae bacterium
CTAGTGGGTCGTTGGGGAGCGGCGGCTGAGGTCGGCTCGCAAAGGCGAGGTTCGACGCTTCGCGTCAGGGCGTTTGCCCGCGTCTTCCGGCGGTGCGCACCGTTGGGTGTTTGTGGTTGACCGGGCTGCCTGCTTCTATCTGATCTTTGTCTTGGCACAGCCGGGGCTTTCGGTCGGGCCCGTTGACTTTGTGATAGTGTTGCGCGACGCCGAATGCGCAGGGGTGGAAGGGAAGCCAACGGCACGGGCCTTGCTACAGCGAGTCTGTCGGACCGGCCCGTTTTCGGGGGAAGATGGAGTGACTGAGCAGAGAACGGCCGGATGCGCCACGAGCGCAGATCTTCGCGTCTGCTGGGCCAGTGACATAGGCCGCATCCGCGAGAACAACGAAGATGCCTGCCTGGCACTGCCCGAACAGGGCCTGCTGGCCGTCTCCGACGGGATGGGCGGGGAATCCGCAGGAGAGGTGGCGTCCAGCCTGGCCATGGAATGGCTTCCTCAACTCTTGGCCGAACACCTGGAGCACCTTCGGGAGCCGTCCGTCAAGGAGATCGAGGACGGGCTCACCGAAGTCCTCGCCGCCATGAATCACCGCATGAAGGAACGCAGCCGCGAACTCGGGCCGCACCGCAAGATGGGGGCAACCATCGCCCTGGTGCTCGCGCGTGGCCCTCTGGCGCACATCGCGCACGTGGGGGACAGCCGGGCCTACCTGCTGCGCGATGGCGCCCTTGAGCCCCTCACCGAGGACCACTCCCTGGTCGGCTTACTGGTCAGCCGCAAGCTCATCAGCCGGGAAGACGCGAAGCAGCACCCCATGAGGGGGCAACTACTGCGCTACGTGGGCATGGGCGGGAACCCAAAGCCTGGCCTGCGGGCCATCAAGATGAAGCTCGGTGACCGGCTGATGCTCTGCACCGACGGACTTACCGAGAGCATGCCGGACGAGGAGATCGAACGGCTGATGGCCGGCGCGGAGGGCATCGAGACGGTCTGCCAGGCGCTGGTGGGAACGGCGCGGGCCACCGATGGCCGCGACAACATCACCGTCGTGCTGGCCGAGAAGACGTCGCAGTGAGAGACCTTTGCCCCCGGGGCGCCCGCGGATATCTCACTCGTAGCCTATCGCGATGCGGCATGGCCCGCACGGCTTCAGGTCGAAGTCTGCATAGCGCGAGCCCTCCACCTGGACGTTTTCGAACGCGACGGTGGCCCCGTCGCAGGTCACGCTCGTGGCTGCGCGCGCGCCCTCCGGCAGCAGCACGTGGCAGACGAAGCGCCCTCCGCTGCCGGTCAGGTCAAGCGTCAGCTCCCCCCTCTCGGGCGCGTGCCGGTAGCGGTAGGCCGCGTAACCGCCCGACTCGGGGTACTTGATCGCCACGTCCACCTCGTCCCGACCGGTGGCGGTCCAGCGAGGCGCAATGCCGGCCGTGTCGAAGGCCACGCCGCGATCCACAACGCCTGCCAGTCCCTCGACCACCGCGTAGGCAACGGCTGCCGCGCCCCAGTTGTCCGGTATGCCGTACGAGAGCGGCGACGGGCCGAAGTAGACCTCCGCGCTGGAGAGCGTGACGGCGAGCACCAGCAGGATCCCGCCGCTCCTCGGCGCCCCCATCTCTATGGACGCGATGGGCCTTTCGGGGTGGGGATTGCTCCAGCCGAACGCCACGACGCCCACGTTCTCAAACGCGGCATTCTCCCCCCACCACGCCAGCCTGGCCAGCGGAGTATCGCCCGGCTGCCACCAGCCCGTTATCTCCTTGCCCATGCGCAGGTAGCGCGTCTCGCTGGTACCGTCCGCGTAGCGTATCGCGTACTCGCCGGCCACCTCGCTCGTGTTGCTCGCGGCGTGGAGGAAGTAGACCGACCTGGCCGTCACGCCGCCGGCCTCCACGACAGCGCGTTCAGCGAACGGCTCCCCGTCGATGGACAGCGCCGCGCAGGCGCGCCGGTCGTTCTCGGCGGGGTCTATGACGTCGAACGGGATTCCGCAGAAGACCTGGCGTCCGACCGGCATGTTGCGCAGGTCGTTGGCCGGGGATTCCATGGTCCAGCCGCGTCCCGCCGTCTCGCCGTGGAAGTCCACCGTGGCGGCGCCCCGCAGGTCCAGCGGCGTGAACTCCGGCTCCGGCGGCTCCTTCTGGAATCCCTTGAACGTGCAGGGCAGGTAGCCGTCCTGGGAGCGCGCCAGCTCTAGCACCCGGAGCAGGATGTCGGCGCCGTAGTCCTCGAATCCGTGCTCGAACGCCCCGTGCGCCAGCTCCCCCGCCACGATGCTCAACACGCCACCGTTCATGTACTCGCCCGGCACACAATGCCGGCCGAAGCCTTTCCCGAACCAGGGATATATGGCGTACCACTCGCCCGGAGAGCCGTGGGGCAGCTCGTCACGGATCCTCAGGTACTCGCGAATGATGGCCACGCACTGCGCGTGGTCGATGCCTCGGTTCAGCGCGTAGCTGTTGGACAGGGACATCTGCTCGGCCTCGTCCACGCCGAGGTCTCGCTGCTCCGGCTGTTCGGGCACGCGATGGCGGAAGAAGCGGCCGTTCCAGGCGACGCGGTCCAGGCTCTCCTTGATCTCGCGCCCGAGTTCGAGGTAGCGGGCGGCTTCTTCGCTCCGGCCGGTTGCCGTCAGCATCTCGACCATCTGCCGGCAGGCGGCCATCAGGCCCGTGTTGTCGCCATGCATGATGCCGAACGGCGTCTTCGGCCCGATCACCATGGGGTGATCGTAGATGGCCGCATCCTCCTGGACCAGGAAGTCCCACGTGTCGATGGTGTAGCCGCGCTTGACGAGCCCGTACTTCTCCGACCAGCGGTAGCGATCCGTGGTGCAGTACTCGATGGCCTTCGCTGCGTTCGGCAGGGCGGACTCCATCCACCCGGTGTCGCCCGTCGCCTTCCAGGTGAAGTAAATGCCCTCGACCAGCAGGTACTCGACGTCGGCCTCGACGGGGATGCGCTTCAGCTCCCACCGGCCGTCGGTGATCTGGCGGATGAACTCGTCCTTGAAGTGATGGTCCCACCAGTTCGGGCGGGGGTTGCGCTCGTAGATGTTGTCCCAGACCATCCCGTTCTCGCACTGGGTGTCCAGGTAGAGGTCTATGCCGGACTTCAGGCCGGCGTGGAAGTACTTGTTGCCCTTGAGCGTGTGGACGTGGTCGCGCAGCCAGCGGACGAAGAAGGAATAGGTGCGCCCGTCCACCTGGGCCATCTGCATGGCGCCGCGGCGGTTCATGGTGTAGTCGAGTACGTCGAGCAGCTCGGCGAACGGGCCGCCGTCGTCGATCCGCGTGCGGCAGTCCACGGTGAAGGTGGCGCGGTCCAGTTCGTTGCCATCCTCGTCGCGAAGGATGGCGACGTGCTTGCCGAGTGCACCGCCCGCGGTGAAGACCGCCCCGTCCCCGGCGGCAGGCAGGCACACGTATTGCCGGTGCGCGCCATCGAGCACGATCAGTTCCGCGCCCTCGGAGGCGGA
>CAYUDW010000042.1:3581-11428 GCA_964442595.1 uncultured candidatus Brocadiaceae bacterium
CGTATTGCCGGTGCGCGCCATCGAGCACGATCAGTTCCGCGCCCTCGGAGGCGGAGCCGAACGACACCTGCACTTCGTCCAACGGACGAGCGATGCTGGTCGGCACGTCCGCCATGATCCGGAGTTCCACGTTCCCTCCCCTCGCCTTCAGGCCAACGAAGCACCGGTGGTCTCGATCAGCCGGTGCGCGATGCGGACGGCGCGGTCAAGCTTGTCCATCCTTTGCTGCATGCTCAGCGGTTCGCCCCACCCGCTCTCGCCCGGGACCTCGAAGTTGAACGGCCCGTCGTACGCGATCTCCTTCAAGCCTTGCATCACGCTGCGCCAGTCGACGGCTCCGCCCTCATAGGGCAGGAGGTGTTGGTCGCCTGACCCGTCATTGTCGGCGATGTGCAGCGCCTTCAGGTGCCGGCCCGCCTGCACGATGAAGTCGCGCTCGCTCTGGCCCGCGCCGGGGTCCTTTGCGCGCAGGAGGCCCAGGTGCCCGGTGTCGAAACAGATGCCCAGGCCCTCGCCGCCGACGGCCTCGATCAGCGCCAGCAGCCGGCCGGCGTTGGGGCCGTTCTCCAGGCAGATGGTGGGCGGGCCGCCGCCCGTGTGACGCGTGAGCTGGGCGAGGGACTCGACGTTCGCGTCAAGCACGGCTTGCGAAGGTTCCTCTCCCTGCAGGCAGTTCGGGCCCCCGGGATGAAGGACCGCGGCCAGTATGCCGAGCGCGGCGAAGAGGTCGAGCCAGTGCTTGAGCTCCTCCAGCTCCTCCTGCCGGCGCGCAGGATCGGGACGCGCGATGTCGGCGGTCAGCTTCAGGTGGCCCTGCGGCACGCTCACGCCCAGGTCGGCGCAGAGGCGCAGGAACCGCTCCCCGGTTGCCGCCGGATCGCCGCGCTCAAGGAGCGCCGCGCCATGCTCGGTCGAGAGCTCCAGGTCCGTCCACCCCTCCGCAGCGAACAGGCGGACGGCCTCCTCGGGCGACAGGTCGATGAAGTAACTCGTCCACATGCACTTGCGCATCGCGGTGCCTCCGTCTTCTTGTGGCTTGAGCGCAGCAACGATACCATAGGGGCGTCGGGCTCGACAACGACGGACCGCGCTCGCGCGTAACGGAAGCCGCAGGAAACGTAGGCGAGCTCCGTGTTTCGGCCGATGCCCCAGGAGGTCATTCGATGCTTCCCAGAGAGCGCGTGATCGCCACGCTGGAGCACCGCGAGCCCGACGTCATCCCGTGGGGCGAGCACTTCATCGATTACAACGTGTATGAGGATATCCTGGGACGCGAGACCTTCGTGCACGCCAAGATGAAGGAGACGCAGGCGCTCTGGGACGGCGCGCGCGACGAGGTCGTCGAGAGCTACAAGCGCGACATCCCGGACCTGATCCGCGCGCTCGGCATGGAGATCGTCCACGCCTACAGGGTCCCGCCCGAGGAGTACCGCCCCGAGCCGATGGAGAAGCTGGACGACGTGACCTACCGCGACTCCAACGGCGACATCTATCGCGTCTCTGCCACCACTCACGACCTGATGCCCTACAAGCGGAACACCGAGGACTACGTTCCGCCGACCGTCGAGAGCGTCCAGGCGCAGATCGACCGGCTGGAGGAGGAGCCGCCGGGCGACCCGAATGATTCACGCTGGGAGCTGGGCCATCACCTGGTCAGGGAGTTCGCGGACACGCATTACGTGGTCATGCTGTGCAGCGACCTGGAGTTCCCACGCTTCGGCGCCACCGAGGAAGAGAGCTGGATGAACCTGATCCTTCAACCCGAGGTGTGCAAGAAGATCGCTGAGCTTCGGGGCATGCTGCTCCTGCGCCAGGTCAGAACCCTCGCGCAGATGGGCGTGGACGCCATCATGCCGAGCGGAGACCTGGGCAGCAGCACGGCACTGATGGCCAGCCCGAGCATATACCGCGAGATGGTCTATCCCTGGCACAAGGCCCACGTTGAGGAGGCGCGGCGGCTCGGCCTGAAGGTCCTCAAGCACTGCTGCGGGCACACCTGGCCCGTTATCGAGGAGCTGGCCGACCTCTACGACGCTTACGAAGGAATCCAGGCCAGCGCCGGAATGGACATCAAGGCGCTGAAGGAGCGCGTGGGGGACCGCCTCTGCCTCTGGGGCGGCATCTGGCACGAGCACCTGGTTCACGGCTCGCCCGAAGACATCCGCGAGGACGCCCGTTACGCCTTCACGCACGCGGCGCCGGGCGGCGGATACATCATGGGCTCCAGCCACTCCCTGGCCGTGGGCGCGCCAAGGGAGAACATCCTGGAGATGAAGCGCTGCCGCGACGAGTGGGGCGAATACCCCATAGACCCCCGCCGCTTCCGCTGACGGCGCCTTCAGCGAAGCGCAAGGGCCAGCATCACGATGATCACCAGGATCGAGCCGAGGAAGAGCAAGACGCGGTTGACTCTGGTCCTGACCTTCTTGTAGGCGGCCACGCGGGCCCGAAGCTCCCGGGACTTGCGGAGCGCTTCGGTGGTGTCCATCACGTCGGCCGGGATGCTCTCGAACAGCTCGATCGCCCCCTCGATATCCAGCTCGCGCAGGACTCTGATGCCTTCCGCATATGTCTTCTCGGCCACGTGCCGGCGTTCCAGGTAGTTGACGCGCTTGCGCAGACGGTCGACCTCCTCCCGGAGCCGCTCGTTCTCGCGCCGCAGACCCTCCTGGTCCGGCATGTGCCTCTGGCTGCCCACGGGGGCCATTGAAACACTTCCCGCCACCGAATGCAAAGGCCCTGCCGCTTCGTCACGCCGTCTCGTTGACAGAGCAGCCGGCCCGCTATAGCATTGCGCCGAGGCCGGGCTCGGCCGGCACTGTGCCGAACTGCCCGGCCGGCAGGAGACGCGGGACCGGGGAGGAACGCAGTGGAAGCCAAAGAACACATGAAGTGGTGGGCGCACGATCGGTTCGGCATGTTCATCCATTGGGGGCTCTACGCGCTGGCGGCTCGGCACGAGTGGGTCAAGAACCAGGAGCGCATCACGGACGAGGACTACCAGCAGTACTTCGACCACTTCAATCCCGACCTCTACGACCCGAAGGCCTGGGCGCGGGCGGCCAGAGACGCGGGGATGAAGTACTTCGTCGTCACCAGCAAGCACCACGAGGGGTTCTGCCTCTGGGACTCGAAGCAGACCGACTACAAGGCGACCAACACGCCGTACGGCCGGGACCTCCTGAAGCCCATGGTCGAGGCATTCCGGGAGGAAGGGCTGAAAGTCGGCTTCTACTACTCGCTCCTCGACTGGCATCACCCCGAGTACCCCGTGGACAGCTGTCACCCGATGCGCGACAACGCGGAGTTCAGAAAGGAGACCAAGGGCAGGGACGTCCGCAAATACGCAGACTACATGCTGGCGCAGGTCCGGGAGCTGCTGACCGAGTTCGGCAAGGTGGACGTCTTGTTCTATGACTTCTCCTTCCCGGGAGAGGACGGCAAGGGCAGGGACGACTGGGAGTCCGAACGCCTGCTGAAGGCAACGCGTGAGCTCCAGCCCGACATCATCGTCAACGACCGGCTGGACCTGCTGAACGTGCCGGGCGGATGGGACTACCGCACGCCCGAGCAGTTCATGGTGCGCGAGTGGGTCAAGATGGACGGCGAGCCCGTGCCGTGGGAGACCTGCCAGACCTTCTCCGGCTCCTGGGGATATCACCGCGACGAGGCCACGTGGAAGAGCGTCGAGCAGCTCGTCCAGATGCTGATAGACACGGTGGGCAAGGGCGGCAACCTGCTGCTGAACGTTGGGCCGACGGCGCGCGGGGAGCTTGACCGGCGCGCCATGGACCGCCTGGCCGCCATGGGACGATGGATGAGGCAGCATGGCCGCTCGATCTACGGCTGCACGCAGGCGCCCGACGAGTTCCAGGCGCCCCGGGACTGCCGGCTGACCTACAACCCGGAGGCCCGGCGCCTCTACGTGCACGTCCTGGCGTGGCCGATCCGAGAGCTTCACCTGGACGGATTCGCCGGCAAGGTCGCGTACGCGCAGTTGCTCAACGACGGGTCCGAGATCAAGCTCGGCCGACGAGACGCCTGGCACGGCTCGATGGAAGGCACGGCTCAGGATACGCTCACGCTGTACCTGCCGGTGCCGAAGCCGGACGTTGCCGTGCCCGTGATCGAGCTGTTTCTGAAGTAGAACTTGTTATAAGGGCAAGATAGGCTATAATCAGTGCCGCTCGGCGGAGCCACCGAGATGTCCTGCCTGGCGGCGCTCCGACTGAGCAAAGCGGCGACGTGGCTGGGGCCGGCGAACCGTCCGGCGTCGGGGGAAAGGAGAAGTGGCCATGGGCAAGTCTCTGGCAGACGTAAGGTTCGCAAAGGCCCAAGACGTGATGAGCAAGGACGTGGTGTACATTGACGGCAGCGCCACTGCGGCCGATGCCGTCAAACTGATGCGGGACAAGGGCGTCTCCAGCCTCGTTGTCCAACACAGGAGCCAGGAGGACGCCTACGGCATTGTCACCCGCAAGGACGTGGTCAACAAGGTGGTGGACCCCGGAAAGGACCCGCTCAAAGTGAAGGTCTTCGAGATCATGAGCAAACCCCTGGTCATGGTCTCGCCGGGACTGGCGCTCAAGTACTGCGCACGGCTGCTGCATCACGCGGGCATCCGGCGCGCGCCGGTCTTCGATGGCAAGAACATCATCGGCATGCTGAGCAATACCGATATCTTCAACGCCATCCAGCTATAGAGAGCCGCCGGTACGGCAACCGCCCCAGCCCGATCACCGCCAGACAGAGGACGCACGGACGTGCACTCAGGCACGTCGCGAGGACGCCCACCATCGGCGCGCCCGTCCGGGCAGCCGCTGCTTCCGGTGTTCCCTCGCTCACCCGCCTATCCTCGGCAGCATGGGCGTGCGTCAAGCCCTCGCCGGCCATAGGATTACGGCCAAAGCAGACTGCACTCCAGGACCGCCCCTGATCTGGCGGGTGAGGTGCGGGCGGCACGCGCGATGAGCGCCGGACTGTGGTACACTGATAGCGGATCGGGTGGCTCTGCGCCGGATGGACAGGGCGGGTGGCGCCATGCAAGGGAACGTGCCGAAGCCGGATTCCGGGGCGCTGAAGAAGCGGTTGGGCTTGCTGCACGTCTTCTGCATTGCCTCGGGGGCCATGATCAGCTCCGGTCTTTTCGTCCTTCCGGGCATGGCCCACGCCATGGCCGGCCCGGGCGTGATCTGGTCCTACCTTCTGGCGGGCATCCTGGCCACGGCCGGCGCGCTCAGCATCGCCGAGCTGACTACGGCCATGCCCAAGGCCGGCGGGGATTACTTCTTCATCATGCGGGGGTTCGGGCCAGGGGTGGGCACCGTGGCCGGCATCCTGAGTTGGTTCTCCCTGTCACTGAAGAGCGCCTTTGCCATTGTCGGCATGGCCACGTTCGCCGCGTTGATCGTCCATATTCACGGCCTGCTGGCGGGAGCGATTCTCTGCCTGGTGTTCGTCGGGCTGAACGTGGTTGGCGTCCGCGAGGCCGCACGGGTGCAGGTCGTCCTGGTCGTCGGCCTGTTCGGCCTGCTGGCCATGTACATACTGGTCGGCATGTCGCACGCGCGGTCGGAACTGCTGATCCCTTTTGCCCCCTACGGACTGGCCCGCATCTTCACCGCCACCGGATTTGTTTTCGTTTCCTACGGAGGCTTGCTCAAGGTCGCCAGCATCGCTGAGGAAGTCCGCAAGCCGGGCCGAACGATCCCTCTCGGACTGACGCTGTCGCTCGTGGCGGTCACGCTCACCTACACGCTTGTGGTGTACGTGACCAGCGGCGTCGTTGAGAAGGAGGCACTGGACGGCTCCCTGACACCGATCTCCGACGGAGGCCGGGCCATCATGGGGCAGTTCGGCTACGTGGCCATGAGCATCGGCGCGATCCTCGCGTTCGTGTCCACTGCGAACGCGGGCATCATGGCCGCTTCTCGCTACCTGCTGGCCCTGAGCCGGGACCGGTTGCTGCCCTCGACGCTTTCGAGAGTGAGTCCTCGTTTCCACACCCCCCACGTGGCCATCGCCGTCACGGGGGGCGTCATCCTGGTGAGTCTCTTCTTGGACCTCTACGTGCTGGTGGAGGCTGCCTCCACGGTACTGATCCTGACGTACATCCTTTCGTGCCTGTCGATCATCGTCCTGCGGGAGAGCGGCCTCCAGAACTACCGACCGGCCTTCAGAGCACCGTTGTATCCGTGGCTCCAGATCGGGGGTATCGTCGGGTTTGGATTCGTGATCTTCGAGATGGGCGAGGCCGCGTACGTGATCAGCGCCGGGCTTATCCTGGGCGGATTCCTGTGCTTCTGGTTCTATGGCCGCAAGCGAGTCCAGCAAGAGTCGGCGTTGTTACACCTCATCGAGCGGATCACGGCCCGGGAACTGGTCACCGGAACTCTCGAAGCCGAACTCAAACAGATAATCCACGAGCGAGACGAGGTGGTCCACGACCGATTCGATGCGATTATCGGGGATTGCGCTGTTGTGGACATCGAAGGCCCGATGGAGGCGGAGGAATTCTTCACGCTCGCCGCGGAGGAACTGGCCGGAAGGGTCGGCCTGGGCGAGGCGGTGCTGGCGTCGGCGTTGAAGAGCCGGGAGGCCCAAAGCAGCACCGCCCTGGACCCCCGTCTGGCGGTGCCCCACGCCATCCTTGAAGGCAAGGGCACCTTCGACATCCTGGTCGCCCGTTCGCGCAAGGGGGTCCGTTTCTCCGAGGACGCCCCCGAAGTGCAGGCCATCTTCGTGCTGGTCGGCACGCTGGACGAGAGGAACCTCTACCTAGCGTCCCTTGCGGCCATTGCCCAGATAGCCGGCAACCGTGAGTTCCTGGATCGCTGGCTCAAGGCGAAGGGACCGCAGGGACTGAAGGACGTGATTCTGCTGGCCGACAGAGCGAGGGCCCGGGGGACGGAGTGAGCTAATGCGCGCTACGTCGGCCAAGCGCGGCGTCGGGGTGCGAACCTACGTGGTCCTCTGGGCCGGGAGCGTCTTTCTTTCGCTGCTTGTCCTGACGGGCGGATGGCTCTTCGGGCGGCGCGAGATATCCCGCATGCAGGAGCGGATGCTGACGGATGCCCAGGGCTTGGACACGGGCCGTCTTCTGGAGCTGGCAATCCTCGCTGAGCGGCGCGAGGATCTCCTCTGGCAGGCGACCCGCGACGAAGAGCACAGGTCCCAGGGGGAAGCGGAGATGCAGAAAGCCCAGGAGATCCTGCCCACGCTGGGGGCCTATGCCACGTCTGCTGAGGAGCGGGCAATCCTCGGGGAAATCATGGCAAAGTTCAGCGCCTTGCGGCGATACCAGACTGGAGATGGCACAACCAGTCCCGAAGCGAAGGCAACACTCGTTGACAGTCTCCTCTTGGCTGTCGACAACTACCAGGTGCAGAACAAAGTGCAGATGTCCGCGACTGTCCAGGTCGCGTGTCAGCGTCTACCCTGTGCGGTCTAACGCGGCGCTTGCCGTTTCTGACAATGGTCCGGGCATTGCACTCGAAGACGTTGCAGTGATCTTCCAGCCGTTCGGCCGAGGGGAGAGGACACACGACATCGCCAAGGGAGCGGGGCTGGGGCTGTTCGTCGTCCGACAGATAGTCGAAGCGCACGGCGGAAACATAGAGGTTGAGAGTGCGCCCGGCGAGGGGACAACGGTCGGGGTGGCCATCCCGCTCTCCCGCAACTGATCATCGCGGGCTGCTGCCGCTTGCTATCTGGTGCAGGGCACTCGAACCGCCACGCCGAGCCACCATGCGGCTGGCGTGCGACTACTCCCCCCGCAGGGCGGAGAACAGCGTCTTGAAGCAGCCCGCCGCTTCGATGGCGCCCTGGTTGCGTTCCTCCTCCGCGTC
>CAYUDW010000042.1:11528-20024 GCA_964442595.1 uncultured candidatus Brocadiaceae bacterium
TCTTGAAGCAGCCCGCCGCTTCGATGGCGCCCTGGTTGCGTTCCTCCTCCGCGTCCAGCTCCCCGTTGTATGCCCGCATGAACCGGTCGAAGCCGCACCACGTGGTCTGAAGCATGCCCAGGGCACGGTCGCTCTCCTGCCGGCAGCGCCGCATGACTCTCAGTTGATCCAGAGCCACGTCTTGCTCCCGCCAGGGAGAGGCGACCACGCTGAACCCCTTCGCGATGAAGAAGGTCGGGGTCTCGAAGGCCCGCGTGTAGTGCCAGTCGCAGATGGCGATGTCGGTCGGCACGCCGTCCACGGCCGGCCAGGTGCCGTTCTCGCTGCCGCTCCATTTGCCGGTGGGATACTCGGCCGAGTTGATGAACCGGTCGCCCCACATCCACATGCGCCGGCCCCTCTGCGCCAGGTGGTCGTGCAGCGCCGTCACCTCCCCGGCGAAGAGCTCCGCGGGGTCTCTGCCCCGGCAGCGCGGGCATTGCTCCTCCGCGATGTGGAAGACCTCGTCCATGCCCACGTGGAACTGCTCGGCCTCGCAGACCTCGGCCAGCTCGTCGATGAGGGCGAACACGACGTCGTGGACTCGCGGGTGCAGCGGGCAGTAGCTCCGGCAATAGAGGCCCTCTTTGCCCGCGTCCTGCGGGATGTCGGGCCGCTCATCGAACTCGGGGAACGCGCGCAGCAATCCGTGGCTGCGCCCCGCCCACGACTGGTGTCCCAGGCAGTTGATCTGCGGCATGAGCTCGACGCCGGCGTCCCGGCACGCCGCAAGAAGCCGTTTCACGTCCTCCTTGCCCAGCGATTCCGCATCGGCCACCTGGGGATACGACTCGTAGGCGTAGCTGTAGTTGATCTCCGCGACGAGCAGGTTGACGCCTTCGGCGGGCAGGGCCTCCCGGACGAACTCCTCCCACAGGTTCACGTCGCCTCTCCCGGAGACGCTGACGTGCAGCCCGCGCACGGGTAGCTCTTGCGGTTCGGTCTCGGTTCCCCACGTCTGGTCAGCAGTCAATGCGCTTCCTCCTTCCCTCATTGAACCGGCGCCAAGATGCCCTTACTCCGCCGGCTCGCCGCGGATGGCGGCGAACAGCGTCTTGAAGCAGCGGGCGGCTTCGGTCGCGTCCCGGTTGTCGGTCTGGCCGTAGTACGCGCGCACGAACCGGTCGAATCCGCACCAGGTGGTCTGGAGCATCCCCAGCGCGC
The DNA here is from genome assembly GCA_964442595.1 of uncultured candidatus Brocadiaceae bacterium. Taxonomy (GTDB): domain Bacteria; phylum Planctomycetota; class Brocadiia; order SM23-32; family SM23-32; genus DAOVRD01. The sequence continues at coordinate 12,732 of CAYUDW010000042.1, forward strand.
GGTCGGTCTCCTTGCGCAGGTCGCGGATCATCGCGAGCTGCTGGAGGGCAACCTGCTCGTTCCGCCACGGGCAGGCGACCACGCGGAAGCCCTTCTCGACGAAGTAGCGCGGGGTCGGCGGCGCGCTGGTGTAGTGCCAATCGCAAATGATGACGTCCTTTGGGACCTTGTCGACGGCCGGGTGCGTGCCGTTCGTGCTCGCAGACCACTTGCCGATGCCGGTCGACTCGCCGTCGATGAAACGGTCCCCCCACATCCACGTCGTGCGTCCTGCCTCGGCCAGGTGGTCGTGCAGCGCGCGCACCTCCCCGGCGAAGACCTCGGCCGGATCCCTGCCGCCGCAGCGCGGGCACTGGTCCTCCGCGATGAAGAAGACCTCGTCCATGCCGACGTGGAAGTCGGTCGCCCCGCAGTCCTCGGCCAGTTCGTCGATCAGGGAGAACACGACCCTGTGCACGTCGGGGTGGAGCGGGCAGTAGCTGCGGCAGTAGAAGTCGCGACTGTCATCGGCGATCCAGGGCGTCTCGTCGAACTGGGGGAACGCCCTCAGCAGCGCGCCTTTGCGCTCGTGCCAGGACTGGTGGCCCAGGCAGTTGATCTGCGGGACGAGCCGCACGCCCGACTCGCGACACGCCCGGAGCAGCCGCTGCAGGTCCTCCTTGCTGAGCCCGTCCCCGGCGACCTCCGGTTGGCACTCGTACGGGTAGTTGTAACCCACCGACAGGACCAGCACGTTGACGCCCTCGGCGGGCAGGGCCTCGCGGATAAACTTCTCGCAGAGGTCCAGATCCAGTCCTCCGCTTACGCTGACGTGCAGCCCGCGCACGGGCAGCTCATCCGCGGTCGGAGCTGGCCGAGCGGCCCCCTCGGCCGCCGTAACGGCCCCGGCCGTCAGCACTGCCAGCACCATGATCGCCACCAGACTCCGCTTGTCTGCCATTCTCTCCCTCCCCTTTCGGCCGTTGCCGGGAGCCCCAGCTCACGCGCGCAACGGACCGCCAGAGCGGCGATTATACGGCCGGGCGTCCCTCTCCACAATCCGCCGACGGCCGGCCTCAGCGCTCCGGTGTCCTACACATCGAAGATCTTGCCGGGATTGAGGATGTTGTTCGGGTCCAGGGCCCGCTTGATCTTCCGCATCAGTTCCAGCTCGGCCTCGCCGAGCACGAGCCGCATGAACTTCTTCCTCTTCGAGCCGATGCCGTGCTCCCCGCTGATCGTGCCGCCGAGCTTCCTCGTACCCACGTAGAGGTCATTCAGGATGTCGGGGAGCTTGCGACGCCACTCCTCCATGGAATCGCCGGGGGCCTTGACTACGGTGGCGTGCAGGTTGCCGTCGCCCGCGTGACCGTAGCAGGGGATCTGCACGCCGTACTCCTCCGATATCCGGGCCAGCTCGGGCATCAGCCTCGGAATCGCGGCAGTGGGCACCACGACGTCCTCGATGCTCTGATCGGGACTGATGACCTTGAACGCCTCTGCGATGTTGCGCCGGATGCGCCACAGCCGCTCGCGGGTGGTGTGGTTGTCGGCGACGTAGACCTCCTGGGCGCCGTTCTGGAGGCAGAGCTCGCCGATGGTCTCGTAGTCGCGCCGGACGGTCTCCTCGTCGCTGCCGTCCACCTCGAGCAGCAGCATCGCGCCCGACTGCTCGTAGGGCAGTTGCTCGTTCAGGTACTGGCAGGAGGCCTGCACGGAGAGCCGGTCCATGAACTCGATCGCCGTGGGGATCGTGCCCCCCTGCGTCATGACCTTAGGGACGGCGGCCACGGCCGACTCTACGTCGGGAAAGGGCACAAGCAGCGCCACCTGCGCCTTCGGCAGGGGCAGGAGCCTGAGGGTTATCCTGGTGATGACGCCCAGCGTCCCCTCGCTGCCGACCATAAGCTTGACCAGGTTGTAGCCGGTGACGTCCTTCAGCCTCTTGCCGCCGAGTTCGACGATCTCGCCGGTGGGGGTCACGACCTGAAGGCCGAGCACGTACCTTTCGGTCACGCCGTACTTGATGGCTTTGCCGCCGCCCGCGTTCTCGGCCACGTTGCCGCCGATGTAGCAGGTCTCCAGGCTCATCGGATAACCGGCGTAGAAGAGGCCCAGGCGCGAGACCTGCTCGTTGATCTCGTTGGTCACCACGCCGGGCTCGACCACGGCCATCATGTTCTGTTCGTCGATCTCGAGGATGCGGTTCATTCGGTCCGTGGCCAGCACGATGCCGCCGCAGACGGGCACGGCGCCGCCGGACAGCCCGCTGCCGGCGCCCCGGGGCGTGACGGGGATGAGCCTGCGGTTGGCCAGTTGCACGATCCCGGCGACCTCCTCGGCCGTCCCGGGCTTGACGACGACTTCCGGCAGGGACGCGTACGCCACCTCCGCCACCTCGTCGTGCGAGTAGGGCTCGAGCTTCTCCCTGTCGGTGATGACGAACCGCTCGCCCACAATGGCGGCCAGCTCGCGAACGACCTCGTCCGTTACCGGAGCGTAACTGCCCTGGCTCATGCGTCGCCCTCCTGCCGGGACTTCCTTCGTTTGATCTCTTCCGCCAAGGCGGGCACGAACTCGAAAAGGTCGCCGACCACGGCGAAGTCGGCCACCTGGTGTATCTGCGCGTCCGGATCGTTGTTGATGGCCACGATGCAGTCGGCCGTCTGCATGCCGGCCAGGTGCTGGACGGCCCCCGAGATGCCGACCGCGACGTAGAGCCGGGGGTTGACGGTCTTGCCGCTCAGGCCGACCTGGTGGGGGTAGGGGATCCAGCCCCGGTCCACGGCGTCTCTTGAGGCGCCGACGGCCGCTCCGAGCGCGTCGGCCAGCTCCCGGACGAGGGCGAATCCCTCGGCCTTCTTCAGCCCCCGGCCGCCCGAGACGACTTTCTCGGAGTCCTGGATGTTCGCCCCATCCTGCTCCTCGCTGCGGGAGCCGAGCCACTCGACGGGGCTTTCAAGCTCATCTTCAGGGACATCGACTTCCACGACCCGTCCCTGCCGTCCCTCGACTCGTTCGGGGGGGCTGAGCGAGCGCGGCCTCACGGTGGCCATCTGCGGCCGGTGCCGGGCGGTCACGATGGTCGCCAGGATGTTGCCGCCGGCCGCGGGCCGCGTCTGGATCAGGTTGCCCGTCTCCGCGTCGATGTCCAGCCCGGTGCAGTCCGCCGTCAGGCCGGTGCGGAGCCTGACGGCCACGTACGGCATCAGCGTGCGGCCGGTGCTGGTGGCGCCGCCGATGAAGATGTCCGGCTTCTCCTCACGGATCAGGCGCTCGAGGACGGCGGCGTGCGGCTCGACCAGAAAATGCTCCAGTCCCGGCGAGCGGGCGACGTAGACCGTATCCGCGCCCCGCTGCACCAGCTCCTGCAGGTCGCCCTCCGCCACCTCGTTGCAGAGCAGGACGGAGCAGAGCTTAGTGCCGGACCGGCCTGATCTGTTGAGTTGATCGACCAGCCGCCTTCCCCAGGCGAGCAGCTCGAAGGAGACGGGGCTGAGGCCGCCCTCTGCCTGTTCCGCCAGCGTCCAGACCGGCCGGCTCTCGCCTGATGCGTGTGATCTTGCGTCGGCGGTCACAGCAGGTTCTCCTTCTCCAGGAACTCGGCAAGTTCGCGCGCCGCGGCCTGAAGGCCCAGTGCCCCGATGTCGGCGGCCCTGCCCTCCCGCGCCAGGCTGGGCCGGGATATCTTGACCACCCTCGTCGGCGAACCCTTCAGGCCGATCAGGTCCTCGTCGACGCCCAGGTCGCCCGGACTCCACGTGGGCACCTCCTCCCGCCGGGCCCGCTGCTTTCCCCGGAGCGTGGGCAGGCGAGGGGAACCGATCTCCTTCACCACGGTCAGCAGGCAGGGAAGCGGCAGCCTGACCGTCTCGTAGCCCGTCTCTACCAGCCGCTCAACGGTGACGCGGCCATCTTCGATGGCGGCCATGCGGCCGACATAGGTGGCGAGGGGCAGGTCGAGAAGCGAGGCAAGGCCGGGGCCTACCTGGCCCGTTTCCCCGTCGGTGGCCCGCACACCCGCAAGCACCAGGTCGAAGGGGGCCAACTTCAGAACGCTCCGCGAGAGCACGTACGACGTGGCCCAGCTATCCGAGCCCGCAAAGGCGCGGCCGGACACAAGCGCCCCGGCGTCGCAGCCCATCGCCATCGCCTCCCTGACCGCCTTCTCGGCGCTGCGGGGTCCCATCGAGAGGGCCGTGACGTGGCCTCCGTGCTCCTCCCGCAGACGCAGCGCGAGCTCGACGGCGTAGAGGTCCAGGGGGTTCACGATGTTCTCGACCCCTTCGCGCACGATGGTTCCCGTCTCTTCGTCCATTCGGACGTTGCTGGTCTCGGGGACCTGCTTGACGCAGACGATGATGCGCACGGGGACCCTTTCAGAGGGCTGTCAGATCCAGAAGATCCAGTTGTCGGTCGACCCGGTCAACGTGTCGATTACGGCCCACACGCCGGCCACGGTGAACTGCCCCAGGATCATGCCCAGGAAGAAGCGCCGGGCCTTGCGGTAGAGCCCCTGCCCGCCGACCTTCACGAGTATGAGCTTGGTCACCCACGCCAGGAAGATGGAGAACCAGAGGGCGTCCGTCCAGTAGACCGAGCAGATGATAAAGCCCACCGGATGGACGGGCCACCAGAACAGTACCCTCTGGGCCGTGATCAGCAGCAGCATGATGACGGCGCCGACGCCGGTCCACACAAGCCCCTGGACGTTCCCCTGGTTGCCGGCTCCCATCTGCTGAACGGTCCAGCGGAACAGGTACTTCGGTCCGTCCAGGAAGAACCACTTGTGCAGGTTCGAAGCGCCGTGGCGGTATCCCAGCCAGATGGTAAAGACGGAAGCGGTTGCGTAGGTGATGACGGCAGCCAGGAGCAGGGCCCAAAGCAAGCCTCTGGCCCTCCGCCGAGCCAGGTAGATGCCGTGGGCGGCCGAACCCATCACCGACGTGCGGATGTCGCTGCACCAGACCCAACTCATCGAGAGCGTGCTGAGCCCGCCCGGCGAGATGTTGCCGGACCCGAACGTGCTGACCATGAAGGTCGGCGCGATCATCGGCGCAATGGTTACCGCCACCCCGCACTGGGCCACCACGCGCGTCAGGCCGTAGAAGACCAGCAGCGCCATCAGAGCGAATAGCGCGCTGTAGGCGGGACTCAGCCCCGCCTTCGAGATCCAGACCACCATCACCGCGAATCCGGCGAGCAGCAGCAACACGGCGGCCCGGTAAGAGGACGGTTCCCCCGCATCGTATCCCTTATGCCCGAGCCCCAGGGCGCAGCGGAGAACGCGCACCAGATGCCGACGCGAAAACCACAGGCCCGCCGCGATGAACACGATTATCGCCCCCATGCCCTGGTGCGCCATGATCGGATACGGTGCAGCGCCGTATATGCCCAGGTTCTCAGTCATATCCCCGCCATAGGCCCTCAGGTAGCAGCGGAAGATGAAGGACAGGATGTTAAGGAACCACAGGCTGAAGGCGACGCGGTTCGGGATCAGGAACGTGAATCCCAGCACGGCGAAGCTCAGGTAGATGGAGATCGATATCGGCGTGAGGCCGCCGATGCTCGTCGACGTGGTAACGGCCGGAACCTTGGGGTAGTAGTGGTGCAGCCCCTTCAGGCTGCCCACCAGAAAGGGGATGCCGAACCCGATCCAGAACAGGCCGCTGACGAGGATGGACGGCCGGCGCCACGGGGATGCCGCCGCCGCGCACAGCTCCTCCGGCACCTGCGCGATCGGGAAGCTCAGGTGCTCGTGGTCCACCCATTGCTTGCGCATGATGGCCATCAGGGACGTCATGCAGGCATAGAGGGCCAGCAGCAGGACGGACCAGATCAACAGCGGCCGCACCCAGGGCTCCCACGGAATCGGCTCGCCGTGGGGCACCCCGTTGAAGAACTTCTTGATGGCCATCGTCCGGCCGCTCGGGTCGAGCGGCGACATCCACCGGGACAGGTGCGGCCAGAGCAGCGTGCTCCACTCGTTCAGCGGCGTGGCCAGGTAGTAGGGCGCGGTAATGTTCGGGATCAGATAGCCGACCAGGCCCATCGTGGTGATGGCGCCGCCGATCAGCATCATGGCCGTCACCAGCACCAGCTCGTGCGGTCTCAGCGCCAGGCGCGACCAGACCATGCCCAGCAGGCCGTTCGTCAGAAGCACCAATACGAAGAGGAGGAAAATCCCCCCCCCGACGCTGTAGTCCAGGAACAACGTGGAGCTGTGCAGGTAAAACGTCCAGTAGGGCCCGGCCAGCCCGATCACGACGCACAGGAACGCGCCCACCAGGAGGGCGCGCAACGTCAGGGCGGAGCCCCTCGATCGAGGGACCTCAGTGCTCTCGTCTCTTACAGCCAACGGTCCTCCCGTCGGTCAGCGGCCGCGTCGGCAACGCAAGGTCGCGGGTCGATTGACGCTCAACGGTCCGTTCCCGCCCGCTCGAGCTCCAGCACGGCCCAGAGGTCGAGTTCGGGCACGATGATCCGCGTCCCGGCGTCGACCCGCTCCGCTTTCAGCGTCACCGGCGCGTTGCGCGGGGCGTGCAGCGTGGCTCCCGCGATGCCGGCGCCGAAGAGCGAGTCGGACAGGATCACTGCGAAGTCGCGCTGGACGGCCATCGAGTCGCTTTCCAGCACGTAATTGCGGTTGACCAGGTGGCAGACGAACGGCGCGCTCACGTCGCCCGATTCTGCCCGCGGCACGGCCGTGACGTTCGACGCACCCTCAACGGTTACGTAGCGGGGCAGTGAGTCAGACGCCCAATCCCCTTCCTTCCACTCGACCGTCACGTCCTTCGCTCCGTCCAGGACGGCCTGCTGATCGGCGTCGAGGTAGAGCGGCTCGGAGACCACGAGCGCCTTAAGGTCCTTCAGGTCTTCGGACTCCAGGCGCGCGTCCATCTGGTCGTCTCCGGCGAGCACGAGCCTGAACGGCACGTTCATCAGGACGAGCTCTGCGCAGGCGTCGGCGGCCTGTTGCTGCCAGCGCCGGGACGCCGCGTTGCTGTAGAGCAGGCCGACGTGCGCCACGGCGTCGTAGCCGTCGAACAGCCCGGCGTTCTCGCGCACGAACCGGCAGACGTAGGCCAGCTCCTCGGGCGGCGCGTCATACCAGTGCGAGCCCTTCTCCTTGGTGTAGCACCATTGGTGGACGGGAGGCATGAACTGATGGCCGAACGCATAGGCCTGCGCGATCCACGTGCGCACCAGGCCGGGCTTGTTCTGCTCGTTGACAAACGCCCAGTCCCAGCCGGCGCCGGTGCACGCGACCGGTCGGCCCACCGCGTCGCCGAGCTTGAAGCTCCAGACCGGTTT
>CAYUDW010000043.1:0-19923 GCA_964442595.1 uncultured candidatus Brocadiaceae bacterium
TCGAACCCCGGACCCGCGGATTAAGAATCCGCTGCTCTGCCTAACTGAGCTAAGGGGGTATTGGTGTCACGGCAAGTGAACCCCGACCTGCCCTTATATGGCAACCTTCGGATCATGTCAAGCAACCGGGCCGCGTGCGCCTCACCCCGGCCGCTGCTTGAAGGCGCCCCAGCCATCTGATATCTTCAGACGATCGGATGCTGGCGCCGGCGTATCACCCTTAGCCCTCCTGTCGCCATGCTTGAGCGCACGCGAAACTTCTGCATAGTCGCGCACATCGACCACGGTAAGTCCACGCTCGCCGATCGATTCCTGCAACTGACGCATTCCGTGGCCGAACGCGATTTCCACGAGCTGATGCTCGACGACATGGAGCTGGAGCGGGAGCGCGGCATCACCATCAAGGCAAGCTGCGTGACCATGGCGTACGAGGCGGACGGGGTGGAGTACCGGCTGAACTTGATCGACACGCCGGGCCACGTGGACTTCAGCTACGAGGTGGCCAGGAGCCTTCGGGCGTGCGAAGGAGCCGTGCTGCTGGTTGACGCCAACCAGGGGATCGAGGCGCAGACCGTCGCGAACTTCGAGCAGGCCCGCGCCAGCGGGCTGACCATCATCCCGGCCGTAACGAAGATCGACCTCCCCGAGTCCCGTCCCATCGAGACCATGGCCGAGATGGAGCAGACGTTCGGCCTCGATCCGGATGAGATCCTGGCCGTCAGCGGTAAGACCGGCGAAGGCGTCGATGAGCTGCTCAGGGCCGTTGTCGCGCGGGTGCCGGTGCCGCAGGGCCGCCCTTCGGATCCCTTGCGAGCGCTGGTCTTCGACTCATACTACGACGAATACAGGGGCGTGGTGGTCTACGTGCGCGTGGTGGATGGGCGGGTCGAGACGCGGCAGCGGGTCAGGATGGTCGGCTCGGGGCGCTCCTACGAAGTGGCGGAACTGGGCGTATTCCGGCCCTTGATGACGCCGACGGCGGCGCTGGACTGCGGCCAGGTCGGCTACCTGATGGCCGGCATCAAGAACATCCGCAACGTCAGGATCGGCGACACCGTTGTCCTGGAAGATGAGCCGGCTGCGGAGCCACTGCCCGGTTACCGTGAGCCCAAACCGATGGTCTACTGCGGCTTCTTCCCGGAGGACAGCGAGGACCTGCCGGCCCTGCGTTCCGCGCTCGACAAGCTGTCGCTGAACGATTCGTCGTTCTTCCACGAGCCCGAGTCCTCGGACGCGCTCGGGTTCGGGTTCCGGTGCGGGTTCCTGGGCCTGCTTCACATGGAGATCATCCAGGAACGCCTGGAGCGGGAGAACGACCTGGCCATCATCCAGACGGCCCCGAACGTGAGGTACGAGGCCGTCACCACGGATGGGCAAACCGTGGCGGTGGCCCGCCCTGCGCAGATGCCTGACGAAGCGGACATCGCCGAAGTGCGCGAGCCCTGGGTGCGCGTGAGCATGATCCTGCCGGCGCAATACATCGGCAACGTCATGAAGCTGATCGAGCAGCGCCGGGGGCAGCATGCGAGGAGCGAGTTCTTCAGCGATCAGCGCATGATGATCGTCGTGGAGATGCCCCTGGCGGAGCTCGTCTACGACTTCTTCGACAGGCTCAAGTCGCTCACGCGCGGCTACGGCACCATGGACTACGAACTGATCGGCTACAGGGCCAGCGATCTGGTGAAGGTGGACATACTGGTGAACCAGCGGCCGGTGGACGCGCTGTCCATCGTCTGCCACCGCAGCGAGGCCGAGCGGCGCGGGCGAAGGATCGTGCAGCTCCTGCGCAAGCGCATTGAGCGGCACCTTTTCCCCGTTCCCATTCAGGCCGCCGTGGGGAACCGTATCCTCGCGCGGGAGACCATCAGCCCCCTGCGCAAGGACGTGACGGCGAAGTGCTACGGCGGAGACATCACGCGCAAGCGGAAGCTGCGCGAGAAGCAGAAGGCCGGCAAGCGAAGGATGAAAGCCGTCGGCAGCGTCTACATCACTCAGGAGGCGTTTCTGGCCGTGTTGGAAGGCGAGGAGTCCTGAGCCGCGGTCGACTTGGACTTCCATGAGAGGGGACCAGGTTTGGCACGAGACGGGCACGTTGATGAGGCGGGAAGTGGGGGCGCCCCGGGCGGCCTGACCAGGCATCGCACGCCCCTGCGGGACAACCTGGAATGGATCGCCTTCATCGTGCTGGTGGTGCTGGTGGTGCGCCAGATGGTGGTGGAGGCCTTCCGGATTCAGCATGGCAGCATGGCGCCGACGCTGCTGGGGATTCACAAGGAGATCAGGTGCCCCAACTGCGACCGGGTCTTCGACGTGGGCGAGGCCAGGATAGGCCCCGGCGGGCAGGTCCAGTGCTCCAACTGCGACTACCATTGGGAAGGTGCCGGCACGTACGGCGAGGACGGTGAGCCCCTGCGGTTCAGGCGGCCGAGCTCCCTGGGGTGGCTGTGGAACTCGGCCACCACGGACAACGGGACGCCGCTCCGACCTGCTGACGCCGCCAACCGCATCCGCCGAGATGCCTGCCGGATATTCGTCAACAAGTTCATATACCAGCTCCGAAAGCCCCGCCGATGGGAGGTCGTTGTCTTCCAGTATCCGGTCTTTTCCCTTAGGTGCAGGCTCTGCGGCTGGCAGGGCGAGACCGAGTCGCTGGAAGATGCCGTGTGCCCGGACTGCGGTTCGCAGGAATTCGCGGTCACGACGAAGGACTTCATCAAGCGGGTGGCGGGTCTGCCGGGGGAGAGCGTCTCGCTCAGGAATGGCGACGTGTACGTGGACGGCCAGATCGCCCGAAAGCCCAGGGACATCCAGAAGGAGCTCTGGTTCCACGTGTTCGATTCCAGCTTTACGCCTCGGCAGGAGGTTGCGCCCACGTGGGACTTCTCTGCAGCGCCCGGGCGATGGCAGTCTTCGCCGCAGGACGGCACGCTGCGCGTCGACGCCCGCAGCGCGCGCAGTCCCGTTATGGGATCCTTCGCGCGGCGCATAGTCGACTTCTATCCCTACGACGGATTACGCTATGACCCGGCGCGTGTCTTGACTTCGGCTTCGGGCTTGAATGAGGTGGGAGACTGTCGCATAAAGGCCGAAGTCCACGTGGAGGACCAAGGGCAGACTGGCGCGGAGGTCCTGCTCAGCATCGACGATGACGGGCATCGGTTCGCTTTCTCCGTCTCGGCCGGCTCCAGAGGCCGGGCCGTCCTGATGGACAACGGGGAGACCGTGCGCGAGACGGACGCGGGAGAGTTGAACCTGAGGGAGCCGATGCAGGTCGCGCTGGAGAACTATGACGACAGGGTGGTGTGCTGGCTTCGCGGCTCAGAGCTTTTCAGCCTCGATTACGAGCCAAGGCCGTCTTCCAGGCACGGCGTGCATTTCGGCGGGCGGGGCGCGGAAGTGGTGTGGGACAGAATCGCCATCGAGCGCGACGTCTATTACACCAATCCGCCGGCAGAGGCCGGCCGGCTCCCTGTCTACAGGCTGGGCGACGACGAGTACTTCGTCTTGGGCGATAACAGCCCGGCCAGCAGCGACAGCCGGCGGTGGAACCGTCCGGGCGTGCCCGAGCACAAGCTGATCGGTAAGGCGTTCTTCGTGTTCTGGCCCGTGCACCGGATGAAGTGGCTTGCGGGGGGCCTGCTGGGACCGGCCCCCGAGGACGGTTGAACGGCGCGCGCCCGACGGCAATTGTGTCTGCTTGATTGAGCGGACCGAATAGGCTATCCTTTGGCGGAAGTTATGGAGGGCAGGTTTTGGAGGGCAGGTTCTGTAGATGAGCTCCGAAGAACCGGTGCTGCTTTCCGAGGGCGAACTCGACGGAGTGAGGCGGAAGCTGCGACGAGTTGCGGTGGGCTCGTTGAGTCTGGTCGTGTTGCTGGTTGTGATCCTGCTCGCTGTGGTTGATCGCTGGGCCGGAGTGCCGTTGGTCGTGCGCGTCACTTTTCCTGCCATCCTGTTGTGGTCGTTGGTGGTGGCGGTGTACGCGTTCGATTCATACCGGCGCGCGTGGGCGAACAGGAAAGGCAGGCTGCCCCCTGAGAAGACGGTGGATCCCGAGGGCTCTGACGATGCTACTGAAGCCGGGTCAGCAGACGCTGCTGACTGAAGGTGAGCTCGAGGAAATCGAGCAGAAACTTCGGCGCATCTTCCTGGGATCGTTCTGTCTGGACGTGCTGATCGTGTTGCTGCTCTTGCTGCTGGTCAATCGCTGGGGCGACCTGCCGGCCGTGCTTCGGGTCGCCTATCCCTCGGTTCTCATGTGGTCTCTCGTGGTGACGGGGTACGCTTTCCACTCTTACGTAAGCGTCTCGCGCAGGATGAGGGAGAGCTTTCGCCGGCGCGGGTTCGTCGACGAGATCACCCAGGTGTTCAACTACCGCTACCTGGAGCGCCGGCTCGCGGAGGAGGAGGAGCGCACGCGTCGTCATGGGGGCTTTACGGCCATTCTTTACCTGGATCTTGACGGGTTCAAACAGGTGAACGACCGCTACGGCCATCAGGTCGGCAACGTCGTGCTGCAGCAGGTTGCCCACACGATGCTCCAGCAGGTGCGCTCCTACGATGTGTTCGGCCGCATCGGGGGGGACGAGTTCCTGGCCATTCTGCCGCAGACCGATCGTCGCGAGGCTTACGTGCTGGCCGAAAGGCTGCGCCAGGCCGTCCAGGACTACAAGATGGTGATTGGCGGAGAGATCGCTGTCGACTTCGTGCGCGTGAGCGTTGGCATCGCGGCATATCCCGTCAACGGCGAGACCATGGACAACGTGGTCACCGCGGCTGACCGTGCTGTCTACGAATCGAAGAAACAGGGGGGCAACAAGGTCTCAGTGGCCGGGCAGTTTATCGCAGCCGATGCGGTGGCGCGTAACATGATGCACGGCCATCGGGGACAGGCAACGGCTTCGGAGCCGTAGGCGAACGCGCGCGCAATCAAACCTCGCAATCGCTTCCGCACAAGTGTCCCATCTGAGGCGCCAGAGCATGGTGGCTGACATCCTCATCGTTCTGGGTTCCCTTCTGGTCGCCGCGGGGCTCACCGGCGTCGTCGGCCGGATCTGGCGATGGCGCGCGGGCCGCACCGCGGGCCCCGCCGGCCGAGTCGACACGCGGGCCTGACCTCGTTCCCGCCTAAGCATCCTCCGGCCCATCATGGGCCCGTTTGGCCTCTCCCTGGGAGGCCGTTGCGAAAATCAACGGACATTATCCTGCCTGTCGCTTCCGGCTCTGCAAGCGGCAAGGTGCGTAACGCACTTATGCTCAAGGCCTTAAGGGACGCCATGCTCGAGGCAGGGGCGGTTTCTGGGGCGGCCCCTTGCATCGCGATTCGGCGCTTCGTTATGGTTGCGTCACGGCATTCCGTGTGGCTCAAATCCAAGGGTGATGAGGGGCATGAGAAAGCTCTTGATCCTGCTTTTGGTGGCGGCGGCAATCGGTATCGTCATATCCCGGGGCCGGGCGGCCGATCCGCCGCCGGGCGAGTCCGGCGTGGCGCCCCCCGGCCAGGACATTGCGGGCGGCGGCGCCATGGCGGAGCCGGCCGCGGAGCCCCTCCGGACTCAACGCGCGCACGCGCCTGCGGGACCTCCTGAGGTCGCCGCCAGTCGGCCTACTTCAAGCATCCAGGCAAAGCGGACCTCCCCGCCCGGCCGCGAGACTGCCGGGCCGATTGTGCTGTCCGCCGAAGCGCCCGCGCGGCCGTCTTCTGCCGGGCAAGAGGCGCTGAACGCAGCCCGCTCCGTGCCGCACAGACAGGCCGTGGCCGGCGACCTGAAGCGGGCCCTGGCATTGGTGGACGCGGGCAGGTGGATAGAGGCGCGCGCGATCCTCAGCGGCCTGTACCTCGAGTCCACGGGTAAGTTCGCCCGAGAGATGCGAGACGTGCTGGACCGGATCAACCAGAAGCTCGTCTTCAACCCGCGCTGCATCGACGGCGCTCAGGTGCACGTGGTCGAGCGCGGCGATAACCTGATCAAGATCGGCAAGAAGTACGGCGTGAATTGGCGTATGATCGCCAGGATCAACCGCATCCAGCCGGACCGGATCCGGGCCGAACAGCAGCTCAAGATAATCACCGGGCGCACCAGCGCAGTCATCTGGAAGGGCGAGTTCCGGCTCGCGCTCCTGCTCGACGGCGTTTACATGAAGGAGTACGCCGTTGGGATCGGCAAGGATGGGCTGACGCCGTTGGGAGAGCTGACCGTGGCCGACATGATGGTGCGCGCCGACTGGTACCCGCCCGAGGGCGGCATGATCAAGTACGGCGAGGAAGGCTACCAGCTCGGCGAGCGATGGATCGCTTTCGCTAACGAGCCCGGCGCCTCGGGCCTCGGCATCCACGGCACCAACGACGAAGCCAGCATCGGCACCAAGTGCTCGAACGGATGCATACGGCTGAAGAACGACGACGTGATTGAACTCTACGACTTCATGCAACCGGGCAGCCGGGTGCTGATCAAGGACTGAGGGCAATGTACCGCAAAGGTGGCCTCGAAGAATACGTCTCCGATGCGGCGGCGAAGAAACCGGCGCCCGGCGGCGGGAGCGTCAGCGCCCTGGTCGGCGCAATGGCGGCCGCCATGAGCGAGATGTCCGCCAACTTCACGGTCGGTAACAAGAAATTCGCCTCCGTCGAAGGAACCGCGCAGGGAATGCTGGTAGCGCTGGCCGACTGTCGCGACACGCTGCTGGCCCTCATTGACCGCGACGTTGAGGCCTACGGGGCGGTCGACGCGGCTTACGGGATGCCGAAGGACACCGACGAACAGAAGGCGGCGCGGCGCAAGGCGATGCACACCGCCCTGCTGGGGGCCATGGAGGCGCCGCTGGACGTCATGCGTCAGTGCAGCCGCGTCGCTGCCATAGCGGAAGAGCTGGTGGAGATCGGCAATCCCAACCTGATAACGGACGTGGGCGTGAGCGCCATTCTGGCGGAGGCGGCCTGCGCTGCCGCCCGGCTCAACGTGGAGGTCAATCTGAAGTTTCTCAGGGCGCCCGACGTCGCTGAGAAGGCCGTCGCCGAGATGGACGAACTGAGCAGTCGTGTGCAGCGATGCCGCGAGCGCGTCGCCCGGAAGGTCTCTTCATACCTCGCTGGCTAGGCGGGCCCGCCGTGTTCGAGAGCTGGACCATCACCAGGAGCCGTGGCGCGTGCAGCGCGTGTGATCGGGAGTTCGCTCCCAAGCGCACTTTCTTCTCGTGCCTTGAGGAGCAGAAAGACGACTTCGTGCGGATCGACTTCTGCCCCGGCTGCTGGGAAACGCAGGCGCCCGAGCGCTTCTTCTGCTTCTGGCGCAGCCGCCGCGCCGAGCCGAACAAGAGGCCGACGCTCGACACTGAACTGATGCTGGAGTTCTTCGACCGCCTGGCCCGGCCCGACAATGACAGGAAGCGCACGTTCCGCTTCGTGCTGGCCCTTTACCTGATGCGGCGGAAGGAACTGAAGCTGCTCCGCGTCGAGCGTGACGGGGAGCGGGAGGTCCTGGTCTTCCAGCGGCGCTCCTCGGGCGAGGAGCTCTCCGTCGCCAACCCGGACATGACCGAGGACCAGATCCAGGAGACGTCCCGCCACTTGGGCCAGCTCCTCACGGCCGAGATGTGAGGCCTGTCACCTTTCCCCCTGCTCCTGTCACAGCACCACGTAGCCTGCCCCCAGCACCTGACGCAGCGGGGATTTGCACTCCAGCTTGATCAGGCAGACGCCCGCAATCCTGTCGGGGCACCTCCTGGGCAGTCCTTTCAGGACGAGCCGATTGCGGCTCTGCTCGAACTCGATCGGTTCACCCGTGGTCAGGAACGAGGCGTTTTTCACGGTGCTGCGGATTCCGCCGATGGCCAGCTCCGTGCCCGGCCACCGGGAGCACCAGTAGTAGGCGGTCCGGCCCTTCAAGGTCCAGCCTCCCGCCGGTAGCCAGGCCGTGCGCCCGTCGGCGCGAGTCATCTTGCCGTAGAGGGCTTCTCCGTTCTTGCCCACCCATTTGCCGACCGCCGTCAGCCGCTCGACGGCTTCCTGGGGGACGGAGCCGTCCGCCTTGGGGCCGATGTTCAGCAGCAGGTTGCCGCCCCCGCCCGCCGCCGTTCGCAGCATACCGAGCACTTCGCGGACCGAGCGCCAGTCCTCCGGCGGCGCCGGCTGGTAGCCCCAGGACCCGTTGAAGGTCATGCAGGCCTCCCATGCTCTCCCTTCCTCGGCGGCGGTGACGTGCTCCTCGGGCGTGCCGAAGTCCTCCGGCAGCCTCGACCGGTTGTTGATGATGATGTCCGGTTGGAGCCTGCGCACCATGCGGTTCATCCTGGCGCTTTCCCACCGCTCGGGCCTGTCCAGGGGCCACGGCACGTCGTACCACATGATGTCGATCTTCCCGTAGTTGCTGCACAGCTCCCGCACGCAGCCGCGGGTGAACTCGACGAATCGCTGGCGTGCCTTATCGTCTCTTGCGCATCGGGCGCCGTCGGGATGGTGCCAGTCCATTAGCGAATAGTAGAAGCCGATCCGAAGGCCGAACTCCCGGCACGCATCCACGTACTCCTGCACCAGATCCCGGCCCGGGCCATGCCGGACGGCGTTGTAGTCGGTCTGCTCGGTGTCCCAGAGGCAGAAGCCCTCGTGGTGCTTGGTGGTCATGACCATGTACTTCATGCCGGCCTTGCGGGCCAGCCGGGCCCATTCGCGGGCGGGCCGGCGCTTCGGCTTCCACGTGTCGGCCAGCTCCTCGTACTCCTTGACCGGGATGCGCTCCCTGTTCATCACCCACTCGTGCCGCTCCAACTGGGAGTAGAGCCCCCAGTGGACGAACATGCCGAACCTCGCCTCGTGCCACCAGCGCATCCGCCGCGCGCGGTCGCGCTCCTCTGGCGTCATCACCTTCCTGCTGACCATCCTGCCTTCCTCCCCATCGTTTCTTACTCCTACTCCTGCTGCCGGTCGTCCTCGTCTTCGCTCTCGCGCGTACTGGGCGCCCCGCATGCGCCGGACCGCGCGCCTACCTACTCCTACTCCAGCTCCAGCTCCGCCAGCGTCTTTGCAAGCAGGTCTGCCATACGTTCGGCCTGCGTCTCTATCGCTTTGCGGCCGAGCTCCGGGCTGGCGTGCTGGCGCGGGTCCCTGCCGCCTACGGCGAGTGGCCACTGGTCGGGATCCTGCGGCAGGTTCGCCATCTGCACCAGGTCGGGATGCAGCGCCATCATCAGCGACGTCTCATTGGCTGCCGCATGGTCGGTCTGGATGCCCAGGCCGTCCGATTCGTCATCGCGCCAGCAGATGAACAGCCGCAGGCCGAGTGAGCGGCCCCATTCCTTGATGTGCTCCCGGAACGTGCTGGTGGACGGACCGTGTCCGTGAGCGACGACGATCCGGAAGCCTGCGCGCCTCAGTTGCTTCAGCACCGACTGCAGGACCTGGACGAACAAGTCCTCGGGCAGCCAGTAGGCGCTGCCGTCCAACTGCTGCGGCGGGACGTCCGGGTACCGGTAGTAGTCCATCCCGTAGAAGGTTCGCCCCTCGGCTTCCATGGCCCGATCCGGGCCGAAGAACAGCATTGGGAGCACGATGCCGCCGGCGCGGCGCGCCAGCTCGATGAAGAAGCCCTGCGACTGGAGTCCGTCCGAGCCCAGCGGCAGGTGAGCCCCATGCCACTCCAACGTGCCAAGCGGCAGGTAGGCGATCGGCGCCTCGGCGAGGCGGTTGCGGAACTCCTTCGGCGTCAGCTCAGCGTAGAGCACCTTCTCCGTCATCTCGCGTGCTCTCCTTGCGGTGGGGGGAAGTTCCGGTTCCATCGGCCTCCGCGCCCGCGCCGGGGTCACTCGGGCCTCTCGCCCGGTGATCTCTCCACACGGCCCTGGGGACGAGCAGCCAGGCGAGAAGGAGTCCGAGCGGCACGATGATCAGGTCGTCCAGGTGCCCCAGGACCGGTATGAAGTCGGGGATCAGGTCTATCGGCGAAACGGCATAGCCAATCGTCGCCGCCAGCACGGCCTTCCCGTACCACGGCGTGCGAGGGTCCTGCCAGACGGCCTTGAGGAACTCCAATCGCCTGCGCAGCTTCATCTTCCCTCTGCCCTTTGCGGGCGGCCCGAGGCCGGCCTGTCCCTGCCAGTGTGAGCGCCGATTCTACGCCATTCCTCGGTCGGCCGCCAAGGGATCGCCCTCCGCGTCCGAGCGTTGACGACGCCCGGTGCGTCCGGTATCCTGCACCCCCGCGTCGCTTCCTCTGGAGGCTGCCTCGTGGCGGGCATAGACCGAAGCGTCTTCAAGTCTTACGACATTCGGGGGACTTACCCCGACCAGCTTGACGACCAGTTTGCCTACCTCTTGGGGCGGGCGCTGCCTGGGATCCTTCCTGCGGAGCGCGTCGCCGTGGGTCATGACGCGCGGCTGAGTTCGCCGTCCCTTTACGCCGCGTTCGCCACTGGCCTGGCGCACGCCGGGGTGCAGGTCGCGGGGATGGGGCTGTGTCCGACGGAGCTGGTCTACTACGTGGCGGGTTCCGAAGGGGGACCCGATCTGGGCGTGATGATAACGGCCAGCCACAATCCGCCCGAGTATAACGGGTTCAAGGTCGTCACGGCCGGCGGCGGGCCCGTCCCGGCTGCGGGTGGCCTGGAAGAGGCAGCCACCTCGATGGAGGTCATGTCCGTGAGCATGCCGGCGGCCTGTGCGCCACCGGCCCAGGCATTCTCGGTCGAAGACGCGTACGTCGACTTCGCGCTCGACCTTGTGGGCAGGGCGGACGTAGGCGGCTTGAGGATCGTGGTAGACGCCGGCAGCGGGGTCGCTGGCCTTCTGTGGGACCGTCTGTCCGACCGGCTGGGGATGGAACCCGTGCGCCTCTACTTCGAGCCGGACGGCAGCTTCCCCGGGCACCTGCCCGACCCCTCGCGGCTGGAGAATCTGCGAGCCCTGATTGAGGCCGTAGCCCAGGAGAAAGCGGATGCCGGGTTCTGCTACGACGGGGACGCCGACCGCGTCGTCGCCGTGTTGAGGGACGGCCACGTGGTGGACGGCAGCGAGACGACGGCCTGCATTGCGGAGCGCTTCCTGTCGCGGTACCTTTCACGGGCGCGCGCGGGGGAAGTGACGTTCGGCGTCGGCCAGACCATCAGCAGGAAGGTGCTCGATTACTTCCGGGGGCGCGGCGTCGAGCCCGTCATGCTCCCCGTCGGCCATGCGAAGATCAAGCGCCTGATGCGCGACCAGCCGAGAATGGTCTTCGCCGGCGAAGACGTAGGCCATTACTACTACAGAGACTTCTTCTGCTGCGACAGCTCGCTCATTACAACGCTGCATCTGCTGCACGCCCTGTCCGAAGGTAAGCTGGAGCAACTGGTCCGTTCGCTGCCCGGTCCCTGGCACAGGCCGGCCGGCGAGCCGCGCTTCGGCTTTCCTGACCAGCGGGCTGCGTCGGCGACGTGCCGGCGAGTGGCGGAGGAGGCCCTGAGGGCATATCCCGAGCCCGTCGAGATCACGTGTGAGAGGGACGGCCGCGTGAACCGCAGATGTGGTCGCGGCCAGATCGTGGACGCTGACGGGGTCCGCGTGGACTACGCCGATTGGTGGTTCTGCGTGCGGCCGTCGGGGACGGAACCCGTTGCACGGCTGGTACTGGAGGCGAGGGAACCCGATCTGCTGGCCGAGAGGACGGAGCTGCTCAGCGGGCTCTTCAGGCGTCCGGCTTCGTCCTGAGGCTGTGGCGGCATCTGGATTCTCCCCCGCGTTGCGGAGAAAGAGGAGGCCCATGGTGGTCAGTGCACAGAAGCTGCCCCGGTGGCGCGGGTTCAACCTGCTGGCGAAGTTCAACGTGAAGCGGAACGGCCCTTTCCCCGAGTCGGACTTTCGGATCATGAAGGACTGGGGGTTCGACTTCGCCCGGTTGCCTATGGACTATCGCTGCTGGGTCGAAGCGGGCAACGCCAGGCGGATGAACGAGGCCGTGCTGAAGGAGGTGGACGATGCGGTGGAGCTGGGGCGGCGCCTCGGCATCCACATCTGCATCAACTTCCATCGCGCCCCCGGCTACACCGTTGCAAAGCCGCAGGAAGAGCTGAGCGTCTGGACGGACGACGAGGCCCGGGAGATCTGCGCGCTGCACTGGCGCACGTTTGCGCGGCGTTACGCGGGGATTCCGTCAGACGAGGTGAGCTTCAACCCGTTCAACGAGCCGGCCCGGATTGGGGACCACGGCTTCACGCTCGAGCGCTACCGGGAAGTGACTCAGATCCTGACGGAGGCGATATGGAGCGAGGATCCCGACCGCCTGGTGATCTGTGACGGCTACGAATGGGGCCGGAAGCCCGTGGCCGAGCTGGCGGACCTGGGCGTGGCGCAGTCCACGCGCGCCTATGAGCCCCACTGGCTGAGCCATTACAAGGTCTGGTGGAGGGAAGAGGAGGGGGAGCCGCCCCCGCCGCCCGAGTGGCCGGGCAGTAACCCCGCTGACCCCGAGGACCGGTGGGACATCGACCGCCTGCGCGCTTACTGGCGGCCCTGGAAGGAGCTGGCTGACTCCGGCGTGGGCGTGCACTGCGGCGAGGGCGGACCTTACAAGACCGTGCCTCACGCCGTGGCCCTGGCGTGGCTGGAAGACGCCCTCACCGTGCTCGAGCAGTACGGCTTCGGCTGGGCGCTGTGGAACCTCCACGGGCCGTTCGGCGTTCTGGACAGCGGGCGCGCCGACATCGAGTACGAGGACTTCGACGGGCATAGGCTGGATAGCAAGATGTTGGGCGTCCTGACGCGTCACTGAACGGGGCTGCGCGGGAATCGGCGCCTTGCCTGACGGTGCCGGCGCCCCCGCCGTTCGCTTGAAAAGGCCGGCAGGCCAGGGATAATGGAAGATGTCTTCCGGCGCCCGTTGTGAGGGCGTTCCCGTCATGCGCGCGGTGTTTTCGGTTCCTGCCGTCGGTCGCGCGTCGTCATTCACATGAGAGGCGAGCTGGATGAGGGTGCTTGTCACGGGCGCCAGCGGCTTGCTGGGCAGCCGAATGCTGGCCGTGTTTCCGCGTCATTGGGAGGTGAGGGGCACCTACTGCACTCGACGCGTCCAGGGGCTGGTGCAATGCAGCCTGGGCGATCGGGGCTCGCTGCGCCGTCTGATCGCCGGTGATGGGTATGACTGGGTGGTGCACTGCGCCGGGACTCGGTCGCCCGATGAGTGCCAGAGGGACGCGCGGAAGGCAGTGGAAGTGAACGCGCTGGGGACCGAGAACGTGGCCCTTGCGGCCGGCGAGGCCGGTGCCGCGCTCGCCTATGCCTCCACCGATTACATCTTCGCCGGGGACGATCCGCCATACCGAGAGACGGATCAGGCGCGACCACTGAATGTGTACGGCCACAGCAAACTGGCCGGCGAGAGACACGCCCTGTCAGTGCCCGGCAGCCTGGTAGTGCGCATGCCGGCCCTCTATAGCCTGGATCTTTTCGCGCCGGGCAACGTGCTGGCAGCTCTGCGGGACTCGCTGGCGCGCGGTGAGCACGTCGCGGCTGATGATGAGGGTGTCCGCCACTACACGCTGGGGGAGGAGGTGGCAGTGGCCTTCGCTTTCCTGATGGAGCACGGCCATCGGGGCACGTTCCACGTATCGGCGGATCAGAGCAGCACGAAGCTGGAGTTCCTGCGCACGGCGGCCGAGGCGATGGGGCTTGACGCCGGCCTGGTCAGGCCGGCGCAGCCTGATCCCGCAAAGGCGCCCCGGCCCCGGGATGCCCACCTGGACCCGGGCCTCTACAGATCGCTCGGAGGCCTGGCCTTGACCGGCTACAGGGACGCTCTGAGGCACCTCGAGGGAGCCGTGGGGGGCGCCTGACTGGGTTTGACAGTCCCCGAGGCGTTGACTATAATCCCGCGCCTGACCCCGGACGCGAATCCCGCACGGAGGGCAAGAATGAAGAAGGTCCTTGTTGCGGACACTCTGCCGGAGCAGTGCATGAAGATGCTTCAGGAGGCGGGCTTGGAGGTGGTTTACCAGCCCGGCCTATCCGAGGAGGAATTGAAGGAGGCGGCCAGGGACGTCCACGGGATCATCTGTCGCTCCGGGGCGAAGGTCACCGAGAAGGTGCTGGAAAGCGCCGACCGGCTCGAAGCCATCTGTCGGGCCGGCGTGGGCGTGGATAACATCGACGTCGCCGCTGCCTCGCGCAAGGGTGTCGCCGTTATGAACACCCCCGCTGGGAACACTATCAGCACGGCGGAGCATACGTTCGCCCTGCTGCTGAGCCTGGCGCGCAACATCGGACCGGCATACGCGTCCATGTGTGAAGGACGCTGGGAGAAGAAGAAGCTGACGGGCTCGCAGCTCTACGGCAGTACGCTTGGCGTGATCGGGCTTGGCCGGATCGGCCGGGAGATGGCCAAGCGTGCCGTTGGGTTCGGCATGACCGTGCTTGCCTATGACCCCTTCGTGACGCGGGAGACCGCCGAAAGGATGGGGGTCGAACTGCGGGACAAGCTGGAGGACGTCCTGGCGGATTGCGACTACCTGACCGTCCACGTGCCGGAGACCGAAAAGACGGACGGCCTGATCGGCGCCGACCAGATAGCCGTCATGAAGGACGGCAGTTGCCTGATCAACTGCGCGCGTGGGTCGGTGGTCGACCAGGACGCGACCGTGGCCGCCGTTAGGAGCGGCAAGCTCCGCGGCGCGGCGTTTGACGTCTACAGGAGGGAGCCCCCCGAAGACTACGCCTTCGCCCGAGAGGAAGGCATCCTTGCCACGCCGCACCTGGCGGCGTCCACGGCGCAGGCGCAGCTTGCCGTTGCCACCGAGGCCGCGGAGCAGCTCATCGCGGCACTCCAGCGCGGGCACTTTCGGAACGCCCTTAACGCAAGCCTTGTGCCGCCGGAAGAGATGAGAGTGCTTCAGCCTTACTGCAACCTGGCTGTTCAGCTCGGGCGGTTCGTTGCCCAATTGCAGCCGGGGCGCGCGGAGGCGCTCGAGATCAGCTACCAGGGCGAGCTGGCCCACGACCACGTCGAACTCGTGCAGAGCTACGGCGCCATGGGACTGATGCAGGGCAGCATGACCGCGGGCGTGAATGTCGTCAGCGGGCCGTACCTGGTGCACGAACACGGCATCAGCGTCACTGGCAGTGCCACTGTCGGTTCCGAGGCGGGATTCACGGACCTGATCAAGCTGAGGCTAACGACGGACGCCGGAACGGGCGAGGCGGCCGGGACGGTCTTTGGCCGCCAGCACCCGCGCATCGTCTCCGTCGAGGATTTCCACGTCGAGCTCATACCCGAGGGCCACATCCTGGTCGTTTTCGGCAGGGACATGCCCGGCCTGATCGGCCGAGTTGGGGCCCTGCTGGGAGAGGCCGGAGTCAACATCGCGCGGATGGGTTTCGGGCGCAAGGAGGTGGGTGGCCACGCCCTGCTCGGCCTCAACCTGGACAGCCCGTGCGACGAGGACACCGTCGACAAGATACGCGCACTGGACGTGGTCCGGAGGGTCGCGGCCATCGAGCTGTAGCGCGTCGGCCCCGTCGGCGTGGGCGGCGTTTGCGAACTCCCGTGGGGGACCTGTGGGCGATCGACGCCTCATCATCGGACTGGGCGAGATCCTCTGGGACGTCTTCGAGGACGCGAGGTCGCTGGGGGGCGCGCCTGCCAACTTCGCCTATCACGTCAACGCACTTGGCGAGTGCGGCATTCCCCTGAGCCGGGTCGGACAGGATGATCTCGGAGACGAGATCGTCCAGGTCGTCGACCGGCTCGGCATGAGCACCGATTACCTGCAGCGCGATCCCGACCACCCGACCAGCACCGTCCCCGTCAAGGTCGACAGGGACGGCACGCCGCACTTCACTATCATTGAAGACGTTGCCTGGGACTACCTGGAGGCCGAAGAGGCGTGGCTGCAGCTCGCGGCGCGCTCGGAGGCGATCTGCTTCGGGACGCTCGGCCAGCGCTGTCCTCAGAGCCGCGCTGCCATCCACCGCGTGCTGGCCGAAGCTCGGCAGGCCCTGAAGGTCTGCGACATCAACTTCCGTCAGCACTACTACTCGCGCGAGGTCGTGGAGAAGTCGCTTGCCGCCGCCTCCGTCCTGAAGCTGAACGAGCAGGAGGTGACGCAACTGCGCGAGCTTCTTGGGCCGGGGACGGCTGACGAGGCCGATGCGTTCCTGCGGGGAGTGATCGCCGACTACGGGCTGGAGCTGGCGTGTATAACGTTGGGTGGGGACGGCTGCCGGCTCATCACCAGGGACGAGGTGGTGGCCCGGCCCGTGCCTCCCGTGCAGGTGGTCGATACGGTCGGCTCAGGCGACGCCTTCGCGGCCGGACTGATCGTCAAGTACCTGGAGGGGGGGAGCCTTACCGCCATGGCGGACGCGGCGAACCTGATGGGCGCCTGCGTGGCGGGCTACCGCGGCGCCACACCGGCGCTTACGGCGGAGGTGGTCGAGAAGTTCCACGCCCTGTAGCGCAACGGGCGGAACCCGACGCCCCGCTGACTGCCCGGGGGACTGCTGATACTGGTTCCGCAGCTCGGCAGCCGGCCTTGTCCGCTCTGGTTGCGCGATGTATAATCACGCCGGAAGAGCTTGTCTTTGAACGGAGCGCGGCGGGCCCGGCCGTCAGGGGCGCCCGCGTTCGGTGCTACAGCACGGGGAGACGCGACGCAGATGGGTTTCGGCCGGCCCCGGCGACGATTCCTGGCGTGCCTCCTGGGGGCAGTCTGCCTCCTTTGCGCCCGGCAGGCTGCGGCGCAGGAGCGCCCGGATGCGTTCATCATCAAGATCGGTGGCGTCATCACGGAGGCCTACTCGGAGGCCGTGCAGCGGAAGATGACGTACGCCCTGGAGCAGGGCGTTGACACCGTCATACTCGAGCTGGACACGCCCGGCGGCACCATCCAGGACTCCACGGAGTTGGCGGACTTCATCTTCCGTCAGGAGGAGCTGCGCGTCATCGCCTACGTCCACTCCCAGGCCTTCAGCGGCGGCACGATGGTGGCCCTTGCCTGCGACGAGATCTACATCGACGCCTCCGTCGGCAGGATGGGAGACGTGGCGCCCGTCCTGCCGACCGGCGAGATCCTGGGCGAGAAGATCCAGACCGTCGTTCGGGAGACGATGCTGGGCTACGCCAGGGCGCGCGGATACCCCGAGTCCCTCGTCAAGGCCATGGTCACGAAGGAGATAGAGGTATACCGCCTGCAGATGCAGGACGAGCCGGAAGGGCACTACACCTACGTTACGTCCGATGACCTGCGCGCCTGGGCGGAGGAGAAGCTCGACAGGATCATCCAGAAAGACCTGATCGTGCCGGCCGGAGAGCTTCTCACCATGCACGCGGACAAGGCCGTCGAGTACGGCTTCGCCCGCAAGGCGGTGCGCAGCCCGCAGGAGCTGATGGACGTGCTCCAGCTCGACTCGCGCCGCGTCGAGCGGCTCTACCTCACCGGGTCGGAACGGCTGCTCACCTTTCTTGACGCCTTCAGCCCCTTCCTTATCGTCGGTGGGTTCGTCCTCATTTTCATGGAGCTCAGCCATCCCGGGTTCGGGTTGCCCGGCATACTGGGCGTTGCGTGTTTCGTCGCGTTTTTCCTCATCAAGTACACGCTTCACTATGCCAGGATGCTCGAGGTGCTGCTGTTTGTGGCCGGGTTGATTCTGCTCGCGCTGGAGATCTTCGTCATCCCGGGCTTCGGCGTGGCCGGCATCACCGGCATTGCCCTGCTTTTCATCAGCCTGGTGCTTGCGTTCCAGGAGTTCGGCATACCCAAGACGTCCGGCGAGACGCTGGCGTTCCAGTGGAACCTACTGAAAGTGATGGGATCGTTCGCGGCGACCGGAGTTTCGCTGGTGGTGCTGGCGCGTGTTTTGCCGTCCGTGCCGGGGCTCGGCGCGCTGGTGCACCGGGCAGACCTGGCAGCGGCGCGCGTGGGCGACATAGGCGAGATGCATACGCCCGGCCTGTCGGGCATGGCGGGCCAGGAGGGCATTGCCCTGACGCCTCTGCATCCGGCGGGCAGGGCCGAGTTCGGTGAGCGGGTCCTCGACGTCGTTACCGAAGGGGACTTCATCGAGAAGGGCGCGAGGATCCGCATACGGGAAGTGCGCGGCAACACGCTCGTGGTGGAGCCGCAGCGCGAGGCCTGAGCGAACGGGAGGCGAGGTCGGAGCGAACGATGGGAGAGCTGAGCGTCATCATACTGATCTTCCTGTGCGGCCTGCTGGCCATGTTCATCGAGTTGTTCATCCCGGGGGCCGTCATGGGCGTGTTGGGCATGATGGCCGTCATAGGCAGCATCGTTTACGCGATCATGACCGGTCACATGGCGGCGGCCGTCGTGCTGCTGGTGATCGCCCTGGCCTTTGTCCCTGCCTTCTTCGTCCTGTGGAAGGGCGTTGCCGGCAGGTTCCTCGCCCTCAAGGAACAGGAAACGGGCTTCCGGCCGTCGACGACCATCACCGAGGACCTGGTGGGGGTCGAAGGAGAGGCGCTCTCGCCCCTGAGACCCAGCGGCATCGCGCGCCTGAACGACAGGCGGCTGGACGTGGTGACGCGGGGCGAGATGCTCTCGAAGGGAACGCGCATCAAGGTCATTGAAGTGTCGGGCAATCGCATCGTGGTGAAAGGGATGTGACCGCCGCCCGGCCGAATGCCGGCCGGTGCTGGCCCATTCTGGACTGGAATCGCGTGACTCGGGGAAGGAGGAAGAACCATGTTCCCATTGCTGGCGCAGGACGACCCCCTGCACGTCGTCTTGGTTATTCTGATCCTCGTCGCCATATTCATCGTCCTGGCCCTTTTGATCTTCCTGTTCAACTACGGGTTCCTGTGGCTGAAGGCGTTCCTGGCCGGGGCGCACGTCGGGATCCTGGAGATCCTGGGGATGAAGTTCCGCGGCGTCCGGCCGGGCGTCATCGTGGACAGCCGCATCATGGCCATGAAGGCCGGTCTGCCCGTTCGGACCGTCGAGCTGGAAACGCACTATCTGGCGCGCGGCAACGTGCCCAACGTGGTGCGCGCCCTGATTGCCGCCAGCAAGGCCGGCATCCCGCTGACCTTCAACCAGGCGTGTGCCATAGACCTGGCCGGCCGCGACGTCCTGGAGGCCGTGCAGACCAGCGTCAACCCGAAGGTCATCGACTGCCCCGATCCAACCAGGGGGCGCGACACCGTGGCCGCAGTGGCGAAGGACGGGATCCAGGTGAAGGCGAAGGCCAGGGTGACGGTCCGCGCGAACCTGGAGCGCCTGGTCGGCGGCGCGAAGGAGGAGACCATCATCGCGCGTGTCGGCGAAGGCATCGTCACCACCATCGGCTCCTCCGAGACGTACAAGGTAGTGCTGGAGAACCCCGACATCATCTCCAAGCGCGTGTTGGGGAAGGGGCTCGACGCGGGCACCGCCTTTGAGATCCTGTCCATCGACATCGCCGATGTCGACGTGGGGGACAACATTGGCGCCAAGCTTCAGGCCGACCAGGCCGAGGCCGACAAGCGCGTCGCCCAGGCGCTCGCCGAGCGGCGCCGCGCTATGGCCGTCGCGCGCGAGCAGGAGATGCAGGCCCTCGTCTCAGAGAACCGGGCCAAGGTCGTCCTGGCCGAAGCCGAGGTGCCCAAAGCCATCTCCCAGGCCTTCCGGGAAGGCAACCTGGGCATCATGGACTACTACTCCCTGCGGAACATCCAGGCCGATACGGCGATGCGCAAGTCGATAAGCGGCCAGCCCGGAGAAGGGGGTGAGGCGAGGACCTGACCTCAAGTCGGGCCTCGGCGCTTCCTGACCAGGCGAGCGTATTGAGGGACGCATGGCGCGGCGCAGACCGTTGAGCCAACAGCAGGCAGCCGCCTACGCACGGCGCGCAGTGGACCAGATAGCTGCGGCGGACGACGTGGATGCCGCCGCCGGGAGCGCCCTGGCCGAAGCTGCGGACGGGGGACTTCGCCGTGCCATCGTCGAGATGTCCGCCGGCGCTCCGGA
>CAYUDW010000044.1:0-3386 GCA_964442595.1 uncultured candidatus Brocadiaceae bacterium
CCCCGCCCGGAAGGCCGGGATGATGCGTGCGCCGCCCGCGGCCTCTGGGGCTCGGCTCGGCGGTGCGTGTGTCACGAAGCTCACCTCAAATCCCCGCGTCGCCAGCCCGCGCCCGATTGCTGCCTGCTGGACCTCCGCGCCGCCGAACGCGCGGTCTCCAGCACACGCCGGCGCCAACAGAGGCAAAGCGTTCGGCGCCACGAAGCAGATCTTCAGTGGCCGACGCGCCATAGCGCTCATGCGATCCTCACGGTTGCGGCAAGAACAGATGCGGCCGCTTCCAAAGCCGCCCGATACGCTTCGTCCAGGCGTTCTGCAACGTGCGACCAGCGGTATCTCTCATCGACGCGTCGTTCGGCCGCCCCTGCTTTGGTGAGCGCCAGACGGCTCCCGAGTGCGCTGCGAATCGCGGCGGCCCAGCAGGCGGGCAGCGGCTCACGGACCAGCGTGCCGAGCCGGCCGTCCTCCAGAAGGTCCCGATGCGCCGGGATGTCAGAAGCCACGACGGGGACGCCAGCGGCCATCGCGTCCAGAACGACCTTGGGCATTCCCTCGGAGATGGAGGGCAGGCACAGGCATCGCGCCGCCCGGTAGAACGCTTCCACTCTCTCGAAGGGCACCCACGGAACGAACCGAACCGACTGCGACACGCCGAGCCGCCCTGCGAGCCCCCGCAGCATGCCTTCCAGCGGCCCGCCACCCACGCAGACAAGCTTCGCGCGCGGGCGCTCCCTCAGCAACGCGGGAAGCGCCATGACCGGCAGGTGCGGGCGCTTCAGCCACGTCAAGCGGCCGACGAACAGGATGACCTCATCCAGCGGCGCCAGCTTCAACGAGCGACGGACATGTCGATCGTTTCCCTTCTCCTCTGCCCGGCGGGCCAGGGACGTCCCGTTGTACGTCACGCAGCAACGGCTGGAATCCACGCCGAACAGGCGCTCCACGGCAGCCCGCATGTGGTCCGCCACCAGTGCCAGATGCATGGCGCGCGTGCATATCAAACGCTCGGTCATGTACTCCTGGAGCACCTTAGGGCGGACCGGCGAGTACGAGCGGCCATCCGGTAGCCCATCTCCGCCAAGGGTCTCCCGGACGGGCTCGATAACGTCGCCCAGCGAGCGCATCAGTGGGTACTGCACCCGTCTGAGCGAGTGAACCGTCGCAACGACCGGCGCCCTGTGCCGCGCCGGCAGTAGCAGATACGGCAACCCGCCGACGCCGTGAACGTGCACGATGTCCGGCGGCCGGCGCAGGGCCAACAGGGCGCGGGCTGCTCTGAGCCCGAACAGCATCTGAGGGCTTCCCGGCAATCGCACCACGGGGAACGGCAACTGCGCGTCAGAGCCCTCGGCGCCCGGTGCCTCAGGAGCCACCACCAGCACCTCATGGCCACGTCGATGCTGCTCGAGGCTCAGCTCAAGTACGCCAGGCGCCAACCCGCTCGGCGCGGGCGGGAATTGCTCTGCGATGCGGCAGATCCTCATGCCCTTGGTCCTCACAAATGCCAAGCAAACGCTGCATCACCGCCTCGTAGCGACCGGCAATCACCGGCCAGGAGAACTCCCTCTCAACCAGGCGGCGACCCGCCGTTCCCAACCGGCAGGCCAGGCCTGGAGACGCATCCAGACGGATGATCGACTCGGCCATTCCCTCTATGTCGTCCACCGGGTGCAGGAATCCTGTCGCCCCGGTCTCGACCGCCTCTCGTGTCCCGCCGGCATCGGTAGCCACGACCGGCAGCCCCGAAGCCATCGCCTCCAGGACCGTCGTGGGAAGCCCCTCGTAGTGGCTGGGCAACAGCAGCACCGAACTCGCGCGGTAGACGGCCGGCAGCTCCTCGTGCGACAGGAACGGAAGCACGCTCAGACCGTCCAGGCGCGAGGATGCGACCTTCCTGCGCAACCAGCCTTCCAGTGGCCCGCGGCCGACGATCCGCAACGGTATGCCGCATCCGGCCGCCCGTACCCGGCGCGCGATCTCCAACACCTCGGGCACGCCTTTGCCTGACCGCAACCCGGAGACGAACAGCACGCCGCGGCCCAACGCGGACCAGTCACGGGCCGGGTGGAAGCGTTCCGTGTCAACTGCGTTCCCCACGACCACGGCGCTGCGCCCGTGGTGCCGCAGCACCTCGCGCCGCATGGCGTCCGAGACGACGGCCACCGAGTCGGCTTCCAGAACGCTGCGCCTCTCGGCCCGGACGTACAGACGGTTGAGGGCAACCTTCACCCCGGCCTTCAGATCGTGGCCTTCCGGCGCCACGCGCCGACATCCCTCTGCAATGCACCAATGGCTCATCAGCAGGACGGGCACCGTTTGCCCCCAGGCGCCCAGCGGCGTCCCGTGAACCATGACGAGGTCGTGGGGCTGCTCGCCCAGCAACCGTCGCAGGCGGCGCATCAGGCCGTGCGCGCCCAGCAGCGGAACGCCGGAACCGTGGACGGGTATCACGCCGGGCGGCGCACTGCCGCGCCCGTCCGTCCGCAACGCCAGCGTGACGTGCCATCCCCTCGCGCGCAGCTCTTGCGTGAGGTAGTGCACGTGCCAACCGATACCGCCGCAGCGCGAAGGCAGCTCGGGAGTCAGCATCAGGATGCGGGGCCGCTTGCTCATGGGCATTCCCCGGGGGCGTCCGTCAGGGGCACCAGACCTCGCGCCAGGAGTTGTGATCGAACGAAGTGCATGATCCTGTCAGCGACTTCTGTCCAGGTCAGCCGTGAGGCCGTCCTCACGGCAGCCTTCTTCATCCGGCCAAGGCGGTCCTCAGAGCCGAACAGGGCATCGCACTTCTCGGCCAGCCCCCGCCAGTCGCCCGTTGCGAAGAGGAAGCCGTTGCCGCCGTCCTCCAGGATGTCGCGCGCCGCCGGCACAGGCGTGGACAGCGGCGCCAGGCCGCACGCCATGGCCTCGACCAGGACCATGCCGAACACCTCATAGCGCGACGGGAAGACGAAGGCATCGCCGGCCCAGTACGCCCGGCGGAGCTCGTGCCAGGGCAGATGGCCGAGGAACCGGACCCGATCCGCCAGACCAAGCTCCTGCACCAGCGAAGTCAGGTGAACTCTTTCCGGGCCATCGCCAGCGATCAAGAGCAGGGCATCGCGCCCCGTTCGGGCGAGTTCGCCGAGTGCGCGGATGGCCGTGCCCACGTCACGCCGCGGCAGCAGGTTCCCCGCGTACGCCAGCACCCGCTGCCGATCCGACACGGCAAAGCCCGCGCGGGCGGCTGTGCGTTCCCTGGGCGTCGGAGTGCGGTAGCGCCGTTCGTCGTGGCCGCAGGGCACACAGGCGACAGAGGCGAACCCTCTTCTGCGCAGGAAGTTCGCGGCCGTGCCCGTCTTGGCCACTGCGCAGAGCGCGCGACTGCGCGTGAGCGCACCATACGT
>CAYUDW010000044.1:3486-8122 GCA_964442595.1 uncultured candidatus Brocadiaceae bacterium
TGCCCGTCTTGGCCACTGCGCAGAGCGCGCGACTGCGCGTGAGCGCACCATACGTGCGGCCAAGCAGCGCGAGCCCGAGCCGCGCCGCGCGTCTCCCGCCACAGCCGTTCTGCCCCTGGTAGACCACAACTTTGGACGACGCCAGGCAGGCGGCGGCCGTGGCCGGCTGATAGTGCTCGCTCGCCAGGACCATGTCGTAGCATTCCTGTCGCAGTGCGGGAACCAGACCCGTCATAACCGGGAGCCCTAAGCGCCCCCCTACCGTCCGGCCGTTCAGCAGGCACAGCCTGACACCCGGCTCGAGGGGGGCGCCGTCGACGCTCTCCCGTTGGCCGGTAATGACGTCGACCGAGTGGCCCATACGAGCCCACCTATCGGCCAGATTGAGCTGCTGGCTCGAGTAGGTCCGCGGCGTGCGGCCGAAGCCGACGATCATCGGGCTGACAATGGCGATGCGGATGGCTCCTTACCTCCTCTTTGGGTGGCGACGCAGGGACGGCCCCGCCGCGCGTCCGGCGCGGCTGCCATGGCCTCCTTGAGCGGGTTGCCCTTCACGGCGTGCAGCAGCCTGTGCAGAGGCCCGGCCAGCGCGGAGTCGTAGCCCAGCGTGCTCAGAAGTCGGCTCTGGAAGCCGGCCAGGGCGATGTAGTTCTGGACTGTGCGCTTCAGCGGGAACGGACACGGGCGGAACCGGGCGGGATCGCAGTTCACGTCAACTTCATTGAGGGATGCAGGTGCGAGCCCCTCGCGTTGCGCGTGCCGCAGATGAGAGACGCTGTGCACCGGCACTCCCATCAGCCGGCACATCGCCAGGTCAAACGCTCCGATGTCGTTCGCCACCGCCAGGAAGGCGCCCCGCCTGACGGTACCGAACATCGGCCCGTTATCCGTCAGCACCCAGCGCCCGTCGCAGATCACCAGGGGATCGGGCAACAGCCTGTTCAGTCCCACAACGATCTCGTCGAAGGCGGAGTGCAGGAGGAAGCGCTTCTTGATGGGGATGCATCCCCACTGGTTTTTCAGGGCGAGCGAGACGCGGGTCATCGCGTGCACCTTTACGACGGGCAGCGACACGAACAGGTCCGTCCCTTCGAGCAGTAACCTGGGGATGGGCACGTTCCTGGCAGCCGCTCTGCGCCCGAAGTTCAACCGCACGACATCTTTCTCGCAAAGGTCCGCGATGCGGACGCCGAACTCCCGCGCCAGCTCAAACAGGCCGTGCGCTTCGAACGACTCCTTCGTGGAGAACACGTCGAGGCTCGGTCCGCCCTCCCCTATCGTCACCTCGGCGCCCCGCTCGACCAGCACCTGCACGACGGCCCGGATCAGCCCCGGCGGCGTCGTGACGCCCGGGCGGTGGAACGGGAAGGTGAGATTCGGCTTGATGAACACGCGCGTGCCGGGGCCGATTGCATCGAGGCGCCCCACCTGATCGGTGATCTGGCGGAGGGTCCCCGTGTCCACGGACCGGCACGGCACGATTCGGACCGTCCTTCTGTGTTCGCTTGTCACGGGGCGATCGTTTGGCATTGCCATTCAACAGTCGCCAAAGAAACGCAAGCCGGTCGTCGGCACGTCAACTCGCCACGGGCCATCGCTCTGCCGCCAGCTCACGCCTGCAGGAGCGCAAACGTTCTATCTGCGACGCCAGTTCGGTGCGTAGACGCTCGGCCAGCTCTGGAGTTTCAGCCAGCAGCGTTCC
The DNA here is from genome assembly GCA_964442595.1 of uncultured candidatus Brocadiaceae bacterium. Taxonomy (GTDB): domain Bacteria; phylum Planctomycetota; class Brocadiia; order SM23-32; family SM23-32; genus DAOVRD01. The sequence goes on from CAYUDW010000044.1 coordinate 5,189, forward strand.
GCTCCCCACGAGTTTCCGCAGCTCGAGCTCTCCGAAGAAGTATCCGTTCGTCTGCACCCGGAGCCGTGCCGACCAGCTATCCAGCGGCAACCGCTGCCCGTCGTGCCCGCCGTGCCCGTTGTTGGACCACGTGAGCGTGCAAGGCCGGAGCCCGCTGTCCCCGTTCAGGCGGAGGCTGGCCCGGTCCAGCCCCAGGCCGTCAAGCGCGCCGGAGACAGCGTCCCAAAGGGCTTCCGCGTCCCGTGCCGTTTCCATGCGGGTGACGGCCACCTCGACAGACATCCTGGCCCGGCGCGAGCGCCGGTTGTGTTCGAGTTCATCGGTAACCCGGCCCACAACATCCGCGAACCGCAGGTGCCCGAACACACGAGTGCACACGAAGGCCATGGTCCCCAACGAGCCCAGCACCAGGATCGTCACCTCGTTCCGCCCCGCCGTGACCAGGAGGGCCGCTCCGCAGAGCGCCACGCAAGCGGCATAAAGGATCAGAACCGCCTGCCGATGGGTGAGTCCCATGCCCATCAGAACGTGATGAAGGTGCTGCCGGTCCGCAGCCGAGATGGGCAGCTTCTTGCACCAGCGACGCAGAATCGCGAGCATCGTGTCCAGGATCGGCAAGCCGAGCAGGATGACGGGGATCAAGAGGGCGATGGCAGCCTCCGTCTTGCGCACCCCGAGCAGAGCCAGCGCGCCAATCAGAAAACCCAGCAGCATGCTGCCCGAGTCCCCCAGGAATATGCTGGCCGGGTAGAAGTTGAACAGCAGGAACCCGAGAATCGCGCCGCCCAGGGACGCCATCAGGAGCATGGACATGACGTTGCCGAAGAACAGGCTGACCAGAAAGAGGGTGAGCGTGGCAAACAAACAGACCCCAGCCGCAAGCCCGTCCAGGCCGTCCAGCAGATTCACGGCGTTCATGCATCCCATGAGCCAGAACAGCGTGACGGGGTAGCTGAGCATCCCCAGCACCCACGGCTCACCGAACGGGTTGCTCACCGCCTCGATCGAGAAGCCGCCGCAGAACGCAACGGTGGCCGCCGCCACTTGCAGTATCAGCTTCCACCTGACCGGCAGGCCGAGCACGTCGTCCAGGACACCCATCGCGAGCGCCACCGTCGCGCTCGCAGTCAGCGCCAGGAGCTGGGCCGGATGCTGGCGGAGCAAGTCGGAAACGGCGTTCCTGTACAGAAAGAACAGCGCCGCCAGCGGCACCCCAAAAGCGACGTACAACGCGATCCCGCCCAGCAGCGGCACGTCACGGTGGTGGAGCTTCCGGAAGCCGTCCGGCCTGTCGACCACGTTCGTCCGGCGGGCGATCTCCCGCACCGCCACCGTTGCCCCACACGCGACCGCAAGAGCGATGGCAAAGGCCACAAAGCAAGTCGTCAAGGCATGGTCCTCCACAACGCGACGGCCCGCATCACAGTAGGTCCTTGCATACTCCGTCCCTCTCAGTTACAGCCGCCTTTTGGCTGTAAGCTATTCGCCGTGAATCCTTTGCGACGTATACGCCCGTGCCCTACAGCGGGCGGACGGCGTTTCCCGGCACCTCGGCCGCCACCGAGCGACCGAGCAGTTGCACCGACACGACGATGAAGCATCGGCGCGCTTCGCGTATCAGCTCGCCTTCGACGCCGCGCAGCGGGCCGTGCGTGATCGTGACCCTACGGCCCGGCTTCAGGTATGGCCGGGAGTTCAGGGGCACGTCGCCGACGATAAGGCGGCGGATGCTCTCCACTTCCACGTCCGGCACCACGGATGGCCCGGCCGCCTCAGTGCCGAGCAACCTGACGACTCCTTGCGTCCCGTTGACCACAGGGACCTCATCGGCACGTATGCGCACGAACAGGTACCCGGGGAACAGGGGCTTCGCCACCCATTTCTTCCGGTCCGCCCACCGGCTCTGCACGCGGCGCAGCGGCAGGAAGCGTTCCACGCCCTGCTCGGCCAACCGCTCAGCCGTCACCTTTTCATGCCGGCTTCGGGTGTGCACCGCGTGCCAGTTCCTTTCGCGCCGCGCGGTTGCGATAGCGCTGCTCATGAGGTCGCCTCCCCACTCTTCCGCCACGACGGGGCCAACTCCTTGCCGGGCGGCGCCAGCTCCTGTGCCCTCTGGAAGCAAGCGTCTGCCTGCTCCACGAGGCCGAGCGCCGCCTGCGCGCGGGCCAGCAGCAGCCACGCCTCGTAGTCGGCGGGGGCCGCCCGAACCTGTATCGCAGCCGCTCCGACCGCCCTCTGGGCAATCTGGAGGCGCAGGATCGGATCGATCTGCTCCTCCCCGGCCCACGACAGACACGCGACCGCCACGTTCCACAGGGCGTCCGCATCGCCATCGGCGAAATGCATCACAAGGTCGGCCTCCACTGACGCCTCCGCCACGGTCCTGGTGAGCTCCTCTCCGTCTCTCGACTGCTCCGCCAGTCGAACCAGCCGGTGGAACCGCGCAAACGCCAGCTCCCCGCGCAGGTCGGTCAACTGCGTGCCAACCAGCACCGCAGCCACGGCCAGCACGGCCAGCGCAAACAACCGCACCGCCAGACGTCGCCACGCACGCGGCCGCCGGTCAGCGCCGGGCGCCGGCAAACGCCTCTTCCTCCGCGGACGCCTCACGAGGCTCACGGTCCCGTCTCCTTCTGATTCGGTTCTCGGGAACATGGACGGCAGCCACACAGAGGGCACAGACGGCCGCCAGAAGCAAGCCGTTGGGGAGCCTCCGCAGGCTGAAGTCGACGAAGCTGTGTGACGCAATGGCCACGAGCCCGACCGACAGGCCCGCGACCAGTGAACGGGCCCTCTTGCCGGCCCTCGCAAACGCACGCCTCAGGCCTCCCAGGAAGGCGCCAGCGCAGGCCGCTGCGATCAGGGCGCCGACGACGCCTCCTTCCGCAAGCAGCTCGGCGTAGTCGTTGTGCGCGTGGACCCACCGGCCGAACT
>CAYUDW010000044.1:8222-19768 GCA_964442595.1 uncultured candidatus Brocadiaceae bacterium
CCTTCCGCAAGCAGCTCGGCGTAGTCGTTGTGCGCGTGGACCCACCGGCCGAACTGAATGGCGGGGCTCTGGAACGCAGGGAACACGTACTCAAAAGCCCCGAACCCGTATCCGACAAGAGGCGAGGCGGCGAACAACCGCATTGTGTCCGCCGTGGCCACCGCGCGGCTGTCGCGCAGGGGGTCGCGGGCAACTTCCGCGAGCGTCCCCAGACGATCGATCATGGGTCGCCAGCCGAGCCATGCCACGGCCGCGACAATCAGCAGGAGCACGCTGGCGGCCACCCGCCACCGGCCGGGCACGACGCCCCGGCCCATCGCCAAGACGCCCGCTACCGCCGCGCCGGCCACAAGACTCGCAACGCCACCGCGCGACAGGGACACCAGAACGCTGGCAGCCATGATCACCAGGGCAAAGCCGAGCAAAGCCGTCCGTGCCGTCCGCCCCTCCGAGAGACGCACCAGCTTCTCCCGCCATGACAGCAGTCCGGTGGAGTTGCGCATACGCGGCGCCGAGATCAGCAGACCGAGCGTCACGCCGAGGGACATGTTCATGTAGGCCGCATAGTGGTTCTTGTTGGTGAACGGACCGAGGATGTCACCCCCATAGCGGGGCTCGTGAAACCAGTAGATGGCTTGGGTGCCGGAGAGCTTCTGCGTCAGCGCCAGAACGGCCATGAGGAAACCCGACACGGCGATGGCCGCCGCCGCGTTCCGCACCGACCGCCAATCGGACAGCGTATTGCTCAGGACCAGGAAGGCGCCGATGCAGGCCGTCAGCAGATACACGCTGTGCCACGTCGCCGCAGGAGAGGCCGACAGCGTCGCCGCCCCTCCCTCGGGCGGGCCGCTTGAGGGCAGGAACTCCTGCGCGCCGATCCGGTCGAAGGTCCTCAGACGCACCGCCCGGGCCTCCGCCGAGGACGGGTTGACCGCGCTCACGATGCCCGACGGCAACGGCAGCGCCTGCAACGCGGCGTATGCCGGCAAGGCCAACAGCAGGAGCGTCAGGGCGGGCGCTCGCAGCCGCGCCTTCCCGGAGACCGCGACGCCGAACAGCCAGGCCGCCACGCCCAGCAAGGCCAGAAGGCAGACCAACAGGCGCGCCCAGGCCTCAGCGCAGCCGAACAGCCACGGCGCCGCCAGCACCGCCGCCAGGACGGTCGTGCGGGCGAATCGTTCGTGAAGCCCGTCAGCTCGACCCGAATCTTGCATGGTCATCACCGGGTGTTGCGCGCTCGCTTCTGCGGCGCTGCGACGCGGGACGTCAACGGCGAATGCGCCTCGACCGAATGGGGGGCGACCGGCTCGCCGCACAGGACCTTCGCGGGGTTTTCGTAGAGAAGCTCGCGGGCCGCCGCCTCGCCCACGATGGACGCGACGAGCTGCGCTGCGCGGTCGAGCTGCGGCGAGCGCCGCCCGCAGACCGAATGGGCATCGCTGGCCACAAAGTGCACGAGACCGCCCTCCAGGAACCTCAGGGCGGCCCGCTCCGCGACCGGCCCTAACCCGCCCAGCAAGGACGCCGCCGAGATCTGCACGAGACAGCCCCGCTGAACCAGATCGGCAAGCCGTGCAGGCTTCCTTCCCAGCTCGAGGTTGCACTCGGGATGGGTCAGGACCGGCGTGAGCCCGCGCGTGGCGAGGTCGAATACCAGCCCGCCGATGCGGGGCACGACCTGCAGGGGCAGCTCGAGCAGCAGGTGGCGCCCCGCATCCGCGAGGGTAAGCGCCTCGCCTGCATCCAGCGCCTCCAGCAGCTCGGGAGTAAGCCTGACTTCGCCCCCCGGGAGGATTTGCAGATCGATGCCCCGCTCGCGGCAGGCCTGGGAGAGGTCACGTGCCGCGCCGCGCACAACCTCCGCGCACACGTTAAAGCGCGGATCGCACATGTGAGGCGTGGCAATGAGCGCGCGCACCCCCTGCGCGGCGGAGAGTCCGCACATGGCCAGCGCTTCGGCCGGCCTGCTCGGCCCGTCGTCCAGACCGGGAAGGACGTGAGCATGTATGTCGATCAGGTCCATGTCACTCTCGCCGTCCTGCGCGCCGCAGCTCTGCCCTCAACCGGTCTGGGCCTCGTCCGAGTAGTAGGAATCGTGGTAATCCTTGTAGTACCGGGAGTAGCCGTAGTGGTAGTAGTCCGAGTAGTAGTATCCGAGGCGCGAGACGCGCACGTCGTTCAGAATGCCGCCCAGTATGCGGGCATTCACGCCTTCGAGCTGCTCCTTGGCGCGCCGAGCCAGCGACCGGCTGTTGGCGGCGGACTTGACGACCATCACCACGCCGTCGCTGATGGCGCCCACAATGCTGGCGTCCGCAACGAACAGCACGGGCGGCGTGTCCACGATCACGCGATCATATGTGCGGCGTGCCTCGGCCAGGAGCTGTCGCATGCTCTGGGAGTCGAGCAGTTCGGCCGGGTTCGGCGGCTTGGGACCGGCGACCAGGATGTCCAGGTTCTCAATGACGTGGCCGTTGCTGTGTGCCTTCTGCACGGCTTGTTCAAGGGCCGCCTGGCCCACCAGGACGTTGGTGGCGCCCATCCCATCGTTCAGACCGAATATCTTGTGCACCATGGGGCGCCGGAAGTCGGCGTCCACCAGCAGCACGCGCTTGCCGCTCTGGGCCATGACCAGCGCCAGGTTGGTTGCGGTCGTGGTCTTGCCGTCGTTCGGTCCGCCCGAAGTCACCACAAGGGTTGTGCTCTCATCGGCATGGGCCGAGAAGAACAGGCTCGTGCGGATACTGCGGTAGGCCTCCGTCACCGAAGAGGTGGGGTTCAGCGCGCACACCATCCCCCGGTACGAGAATCCATCCGCCGCTCCGTTGTGGGAGCTCATGGCGGGCACAAAACCCAGGACGGGGAGCCCAACCCTCTCCTCCATGTCCTCTGGCGTCCTGACCGTGTCGTCCAGGTGCTCGAGGAAGAACGCGAGCCCCACCCCCATCAATAGTCCCAGGAAGGCTGAAAGGAGCATGAGCCGCGCCTTGTTCGGCGCCACAGGCACCTTCGGCACATGCGCCGTCTCAACCACCTCCACGTTGGTCTTTGCGTAATCGCCGCTCAGGTCCACCTCGCGCATGCGCTCGACGAGGACTTCAAACAGCTTCTGCTGCCTGCTGACCTCGTTCTGAAGCCGGCTATAGGTCAGGGATTGCTTGGCCATGTCGAGGGCAAGCTGGTTCTGGCCGTCGTACTGTGCTTGCAGCGCGCGTTCCCGCTCGCTCAACATCTCGAGCTGCGCCGAAACGGAGCCCACGACGTGCCGCAGCCCCTGCGTGAGCTGGCTCCGGAGCAGATCGGCCCGGGCCCGGGCAACCTGCAACCGAGGATGGTCCGCTCCGTACGTGTCGCCCAGCGCAGCCACCTCCTGTTCGGCCGCCATCAAAGCGGTCCGCAGCGTCATCAGATTGCCGTCGCCGCGCACGATCGGCAGGGAGAACAGACGCGTGTTGTCGGGGTCGATGCCCTGCGGCTCGGAGTCCAGCCCCTGCTCCACCACGTGGAACTGGGCCTCCAGCTCGATGCGCTGAAGTTGGGCCTCGGTCAACTGCGTGTTCAGCCGGCCCAGGCGAACCAGCACGGGGTTCTCCACGCTGGCCGGGTTGAGCGAGACAACTCGAACTTTCTCGCGGAACTCCTGCAGCTTGTCCTCCGAATCAAGCAGCTTCTGCTCCTGCCGTGCGCCCTGCTCTTGCAGGAACCGGAAGGCGTCGTCCGACGTCTGGAGTTTGCGCCCGAGGTGGTACTCCTCGAAGGCCGTCGCAACGGCGTTGGCGAGGGTGGCTGCGTGATCGGGACTTGCGTCCTGGACGCTGACCTGAAGCAGATGGGTGTCGCGAAGCTGCCGGACCTCCACCATTCGGAAAAGCCGTTCCCACAGCTCCGGAGGCCTGACGGGTTTGGGGCCCAGAATGGCAGCCACGGTCCGCCTGGCCTCGGCCAAGAGCGATGCCAGGCCGCTGCTGGCGCCGCCGTCGCTCGGACCCTCCAGGGCCTCGCGCACACCGGGCTTCTCAATGGCCTTCTCCAGGACGGGACGGCTCTTGACCAGTTCCTGCTGGGTCTTGTAGTAGTCGAGGTCCGACGCCTGAAGCTGCATCACGTCCTCGAAGTTCATCACCCTGGGAGTGTCCTTCTCAATGAGGATCCTGGACGCGGCCACGTAGGTAGGGGTGGCCTTGAAGGCGTGGACCGTGCCCAACGTCAGGACGATGACAAAGGCGGCAACGACCGCCCAGAGGCGGCGCCTGAATACGCCCCAATAGCGTCTGAGCTCGGGTTCGTCCCAGGCACGCGGTTCCCCGGCCAGCCCGGGCTCGGCGTTGAGGGGCGCTTGCTCGGGCGTTGCAGTTGGGTATGCCATGTGTCTCCCCTATCTGCGTTAGAGCGCGTGCAACGACCTACGGAGCAACCGAAGCCGAGGCGGAGATGCTGGCGCCCATGTTCGGGGCCAGGAACTCCCGGAGCCGGCCCGTCGTCGTCGTGCCCACCACCAACGTGTCGCCCGGCTCCAGGTAGAGCGGGGGCAGCTCGGACCTGGCCAGTCTGGCCAGGTCGACCGGTATGGTGTTCTGTCCTTCGGGCGTTTCCCTGATGAGGAAGGACTTCTGGGCGCGGGCCGTGCTGGTCAGGCCGCCCCCCAGCGCCACGGCGCGCAAGGCGTCCACGCGCGCGCCCTCCGTCAACTCGTAGGCGCCCGGACGGCGAACGTAGCCGAGCAGGTAGACGAACTGCGGCGCACATGGGGGGACGGTGATGATGTCACCTGCCCTGATCGGCAGGTTCAGCAACAGGTTGCCGCGATCGATCAGCTCCGTCAGGTCCAGCGCCACACCCTCCGCCCCGCGGGCGGAAGGCTCAGCCGGCACGGGCCCGTCGTTGCCGGCCTGGCGGTCGGCCGGCGCATCCGGGGTGCCCCTGACGATCAGGAGTTCGTCTCCGGCGTCCCTTGACAGGCCCCCCGCCCGGGCCAGCATCTCCAACACGGTGCTCGAACCGCTCTCCAGGTAGAAGACGCCCGGCTTGTTCACCGTGCCCGTCACCACAACCGGGGCGCTGCGGTACTGGGCAACGCTGACCGTTACCTGCGCGTTCCGCAAGTACCTGCCCTCGTACGCACCCCGGATGCGCTGCTCGCACTCGGACGCAGTAAGGCCGGCGACGTGGAAGACGCCCAGCAAGGGCAGGGTCACGTTGCCGTCTTCGGAGACCGTGCGCTGCAGCACGCCGGTCTCGTCCGGAGTCTCCAGGGCAAAGATGCTAAGCTCCAGAACGTCCGCCCGGCCGATGCGGTAATCCCCAGGTCCGGGGACGCCTTCTCTCTCCCATGCGCTGAGAGCTTGGGCGAGGCGCCGAGCCCTAAGGCGGGCACGACCGTTCTCGTTCGCCGCCCCCGGCTGGCCCCATTCGGGGCTGCGGGACGCCAGGTTGAAGTCCATGTAGCTGCATCCCGCCGCCGTGATCGCCAGGGCAGCCAGAGCAACCAGCCCAGTCGTTTGCATGCGCACGATTCCGTCCTCCCATCGCAAAGCCCGTCGCCGGAGACATGTCACCGCCGCAGGCGCAGCGGCCCGTCAAGCTTTCCTGTCCCGATCACGGACTGACGATGTGCCGCTCATCATCGCCATGGTGGCCCTCCGAGACCCTCTTCACGATCGCGACGGCGGTGCCAACGCCGCCGACGCCGAGGACGACCGTCTTGAGAGGCAGACCCGCGATTCGGCCCCCATCTTCCGGGCCCTCGGCGGCTTCTTCTGCGCCCTCGTCCTCGGTGGCGGCAAGCACGGACAGAACGGCGCTTCTCTGCGCCGGCTCCATGCGGGCGAAGACCGTTCGGCCGCGCGGGATGATGACGTTCAGGGGTCCGCCTTCGACCTCCGGGTCTCTCACTACGCGCAGATCGACGTTGACGCGATCCCCGAAGATGACGAAGTACCGACCAGGCTCAAGCGCAGGCAAGCGGTAGAAGCCCCCGTCATCCGTGCTGCCGGTGTGCACGAACTCCCGCTTCCCAACGTTCCAGACTCGGACCGTCGCCTTCGCGGCCGGGGTCTTCAAATCGGGAAAGAGCGCCCTGCCGGTCACCTCGCCGGGCCGCGCCTGAGCGAACTGGCGGTACCTGACGATCCCGACCTGCTGCCCCGGCCCATTCCGTTCCGTGACTGGCCCCGTGCCCTCAGCAAGGGCGGAGCTGCACAGAAGGACCAATGCGGTCAGCACGACCATTGCGTCACAACGCTTTCGGCACATGACGTGTCTCCCTGCTTGACCAATGTGGAGTCACCAAACGCCTCGCTATGCTCTCGCTCGCCGCCCAAAGCAACCACGGGTAGCGCGGCCGTACGGCATGCGTGGAAGGGCAAGACGGTGGCCCGTACACCAGGGGAACCGAGGCAGGACGCATGGCGGAGACCGATGCCATGCAAGCCGGCCGCACGGGGAAGGTGGCGAGAAACCGAGCCGGCTCGGGCGCCCTGCCCGGTGTATCGGTGACGACCTCAGACGTCACGCTGCGCGGCCGGGGGGCGAGGGACGACAAGATGCCGGCACAGCAAGCTTGGGCGGGGCGCAAGGTGAGACCATCGCGAATTCGAGAGGCCGCCCTGGACCCGTTGCGGCGCCGGTACATGCTAACACCGCCCTTTCGTCCCCCCCAGGGCGATGTCCAACTCACGCTAACGCGCGAGCACAGCCCTCACCTTTTGCACTGAAGCCGAACAGACGCGTCGGCCCGGACCCCCTCAGCCAAGTCGCAAGGCTTGCCCCGCCTTGCCGACGCCCGGCACAACGCCGTTCTCTATACCACAAAGGACCGACGCATGTAAACCCTGGCCGCAAAGCAATCGTTCAAAGGTGTGGAAACGCTCACGAAAGCGTTCAAGAGGCCCCTCGCAGGCCTCTAAGTGTTATGCCGATGCTTGAACGGGCGCGCGAAAAAAGCGACGGGCATCTGCCGCGCCGCCCGTTGCGTCCGGATAACCGCAACGACATCGATTCCCCACGTCCCTAACGCTCCAGCAGCCTGCGAACCTTCTCGTGCAGGATAGCAGGTGCGACGGGCTTCTCGATGTAGCCGTCCGGCTCATCGCCAACGTACTGGCCCGCAGCTTCAGCGGAGAAGCGAAGGCCCAGCTTCTCGCCGACGCCGGTGAGCATCACGATCGGCACGCCTTCCAACTCCGGCGTCTTCCTCATGCGGGCGAAGGTGGTGAACCCGTCCTCGCCGGGCATCTGAACGTCCAGAATGACGAGGTCCGGACTGCGGGCCAGAGCCGTCTTCAGGCCTTCTGCGCCGTTGGACGCACTGACGACATCGTGACCCGCCTCCTCCATCACGGCCGTGATGAACTCGACGGCGTCGGGCTCATCGTCAACGACCAGGATCATCGCCTTGCGCGATTCCGCCATAGAGACCTCCTCACTATTTCAGAAGGACCGATCCGCCTGTCGGACGCCTGCGCCCGCTAGCTCATGGCCGTCCTGTCCTTGCTCCACACGGCGGGCATGCAGATGTGAAACGCCGCGCCCTGCCCGGGCTCGGACTCGAGCTCGACGTGCCCTTTGTGCTCCTCGACGACTTTGCGAACGAGCGCAAGTCCCAGCCCGGTGCCTCGACTGCCCTTGGTCGTGAAGAACGGCTCGAACAGGCGTTCCTTCACTCCCTCCGGGATGCCGGGCCCGTCATCCCTGACCGTAATGCTCAGCTCGTCGTTCTCTGCGTCCAGGCTTGTTGCCAGCTCGACGTGGCATCCCTCCGGGCAGGCATCTATCGAATTGGTCAGCAGGTTCAACACCACGCGCTTCATGCCCGCCGGGTCGACGGCGACGAGGGGCGGCTCGCCCTCGACTTCGAGCGACGTCTCGATGCCCTTCCGGACCGCCGCCTCCTTGACCATCAGCAAGGTCTCGTTCAGAAGCTGAGGGATGTCGGTTGGCTCGCGGCGCAGTCCGCCCTTGCGGCAGTAAGCCAGCATGTCCTTGACCAGGTCCGCCATGAAGCTGCTGTTGCGCTTGACCATTTCCCAGCCCTTGGCGATCCTTTCGGTCTCCTGCTTCTGGATGCCGAGGTCCAGGATGTAAGAGCCGCCTTGCAGGCCGTTGAGCACGTTCTTGATGCAGTGCGCCAGCCCGGCAATGGCCTCGCCGACCGCCGCCAGGCGTTGTTGGGCGACCACCTGGCGGTGGAGTCGCGAGTTCTCGGCGGCCACGGCAACCTGCCCGGCTATGGCCACCAGCAGTTCCAAATCGTCCGCCGTGAAGGGAATGCCGGGCCTCGTCGTATCCACCTGGATCGCCCCCACGATCCTCGGGCCGAAGGCGAGCGGACAGCACATCATGGAGTGGATGTTCTGCTGCACGATGCTCTCGGCGGCCCGAAGGTGGGAGTCGGCAGCGATGTCGGTGGCCAGCATGGCGCGGCGCTGCTTCGTGGCCATCTCGAACAACGTCCGGGACATCCCCACGTCCGAGGACTGGGCTCCGGCCCGCCCGACGGACAGGCACAGGTCGTCCCCCGACTCGCCCAGGCCCATCAGCACGGCATGTCCGTGGTCCCCCTGCTCGTAGATGCTCAGTAACTGGCGCAGCACCAGCTCGACGAGCCGACTCGTCTCCAACGCGCCGCAGCAACTGTCTGCAACGTCTTTGAGCACCTCCAGGCGCTGCCGGAGCCTGGCGACGGGCGACTCACCTTCCGCCTCTGGCGACTTCGGCGCTTCGTCGATGTCGACCGAATCGACGACCCTGGGAGTCGAGCCCGTTTCCATGACGACCTCTTGCGACGTCACGTTCTCCTCTTCAAGGACGAACGCGAGCTGCCACTCCCCGAGCATGACCACGTCGCCGTCCCGCAGTTGAGCCCTGCGTGCCCTGCGGCCGTTCACGAACGTGCCGTTCGCGCTGTTCAGGTCCTCTATGTAATAGGCGTTCCCGCGACGAACGACGCGCGCGTGCTCGCGCGATATGGAGACGTCCTCGAACACAATGTCGCACTCAAGAGAGCGCCCGAGCACCGCAACGTCCTCGAGGTAGAACTCCGACTCGCCCGCCTCGCCGCGAACCGCCATCAGCTTCGCCATACCGCGATCCCCGCCAAATGATGCAATTGCGTCATGATACCAGAGCTGGCAAGTCGGTCAAGCCCTCTGCGGACTCGGGTCCCGTTCATGAGGCGAGTGCCCACTGACCGCCCTGCCCACCTGCCCCGGCAGCCTGGCAGCAACATAACAACGCCTCTCGGTCCCACACCAAAGCAGCAGAGGCGCCGAAGCGCCTCCGTCTGCATGGTCTGCACGTATGCCGCGCCCGTCTTTCCGGCCCCGCTATTCGTCCTGCGGCGCCGGGCTCTTCTGTGCTTCGGCGGCGGGCCGGGCCGGCGCCTGTGGGCTATCCTTCGTCTCGGACATCCGCCCCAGGTAGTCGGGCAGCTCGACCCCCGCCATGCTCGTCACATCCTGCAGGGGCGGAATGCTCTTGATCAGGCTCGAAAGGAAGCTGGCCGTCGAGGAGCCCGACCCGTCCCTGCCGGCGGAATCCCAGACGGTGATCTTGTCGATCTTCAGGTTCTTGATGGCCTCCACCTGCCTGGCCACCACGTCTTCGATCTTCTCGGTCATCAGCAGCGTAGCGGCGGCCCGTGCGTCCCCGCCGCAGCTCTGGACGAGCCCGGCATAGCCGGCGGCTTTGCTGTCCAGGACCTGCCGGACGCCCTTCGCCTCGGCCTCGTACCTGAGGAGGATGGCGTCGGCCTCGCCCTTGGCGGTTCTGCGGTTGCGTTCGGCCTCGGCCTCAGCGGCGATCTCGATCTTGCGCTTGTCGATCTCCTGCTTGACGACCTCCTCGGCGTTCAGCCGCTCCTGCTCGGCCCTGTACTGGGCCTTCTGGATCTCGACCATGGCCTCGCGCTTGGCCACTTCGCCGCGCTGTCGGGCAGCCGCTTCCTTGATGGCCAGTCCCGCGTTGACGTCGGCGATCATGGCCTTGGACTCGTTCTCGCCGGCCACGGCCTCGGCCTCTTGCCCCTGCACGTACACGCGCCGGTCGGCCTCGGCCCGCTTCTTGCCCTTGTCGCCTTCGGCGACGTTCTCGGCGACGCGAATCTCCTTCTCCCGAACGGCCTCGGCCTCGCCGACGGCGCCGAACCGCTCCTGCACGGCCACGTCCACCTTGGCCTGGTTGACGGCCTCGGCGGCAGCCTTCTTGCCCAGCGCTTCGATGTAGGCCGACTCGTCCGTGATGTCCGTGATGTTGACGTTGATCAGGTAGAGGCCGATCTTGTTCAGCTCCGGCTCCACGTTCTTCCTGATGGCCTCCAGGAAACTCTCGCGATCCTGGTTGATCTGCTCGATGGTCAGCGAGGCAACGGTGAGCCTGAGCTGGCCGAAGATGATCTCCTTGGCCATCTCCTCCATCTCGTGCAGGCCCAGGTTCAGCACGCGCTCGGCCGCGTTGTCCATGATGCCGGGTTCGGTGCTGATGGCCACGGTAAACGTGCTCGGCACGTTGATGCGGATGTTCTGGAACGACAGCGCCTGCTGCAACGGAATGCCGATCGTCATCGGCGTGAGGTTCAGGTACGCGTAATCATGGACCAGCGGCCAGATGAACGCGGCCCCGCCGTGCAGGCACCTGGCGGAGACCCCTTTGCCCACCTTGCCGTAGACGACCAGGATCCTGTTCGACGGGCACCGCTTGTAGCGCGACGCCATGATGAGAACGGTGGCCAGGACAAGGCCAACGAACGCCACAATCGCCAGCATCAGGTAGCTTACGTCGCCCATCTCCGCCCCCTTTCACCAGTTGCGGTCAGAGCTTCTCCACCACGAGAGTGTTGCCGGAGCTCACGCCCACGACGGTGACGCGCTCTCCGGTGCGAATCCTGCCTTGCTTGCGCGCGACGGCGCTGAAGATCCTCAGATGATCCTGCACCGTGACCTGCACCTTGCCGACCCCGCCGGCCGGGATGGTGAGGTAGATCGACCCCTCCTGCCCGATGGCGTTGGCGACGGTCATCGTCCCGCTCGACTGCAGGCCCTTCATGAGCTGCATGATCTTGCCGATGACCCAGAACGAGAACGCCCCCGCGCACATCGCGCCCAGAAGCGACCAGGCCTCCACCAACGCCGCCTCCTTGCGCAGCGCCAGGCCGACCAGGCCGAACATCATGAAAAAGGCGGTCACGCTCTGGAACGAGAGCAGCTTGAAGACGGCGTAGGCTTCGCCCGCTCCGCCGCCGTGCGCGTCCACGCCGTCGAAATGGGCATCCGTGTCGCCGCCAAAGTCGTGGTCGACATCGACGTCAACGTCCACGTCAGCATCCACCTCGACGTCCGTGTCCCCGTGATAGCCTATGAAGAACAGGATGAGCCTCACGAAGAACAGGGACCCGCCGACGATGGCCGAACCCGCGAATACCTTGTCCACTCCCGTCATCTGGCTCTCGCCTCCCGGGCCGCGCCCTCAACCTGGTAGAACCCCGCCAACATTGTACTCCTCGCCGCCGCCGATGCAAGCTAGAAAAGGACGAGGGACCCGTACGTCTGACA
>CAYUDW010000045.1:0-5364 GCA_964442595.1 uncultured candidatus Brocadiaceae bacterium
GCGAGCATGCCGGCGTAGCACGCCGTCATGAAGGCCGCCAGGGTACCCGCGATGAGGGCCCTGATGCCCAGGCCCGCCACTTCGCCCCGCCGCCCGGGGGCGACGCCGCTCAGGCCCCCTATCAAGATGGCGATGCTGCCGAAGTTCGCAAAACCGCACAGGGCGTAGGTGGCTATGATCCTGGCCCGCTCGCTCAGGACCATCCCCTGCATGCGCTCATAGGCCAGGAACTCGTTCAGGACCGTCTTGATGCCCAACAGCTCTCCGACCTGGAGCCACTCTCCCTTGGGCACGCCCATCAGCGCCGCGAACCCCGAGAAGGCATAGCCGAAGATCTGCTGCACCGTGCAGCCCGTGGCCCACTCCAGCAGGAAGTTGACCAGGGCAATCAGCGCGACGAACGCGATGAGCATGGCGCCGATGTTCAGGGCCAGCTTCACGCCTTCGGCCGCACCGGTTGCAGCGGCGTCGACGACGTTCAGCGTCTTCACCTCCGGCTCGAACTCGACACGGCCGGCGGTCACGGGCACCTCCGTCTCCGGCACCATGATCTTTGCGATCACGATGGCAGCCGGCGCGCTCATCAGGGAGGCGGCCATAAGGTGGCCGGCCGAAGCGCCGAATCCCACGTAGGCCGCCATCACCGAGCTGGCAATCGTGGCCAGGAACGCCGTCATCACCACGAAGAGCTCCGAACGCGTCATGCACTCCACGTACTTCCCGACGGCGGCGACGCTCTCGATGCCCATGAAGACGAGCAGCGCGGCCGCCACGGACTCGGCCCCCGATATCTTCATGGTTCGGTGCATGATCCAGGCCATGCCGCGGACGACGGCCTGGATGACTCGCAGGTGGTACAGTATGGCCGAAAGCGATGCGATGAATATGATGACGGGCAAGACCTGAAATGCGACGAATGCCCCGTAGGTCGGCACGCTGACGGCCAGGTCGCCGAACAGGAACCCGGCGCCTTCCGTGCTGAAGGCCAGGATGCGGCCGAACAGCCGGTCCACGCCCCGAAAGAGCCAGCTACCGGGCTCCGTCTTCAGCACGAAGAGCACCAGGACGAGCTGCAGCGCCAGCCCCCACAAGACGACCCGCGGCTTGACGGCCCGTCGCTTCTCACTCAGCACGTAGGCCAGGCCGAGCATCACCAGAAGTCCGCAGAAGCTGACAAACCTGTAACGCATGGGCCCCAGTCTCCTGTGCGCGTAGCCGCCCAGGCCGCCTCCCCACCACGGGGAACTTACCTGATGGCCTTGAGACCTGTCAAGGCTGCGGGCGCTCTCCGTGCCCGTGCCATTGACACGCCGCGCCGGAGGCCCATATCATGGGCGTTCCGGCAGGGGTTCCCAATCCCTTCCTCAGCGCCCCTGGCCGCCCTCGGGCAGCCGAACCTTTTGGCAGGCCGCTCTGCACAATGGAAGAAGCGAAGGAAAACGCCCGTATCCCCGACGCGCGGGGCTACTTCGGTCAGTTCGGCGGCAGGTTCGTCCCCGAGACGCTGGTGCCGGCCCTCCAGCAATTGGAGGAGGCATACGAGGCGGCCAGGCATGACGAAACCTTCCAGAGGGAGCTGGACTACTACCTGCGCGAATACGTGGGACGGCCCAATCCCCTCTACCTGGCGGAGCGCTTCGGCGAGCGGCTGGGCGGCGGAAGGATCTACGTCAAGCGCGAGGACCTGAACCACACCGGGGCCCACAAGATCAACAACACGCTCGGCCAGACGCTGCTGGCCCTGCGCATGGGCAAGAAGCGCATCATCGCCGAAACCGGGGCCGGGCAACACGGCCTGGCCACGGCGACCGCCGCCGCCATGTTCGGGCTGCCCTGCGACGTCTACATGGGGGACGAGGACATCCGCAGGCAGAAGCCGAACGTGCTGAAGATGCGCCTGCTCGGGGCCCGGGTCGTGCCCGTGCACACCGGCGCCAAGACGCTGAAGGATGCGACGAACGAAGCGCTGCGAGACTGGATGGCTTCGTTCGAGGAGACGTACTACATCCTGGGCAGCGTCGTGGGTCCGCACCCCTACCCGATGATAGTGCGCGATTTCCAGTCCGTCATCGGGCGGGAGGCACGCCAGCAAGTGCTCGAAAAGGAGAACCGCTTGCCCGATTACCTGGTCGCGTGCGTCGGCGGCGGCAGCAACTCCATCGGCCTTTTCCACGCGTTCGTAGGGGACGAGTCGGTCCGCATGATTGCGGTCGAGGCGGGCGGCCGGGGAAGCGGTCTGGGGGATCACGCGGCCAGCCTGTGCCTGGGCGAGCCGGGCGTCCTTCATGGCTCCAAGAGCTACGTGTTGCAAGATCAGGACGGACAGACCAGCCCGGTGCATTCCCTGGCGCCGGGGCTCGACTATCCCGGTGTCGGGCCGGAGCTCAGTTACCTGAAGTCAGCCGGCCGGCTCGAGTGCGACTCGGTCACCGACCAGGAGGCGCTCGACGCCTTCCGCTTCTTCTCCCAGACGGAGGGCATCATCCCGGCCCTCGAGAGCGCTCACGCCGTGGCCTGGCTGATGAGGGAGGAGAACCGCACCGGGCCGGATGACATCGTGGTGATCTGCATGTCGGGCCGGGGGGACAAGGACCTGTTCGAGGTGGGCGGAATCCTCGGCCTCTACTCCGAGGACGCAGAGGAAGACCAATCGTGAACCGCATTGACGCCCGCTTCAAGGAATTGGCCCAATCGGGGAAGGCGGCCTTCATCCCCTTTCTGACCGCCGGTGATCCTGACCTCGAGACGACGCTGCGCGTACTGGAGGGCGCGGCCGGCGCGGGGGCCGACCTGATAGAGCTGGGTTTCCCGTTCTCCGACCCAATCGCCGACGGCCCGACCATTCAGTCCTCCTACCAACGGGCGCTGTCCGGGGGGCAGAAAGTCGGGCAGGTTCTGGAGCTGGTCCAGGCCGCTCGCAAGACGTGCCCGCTGCCGATCGTGGCCATGGTCTCGTACAGCATCGTCTTCAAGTGGGGTTTGGAGACATTCCTCGACCGGGCGACTGAGGCGGGGCTGGATGGGGCGACCGTGCCGGACCTGCCCGTCGAGGAGGCGGCGGAGTTCCTCCCGATAGCTCACGGCCGAGACTTCCGGCTGATCTGCTTCGTCACGCCGGCCACGGCAAAGTCGCGCCGCACGATGGTCGCCCAACATGCTCGAGGGTTCATCTACTATATCTCGGTGCGCGGGATCACCGGGGAACGCACCGGGCTGCCCCCCGACCTGGTGGAGAACATACGCGAGCTAAGGTCCCTGACGGACGTCCCCATTGCCGTTGGCTTCGGCGTCTCGACGCCCGAACAAGCGGCGGCGGTGGCCCGGTCGGCGGACGGAGTGATCGTGGGCAGCGCCATCGTCAAGCGCATGGCCGCTGCCGCTCAGCAGGGGGCCGACGCAGCCGAAGCAGCGCTGTCCTTCATCCGGGAGATGTCGGCGGCAACCAAGAGCGCGCCGTGAGGGCCGTCGTGGGCGCGCGCGGTTGCCTTCTGGCGTTCCGGGCATTCCTGACGGTATAATCTGCCTGACGTATCCGCTCCGATTCAGCGCATCGGAAGCTCTGCGAGACTGGCCCGTGTACGTCGTATGCCCCCACTGCCGATCGGTGCTGCAGGTCCCGGCGGGTTCCACGCAAGCCTCATGTGTGTCCTGTGGGAAGCCCTTCACCGTGGACGCCGATGCCGCAACGCTGGCCGAAGGTCAACCGGCGCCCGTTTCTACCCCCGAAGCGCCCACCGTCCATGCGCCGAAGCTCCGCGTCAACTGCAAGCAGTGCCACAAGGAATTCACCGTCTCTCTCGGCGAGCAGGAGGCCGTCTGTCCGGAGTGTGGCGCAGCCATGGACCTGGGGGAAGAGAAGCCCGATGCTTCCTCCGCCGAGGTCCGGTTGCGGGGGGCGAAGACAATGCTCGACGGCTCCCAGTCCCAGGCCGCCGAAGTCGGGATGACCGACCAGGAGTGGATGGAGGCCCACTTCCAGGGCAAGTACGACCTGCTGGGTTTTGTGGGCCGCGGGGGGATGGGAGCGGTCTATCGCGCCCACCAGCGGCGCCCTTCGCGGGATGTGGCGCTGAAGTTGATGCTGGGCGGCGCGTTCGCGTCCGCGAAGCACCGCCAGCGCTTTGAACGCGAGGCGCAGGCGGTGGCCAACCTCAAACACCCGTCCATCGTGCCGGTATTCGAGTACGGCGAGGCCGGCGGTCAGCCCTACTTCACGATGGAGTTCGTCGAGGGCGTCGACCTGCTCACGTACGTGCAGCAGAACGAGCTCAGCCGGGAGGAAATATGCCGACTGATGGTGCGAGTGTGCGACGCCGTCCACTACGCGCACGAACATGGGGTCATCCACCGCGACCTGAAGCCGGGCAACATCATGGTCGACGGACTGAATCGCCCGCGCGTGCTTGACTTCGGGCTCTCGCGCACGTCCGTCGAGGGGGAGGACGTCTCGGCGGGGCTGACCGTGACGGGCGAACTGATGGGCACCCCCCGCTACATGAGCCCGGAGCAGGCCCTCGGGCGACCCAAGGACGTGGACCGCCGTACGGACGTCTACGCCCTCGGCGTCATCCTGTATGAGCTTGTGGTCGGCATCCCGCCCTACCCCATCGACCACGCCCACGGGCTGGGGGTGCTGCAGCTCTTGCGCGACGCCGCTCCCCTGAAGCCGTCCGCCCTGCATCCGACGCTGCCCCGCGACATCGAGATCATCCTTCTGAAGGCCATCGAGAAGGAGAAGGCACAGCGCTACGAAAGCGCCGAGGCGCTGGCGCAGGACCTGGAGAACTTCCTGGCGGGACGGCCCATCAGCGCCCGTCCAGCCACGCTCTCCTACAGACTGAACCGCTGGGCGTGGCGCAACCGAAAGGTCCTGACCCCAATAGTGGCCGCCGCCATCGTCGTTACGGTCCTCACCGTAATCTTCACGAGGAGAACGGGCAAGCTGGCGGAGCAGCACACGAGGGTCGCTCAAGAGCTCGAAACGGAGCGTCGCGAGCTCAGCAAGATAATGGGCGACGCCATGAGGGCCGCCGACAAGGTCCAGCAGCTCATCGCGGACGGCGAGTGGCAAAAGGCGAGCTGGCTGGCCGAGATGGCCGGGCAGTTCATGCCGGAAGAAGCCGGCGTGGCCGAATTGCCGGACACGGTTCGCCGGACCGCCGAGGAGGCCGTGGCCTCCGGGCTGGCGGCGTTTGCAGCCAGCGTGCGCGATCAGCGCTACGAAGAGGCCCGGGACAAGGCTCGGGAACTGGCCGCCCTGGCGACCGCCCTCCCCTACGAGGACCTGAAAGGGAAGGCCGCAGAAGTAGAGCCGGGCTTCGAAGAGCATTGCTGGGAGGACCTGCAGGCCGCAGTAGACGCCGC
>CAYUDW010000045.1:5464-19576 GCA_964442595.1 uncultured candidatus Brocadiaceae bacterium
CGTGGCAAAGCAGGCTGGCCGAGCTTCGCTGGCAGCTCGACTCCGTCATCAGGAAGGAAACCGTGGAGGACCTCGCGCTGGCCTGGCCGCCCTCCGAACAAGCCGGACTCGTCAAGTCCGTCGCATTTGCCCCGGACGGCAGCTTCGTGGCCGTGGGGGCGACAGACGGCACTTTGACTCTACGTGACCCGGCGGACGGGGAGACGCTGGCAACCTTCAGGCGCGAGTCCGACGTCAGAGTGGTCGCCGTCTCGCCGGACGGAAGCCTTCTGGCCACGGGCCATCAAGACGGCTCGGTGGTGATCTGGCTGCGGGACGATCAGGAGGCCCTTCACGAGCTGCGCGGCCATGCCACACGGGTCAATTCGGTGGACTTCTCCCCCGACGGCACGTTGCTCCTATCGGCGGACGTGAATCAGGTGTGTCTATGGGACCCGATCAGGGGGCAGCCCGCCGCCCTCGGGCCGGTCGAGGGTCATCGGCCCGCGGCGTTCTCACCCGACGGACGCTGGCTGGCGACGTCCGTCGAGGCGGAGGACGCTCGCACGCCGGGAGGCGTGTGCCTGTGGTCCACGTCCGACGGCGAACTGGCCCGCAGGATCGAGTGGTCGCGCCTGCCGGTGTGTCTCGCGTTCTGTCCGGACAGCTCCGCCCTTGTCACGTCCTACACGGGAACGGGCCGCCGGAAGGTCCGGCTCTGGAAGCTGTCGGGCGGACCGAATTGGGACCGGACGTCCCTGCCGGTCGAAGACTCGGCCTGGGCGCTGGCGTTCTCGCCCGATGGCAGGCTGCTGGCGACCGGCGGCCGGGACAGGACCGCGACGCTTTGGGACCTTGATGCCGAAGCAGAGCTGCGCAGCCTGCCGGCTCACGGTCATTGGGTGACGGCCGTGGCTTTCAGTCCTGACGGTCGGCTGCTTGCAACGGGCTCCAACGACAAGATGCTGCGCATCTGGAGCGTGCGGCCCTCGGCTCCGGCGGAAGAGCCTGCGTCAAGGGAACCGTGATCCGCAGCGGCCAGGTGTTTGAACGTGGGCTCCAGCCCGGCTATAAGTGACTGAGCGCCGACTCGCGCGCCAGGCTCGGCCGGGCGGCGCCTATCACGTGTGCCTTTGCCTCTTGAAGGAAGCCGCTGCAATGACCACGAATTTCACCGCTTACGAAGTCTTCGAGATGGCGCTACAGGTCGAGCGGAACGGTCAGCACTTCTATCGGCAGGCTGCGGAGCAGAGCGAGGACGCCCACCTGAAGGAGTTGCTCCTGAAGCTGGCCCAGATGGAGGCCGACCACGAACGCACCTTTGCGCAGATGCAGGGGCAGCTCTCGGGCCAAGCCGCGCCCGGGATCCCGTTCGACCCCAATGACGATGTCGGGCTCTATCTGCGGGCGGCCGCAGACACGCAGATATTCAACGTCTACCGCATGGAGCCGCGGGACGTGGCGGAGATGGAGGACGCTCGTGAGGTGCTCCAGACCGCCATCCAGCTCGAGAAAGACTCCGTCGTGTTCTACCTGGGCATCCGGGACGCGGTGCCGGAGAACCTGGGCAAGTCGGGCGTGGAGAGAATCATCCACGAGGAAATGAGCCACATCCGGCTGCTCAGCGAGGAGCTGAAGGGCCTGACTGCCGGGTAAGGCTGTCTCGCCGCTTACTCGGGCAACATCCCCGGCAGGCCCTCGATCAGTTGCTCCAGGACCCGCTCACCCTCGCCCGGCTCTTCGAGCTGAACCTCGACAAAGCGCGACTGGTCCAGGTTGCGCACCTTGAACGTCGCCGACTCGGCCTCCGCAGCCACCAGCTCGTCGAGCATGGCCTGGAATACGGCGACGTCGGTCACCCTCCTGCCGTTGATCTCCTCGACGAACTCCATGGGTGTGATCTGACCGACGGCTGCCGCGGAACCGGGCTCGATCTCATAGACGACGACCCCGGCGAACTCGTCGGGCAGCCTCAAGATGCGGCGCACCTCGTACGTGACGTCCTTCACCGTCAGGCCGGTCGCCACGTTCTTGTACTTTTCGGCGCTGTTCAGGTCCGGCGGAGCCTTCTCGATGGTGAACTCGGCAGAGCGCGTCTCGTTCGTGTGGCTGAAGGTCAGGATGACCTCCGTGCCGACGCCGAGCCCGGTCAGCAGGCCCGTCAGGGAGTTCCTCCTATTGAACCAGCCGCGCGCGGCAAGACGCGTCCCGGCGGAAACGGAGCTCGCGTAGCGGCGGCTGTCCAGGCCGCCCCGGTAGTAGCGATCTGCGGCGCGGAGCAGGTGCTCGCCCACCTTGCCCTTCTCCTGGACCTTCAGCAGCAGGTCGCCCGGCTGGATGCCCAGCCTCTGGGCGGGCGAATCGTCGTAGACCAGGTTCACGAGCAGCCCGTAGCGTCCGTCGCGCGTATCTTTCTCAACGTCCAGCTCCTTGGCCAGTTCGGGCGTTATGGGCTGGAACTCCACGCCAAGCCACGCGAGCTCCTTGCGCTCCTGAGTCCTTTTCACCTTGATGCGCGGGTCGAGGTGGACCTGAGGGTTCTGAAAATGGTCCTTGACCTCAGCAAAGGCAAAACAGCGCGCGCTGTCCCCCACCCCGCCGCGGTAGTAACCGGTGGACGAGCCATAGCCCGACCGGAAGCGAAGCCCTTCCTGTTCGGCTACGCTCTCGTAGCGCTTCTCGTGTGTCGCAAAGCCGTAGAAACGCCCTTCCGGCGTAAGCACAAATGACCCGGCCAGGAGGGGACGCTCCGGATCGCGGAAAGCCCTGTCCTTATAGCCCTTCTCCGTGCCGAAAAACCGGTTGTACTTAGGCAGGGCGTCCTTTGCGCCAAAGCGATGCTTGACGGACACGTCCACGAATATGGTCAGGTCGTCGATACGCCTCGGTTCGTAGAGGTCCGGCACGGACTCCAGCGGCTCCGACGGAGCCACCAGCATCCCGCCGAACTGCTCGAAGCCGCCGACGAACTCCGCCGGCAGCTCTCCCCCGTCCGTCAGCACCACCACGCGGTCAATCCTCTCGACCTTCTCCCGATCCAGCTCATAGGGGACGAAGATCAGGTCGGCGCCAACCGACAGGCCGTAGGTGATCCATTCACCCTCGGGCACCCGCTCGCCGGACGCGCTGCGAGCGTAGTAAGACGGACCAGTGCGCCGTTCCTCCTGACGGAAGCGAAACTTCACGCCCCGCGTCCAGCGGTCCACCTGCCTAACCGCGCCGGTGACGGTCTCGCGAAGCTCGGCCGTCGAGAGGGCTTCTGCAGGCGTTGGCCAGCCGGCGAAGTAGTTGGCCCGGTCCGCCATCCGAATCAGGACGGGCCAGACCACGATGGCGCCCACCCGGCCATCAGTGTCGAACAGCAGGCAGTTGCTCACCGGCCACTCGTCGCTCGCGAGTTGCTCGACGTTACCGGCGCCCAGCGGGAACATCTCCAGTTCGTCCCCATGGGTCAGGTAGCTATTGAGCTTCAGCGTCCGGACCCGGACGTCTTTCCTGCCGGAGAACCGCGTGACGTCCGCCAGCAGCACCTTCTCGCCGTTCTGCACCGCACGCGCCGCGAACGGAGGCATCGTCACCTCGAGCTCCGGCGCAGCCGCCTGCAGCAGCAACGCGCTCTGTTGGGTGTAGAGGCCGACCACCTGGACGGGATAGGCCTCGCCCGAGTCCATAACCAGCTCCAGGGAGGCCACCGAGTCCAGGTTGATGTCCGGGTCCGCCATCACGAAAAGCCCCTGTTGCGGATCGACCAATACGGCGTCGAGTGTCACGGCGCGTCTGTCGATCGCGAGCTGCAACGCCAGGGCGTTGATCCAGCCGTAGGCGAAATGCTGCTCTATCTCGCGGACGGCGCTGGGATGGAAGTCCTTGAAAGTGAGGCGGACGTCATGGAAGAGTTGAGACGCCGTCTCCCTGGCCCTCTGCATGGCCTCGAGTTCCGCCTCATCTTCCAGCAGTTGCCCGGCCTCCAGCGGGTCCACGTCAGGTTCCGCCCGGCAGGTCCGGGCCCCGGGCCAGCACGGCTGGAGGAGTGCCAGCAGCAACGCAATGAAAGCGACCGTCGAGCGGTTCGCGATACTCACTTCTCCTCCTCGTACTCTGCGTCGCGCTTGTTATAGTCCACCAGGACGAGCTGGGCGACGCCGGCGCGGAGCACCCGGAACAGGACCTTTCTCTGCCCTTTTGGCCTCTGGTCCAGCTCCTGGTAGCTCTTTCGCGCCGACTCGAGCGAATCGATGTCCTGCCCGTCGATCTCGATCACGATGTCCCCCTCCCGCAAGCCGCCGCCCCAGGCATTGCCGGGGCGCTTGACGCCCTGCACGTAGACGCCCTGCTTGCGGAAGTAATAGATGGCCCTGTCGGCGAACTTATTGATCTCCTTGATCGTCATCTGCCATTCTTTGCAGTCGAAATCCTCCCCTTCCACCTCGCCTTTGATGATGGGCGTCAGATTCAGGGAGGAGGACCCGTCGTCCCGTTCGACGCTCACGATCGCCGGCTTGCCGGCGGGCAGATGTGCGAACGCCGTCCTGACAGCCGCCAGCTCTTCGACGAACGTGCCATTCACGGCGTCGCCGTTCAGCTCCACGATCAGGTCCTGGGGCTGGAGTCCGGCGTCCGCCGCCGGTGAGTCGGATTCGACGTGGGCGACCAGCACGCCGCGCTCGGCCTCAACGATGGTGTTGCTCTCGAAGTCCTTGAGCGCCTGGAACGTGATGCCGGTCCAGACCCTCTTGACCTCTCCGTGCTCCTTCAGGTCTGCCACCACGCGCCGGACCACGTTCGAGGGGACGGCAAAGCCGATGTTCTCGTACCAGGACGTGCCCAGGGTGGTGATGCCGACGATCTCGCCTTTGGTGTTGACGAGCGGCCCGCCGCTGTTGCCGGGGTTGATGGCTGCGTCCGTCTGTATCCACAGGTTATAGCGCGAAAGCTTCTCGCCCAGGTAACGTTTCGTATTGCTGACCACGCCGAACGAGACGGAGCGCGTCAGGCCGAGCGGGCACCCCATCGTCATCACGAAGTCCCCCTCCTCCAGCTCCGAGGAGTCGCCGAACTCGGCGTACGGCAGCGGCTCGGAGCCTTCGACCGTGTCGATCTTCAGCAGGGCGATGTCGGTCTCCTGGTCGTGACCGACGACGGAGACAGTCACTTGCTCTTCATTGAAGAGGACGGCGCTGATCTTTGTGGCCTTCTCGGCCACGTGGTGGTTCGTGACGACGTAGCCGTCGGGGCTGACGATGACGCCGCTGCCTATCACCTGCCGTTCGGCCTGTTCGCCTTCTTCGAAGGTTTCCTGGATCGGCTTGAGGTAGACGATGACGGGGTAGACCTTCCTCTTCGCGGTGTTTATGAGGCGCACGAAATCGGTCCTTTGCTGGATCTGCTGGAGCCGCCCCAGCTCCCCTTCCACGCGCTCCACGTGCGCCTTCGACGCGCAGCCGTGGCCAGCCAGCATAATCAGAACCAAGAGCAGTCTCCCTGGCGTCCTGAGCGTCATCTAACCCCTTGCGCCTCCGTGGAAGGTTGGCAACGTCGTGGCAGCCGGCCTGACTATATGGATTCTACGGGCGCTGGAACGGCCCGTCAAGACCGGCGCCGCCGGCAGGACCCGGCGCCTGGCCATGCCATTGACAGACAGCCCCATCTGAAGTTAGAATCGCAAATCCCTGAAGGAAGCGGGGAGAGCTGCCGTGAGCGGCTCCCCTCACATCCCTGCTGCAGCAGTGCTCCCACGACCATTCGAGAGGACATTCAGATGGCAGTACCCAAGAGACGCACCAGCAAAGAGCGCAAACGCAGGCGTCGGTCCCATCACGCACTCACCATGCCGAATATCCCCAAGAGCCAGCGCGTGCGGGCCGAGGGGAGCCGGTCAAGGAAGTTCTTCTGCAGCAACTGCAACCAGCCCAAGGCGCCCCACGCAGTCTGCCCGAACTGCGGCTACTACCGTGGCCGTTCCCTTGTGGAAGTGGAGAGATAGCGCAAGAGGCGGAGGGCCCCGCCTCTTGCCGGTGACCGCGGACCATGGCAAGCTCTGCATCGGCCGACGTGCATACACGATCTTACGCCGCCCGAGTCGCTCTCGACGCGACCGGCGGCGACGCTCCTCTCGTCGAGAGGCTGGCCGGAGCTGTCAACGCCGCCTGGCTCTACAGCGATACCGAGGTGATTCTGTGCGGCGAGCCGGAGCGGATGCAGCACGAGATTCACGACCTGGGCGGCAGGCCGGACAACGTCACACTGGTGGCCGCGCCCGAGCGCATCGGAATGCACGAGTCGCCCGTCCAGGCCTTCCGGGAGAAGAAGAACAGCCCCATCGTGGTCGGCGTCGAGATGATGGCTGAGGGCCGGGCGGACGCGCTCGTGAGCGCGGGCAACACCGGGGCGGTCGCGGCCGCCAGCAGCCTGAAGCTGGGCAGGCTCAAAGGCGTGCTTCGGCCCGGAATCGCCGCCGCCATGCGTGTCATCAACTACCCCGTCGTGGCCATCGACGTCGGGGCCAACGTCGACTGCAAGCCGAGACACCTGCTTCAATACGGCATTATGGCCACGGTGTTCGCCAAAGAGGTCCTGCGGATCAAGGATCCCCGAGTCGGCCTGCTGAACGTTGGCGAGGAGGCCGTCAAGGGCAATGATCTTACCCGGCAGGCATTCGAGTTGCTCTCGCAGGCCGACCTGAATTTCGTCGGTAATCTGGAGCCCCAGGCGCTGTTCGAGCACGCGTGCGACATCCTCGTGTGCGACGGCTTCGTCGGGAACGTGCTGCTGAAGTCGAGCGAGGGCCTTGTGATGCGACTCCTGGCCTGGATGCGCGAGCAGGTGGAGGGGAGCATGCGCTATAAGCTCGGCTTTGCCCTCTGCAAGGACCTTTTCATGCATTTGAGGCAATGCGGCGATTTCAGCGAGTATGGCGGCGCCCCATTGCTCGGCGTCAACGGCGTCATCATCATAACTCACGGCACATCGGACAGACGGGCCATCCAGAACGCCATCCGCGAGGCCAGGGCTTTCGTGGAGCTGGGCGTGAACGAGCACATCGAGGCGGCCGTCCAGAAGAGCGCGTCCCCTCGGAACCGGCCCGCCTGACCGGCTGCCTCTTGTCCCTTTCGATCGGCAACGGAGCCCCGCGAGAGACCCATGCATACCTGCCACCGTCTGCCAGTAGAGATCGCCGGTCTGGGCAGCTACCTGCCGGAGCGCATCCTCACCAACCAGGACCTGGAGGAGATGGTCAACACGTCCGACGAGTGGATCTACCCCCGAACCGGCATCAAGGAACGTCACCTCCTGGCAGAGGACGAAGCAACCAGCGATATGGCTGTGGCCGCTGCAAGAGACGCCCTCGAGGCGGCCTCGATGACTGCGGCCGAACTCGACGCCATCGTGGTGGCCACGTCCACACCAGACCATTCCTTCCCGGCGACGGCTTGCCTGGTGCAGGCGGCCCTGGGCGCACAGGACGCCATGGCTTTCGATCTGGAGGCCGCGTGCAGCGGGTTCGTGTTCGCCTTTTCCTGGAGCGCCGGCATTCTTGCCTCCGGAATGGCTCGCAACGTCATGGTCATTGGCGCCGAGGCGCTCTCCCGTTGCACCGACTACACGGACAGGCGTTCCTGTATCCTCTTCGGGGACGCTGCCGGCGCGGCCGTCCTGCGGCCCGCGCAGAACGGCAGCGAGGTGATCTACAGCGAGATGGGTTCCGATGGGTCGTGGCCGGAGATTCTGATCCTCCCGGCCGGAGGATCCCGCCGGCCCGCTTCGCATCAAACCGTCGACGACCGCCTGCACTACATGAAGCTGCAGGGACGGGAGGTCTTCAAGCTTGCCGTCAACAAGATGACCGAACTGCTGCAAAGGTTGCCGGAGCTGACCGGCGTGTCGCTGGACGAGATCAAGATGGTCATCCCCCACCAGAGCAACGTCCGGATCATCAAGAGCGCCTTCGAGAGGGCCGGAATGGATCTGGGCAAGGCATATATGAACATTGAGCGGGTGGGCAATACGTCGGCAGCCTCCATCCCGTTGGCAATGACGGAGGCGGTCGAGAACGGACAGCTCGAGCGCGGGGACCTGGTTCTGTTTCTTGCTTTCGGCGGCGGCCTTACCTGGGCGTCGACCTTGATCCGTTACTGATCCTGGGGCTTCGCTTCCCGAATGCGAGCGTGTATCCAATGAACGGCATAGGGCTCCTCTTTCCCGGCCAGGGGGCTCAAACAGTAGGCATGGGCCAGGATCTGGCCGAGCACTATGCGAGCGCGCGCGCCGTGTTCGACCAGGCCAACGAGGCGCTCGACCTGGAGCTCGACAGGCTGTGCTTCGAAGGGCCGTTGGAAGAGCTCTCGCGCAGCGACGTCGCCCAGCCGGCCATCCTGACCGTCAGCATCGCAGCCTTGAGGGCCATGCAGGAAGAGGCCGGCGCTTCGCTCGACCCCGTGGCCACGGCGGGCCTGAGCCTCGGCGAGTACTCCGCCCTCGTGGCGGCCGGTGCGGTGGACTTTCGCACAGCCGTACGCCTTGTCCGCACGCGGGGCCTTGCCATGCAGAAGGCGTGTGAGGCGAACCCCGGGACCATGTACTCGATCATCGGACTCGAAGACAACCCGGTGGAGCAGGCCTGCGAATCCGCACGGGAGCAGACCGGCGGAGGCGTCTGGCCGGCGAACTACAATTGTCCGGGGCAACTTGTGATCAGCGGAGAGGACGAGCCCGCGCGCGTGGCAGCCGACCTCTGCACGGCAATGGGAGCCCGGCGCGCCATCCGGCTGAACGTGGCGGGCGCATTCCACACGGAACTGATGCAGCCGGCGGCCGAACGGATGGCTGCCGAGCTGAGGGCCGCGTCCATCAATGCGCCCTCGTGCCCCGTCGTAGCCAACGTGACCGGCAGCCCCGTAGCGGATGCCGACGAGATACGGCGGCTGCTAGTGGCCCAGATCGTGAGCCCCGTCCGATGGGTCGACTGCATGAACTGGTTCATCGCACAAGGGGCCGAGCGGTACTACGAGGTGGGTCCGGGCCGGGTCCTGCAAGGGCTTCTCAGGCGCATAGACCCGTCGAGAACGTGCTCCCCGATCAACGCTGCGCAAGACGTCCGGACATATGCGGAAAGGAAAGACACATGAAGCCGCTGGAAGGTAACACAGCCATAGTCACCGGCGCTGCGCGGGGCATCGGCAGGGCCATCTGCCTGAAGCTGGCCGACCATGGCGCCAACATCGTGGGCATCGACGTGATGCCTGAGGCCCTGGAGGAAGCAGGGGCGCTCGTCCGCGAGCTCGGCGTCGAGTTCCTGGCTCTGCAGGCCGACGTATCCCGGGCGGACCAGATGAAAGAAGCCGTGACCAAGGCCGCCGACGCGTTCGGCAGCATTGACATCATGGTGAACAACGCCGGCATCACCCGCGACAACCTGCTCGTCCGGATGGGCGACGAAGAGTGGGACCAGGTGCTGGCCATCAACCTGAAGGGCGTCTTCAACGGGATCAAGGCCGTTGCCCGTGTCATGTCCAAGCAGCGCAGCGGGCGCATCGTCAACATCGCCAGCGTTGTGGGCATCACGGGCAACGCCGGCCAGGCGAACTACTCGGCCAGCAAGGCGGGCGTGATAGGACTGACGAAGACGGCCGCGCGCGAGCTGGCCAGGCGCAACGTGACCGTTAACGCCGTCGCTCCGGGCTTCATCGAGACTCCCATGACCGCCAAGCTGAGCGAGGAGGCCCGGGAGGCCAGCCTGGGCACCATTCCGACCGGCCGATTCGGTCAGCCCGAGGACGTGGCGGCAGTCGTCGCGTTCCTTGCTTCGCCCGATGCGGGCTACATAACGGGCGAGGTCATTCGCGTCGACGGCGGCATGGCCATGTAGGGCTTTCTGGTCCTGCGGCTCTTGCAACGCCGGCGAGGCTGTCGATAAAATGCGACGATGGTCAACGGGGCGGTTCTGTGCTGGCCCCGGTTCAAGGCAGGCAACCCAGGAAACATAGCAACCCATCACACGGAGGGAGTGAAGTGCCTGACGAGATAATGGACAGGGTCGTCAATCTGGTGGCAGAGCGGATGGGCGTCGAGCCGGACCAACTGACGGCCGACACCCACTTCGTCAATGATCTTCAGTCTGACTCGCTGGACATGGCCGAGCTGGTCATTGATCTGGAAGAGGAGTTCGACCTGACCATCAGCGACGAGGAAGCGCAGAAGATCGAGACCGTTGGTCAGGCGGCCGAATACATCAAACAGAACCAGGAAGAATGAGCCGCAGACGCGTCGTTGTCACGGGCGTAGGGATCGTCTCGCCGGTCGGCTGCAGCGAAGAGGTGGCCTGGCCCGCCATTCGCGATGGGCGAAGCGGGATCCGGCGCATCGAATCGTTCGACACCTCCGACTACGAGGTGCACATTGCCGGCGAGGTCAGGGACTTCGATCCCCTCCAGTACTGCTCAAAGCGAGAGCTCAACCGGCTGGACCCCTTCGTCCAGTTCGCCATAGTGGCTGCTGAGCAGGCGATCGCCAGCGCCGGCCTTGATCTGGAGGGAGAGGACCGCAGGCGATTAGGCTCGTTCGTCGGCACCGGCATCGGCGGCCTGCAAGAGATCGAGGCCCAGCACCGGCGCCTGCTCGAGAGCGGCCCCAGGCGGACGAGCCCGCTCATGATCCCCAAGCTCATGACCAACGCCGCCGCCGGCCAGGTGGCCATGAGATATGGCCTCCGGGGCCCCAGCATGTCGGTTTCCAGCGCCTGTGCATCGGCCTCTCATGCCCTGGGCGAGGCGCTGCAATGCATCCGGGTCGGCATGGCGGACGTCGCGATCTGCGGGGGCGCCGAAGCTGCCGTGACCCCCATCGGGCTGAGCGGGTTCCAGCAGGCCAAGGCGCTCTCGACCCGTAACGACGATCCCGAAGGCGCCAGCCGCCCCTTCGACCTGAACCGGGACGGGTTTGTCATGGCTGAGGGCGCCGCAATCCTGGTGCTGGAAGACCTGGACCATGCCCGCAAGCGCAGGGCCGAGATACTGGCCGAGCTGGCCGGCTACGGCGCAAGCAGCGACGCGTACCACATAACCCTGCCCGACCCCGAAGGCAGAGGCGCCATCCTTGCCATGAGGAACTGCCTTCAGGACGCGGGCTTGGCGCCCGAGGACGTCGACTATATCAACGCGCACGGCACCGGGACACGCGCCGGCGACGACGTCGAGGCCAGGGCCGTCTGCGCCGTCTTCGGCGAACATGCCAGGAAGCTCGCGATCAGCTCCTCCAAGAGCGTTTTCGGCCACCTGCTCGGCGCATCCGGTGCGCTGGAGAGCGCCGCCTGCCTCTGGGCGATGCGCGACAACGTCTGTCCTCCGACCATCAACCTGGACGATCCCGATCCCGAGTGCTGTGGGCTGAACTTCGTGCCCAACCAACCTCAGGAACGCAAGATTGACGTCGTCTTGAACAATTCCTTCGGGTTTGGCGGCCACAACGCCTCGCTGGCGTTCCGCCGGTTCACCGGCTAAGGTCGCCCGGGTGCACCGAGTTCAGTCCCAGCGGCCCTATCTTGGATATGGCATGGGAACTGCGCCCGTCCGTGTCGCCCACGTCATCACCAGGATGATCCTGGGCGGAGCCCAGGAGAACACGCTCCACACCTGCGACATCCTGCACCGGCGGCCCGGATGGGAAGTGCTGCTCGTGACCGGTCCGCCCTTGGGCCCCGAGGGGGAACTGCTGACCGAGGCACGCCGTCGGGGCATCCCCTGCGTCGTGATTCCAGAGATGCGCCGCGCCATCAATCCCTGCCTCGACGCGGCGGCCCTCTTCAGGCTCATACACGTGCTGCGGCGGTTCCGGCCCGCCGTCGTGCAGACGCACAGCTCCAAGGCCGGCATCCTGGGGCGTCTCGCCGCCAGGCTCCTGGGCGTGCCAGTCATCATCCACACGGTCGAGGGCCTGCCCTTCCACCGCTACGCCCCGGCGCTCGTGAACGCCGCGTTCATCGCGGCCGAAAGAGCTGCGGCGCTCGTCACGGACCGCATTGTGTGCGTGGCCCAAGCGATGGTCGAGCAGGCCAGGCAGGCGGGGATCCGGCCTCGTGGAGGCTTCACCGTCATCTACAGCGGGATGGACGTCGAGGCCTATCGCGATGCCGACCGCGCCAGGCAGTCCGTACGGCGCCGGTTCGGGTTCGGGCAAGACGACGTCGTCATCGGCAAGATCGCGCGCCTGTTCGAACTCAAGGGCCACGAGTTCGTTCTCAGGGCCGGGCCGAAGGTCGTGGCCCGGTGTCCGCGGGCCAGGTTCCTCTTCGTGGGCGACGGCGTCCTCAGGGAACGGCTCGCCGCCCAGGCTGCCGAACTCGGAATCGGGGGCCGCGTGGTCTTCGCCGGACTCGTGCCTCCTCAGGACATCCCGGCTATGGTCGGCGCAATGGACGTGGTGGTGCACGCCTCTCTGCGGGAGGGGCTGGCGCGCGTGCTGGTGCAGGCCCTGCTGTGCGAGCGGCCCGTGGTCACCTACGATCTGGACGGAGCGCCGGAGGTCATACTGGATGGCGTAACCGGCCGCCTGGTGCCGCCGGAGTCGGTGGACGAACTGGCCGACGCCATCGCGTGGGCCGTCGAGAACCCTCGAGACGCGCGACGCATGGCCCAGGAGGGCCGGCGCCGGTTCACCGACCAGTTCCGGATCAAGACCATGGTCGACCGGACCGAGGCACTCTACCGCGAATTGCTCGCGCAGAACGTGCCGTGACGGACTGCTGCGCTCCGGCCTACCAGCCGTCCTCGCCGACCAGCTTGACGAAGACGCACTCGCAGGTCTCCTTCTCCCGGATCGTCCCGTCCCGCTCCTTGCGATAGTGGGTGAGCATCTGCCAATGCTGCCCACCGACGGGCGCGACCGCTTCCCCCAGGGGCGCAAGCTGCTCGAGCAACCTTTCCGGCCGGTGCGGCGCCCCGGCGGTCACGATGATCCGGTCAAAGGGCGCCTCCTCCGGCCAGCCCAGAGTGCCGTCCCCCACCTTGAAGGATACGTTTGTATAGCCTAGTTCCTCGCAGAGCAGCGTCTGCGCGCGCGCGCTCAGTTTCGGGATCCGCTCCACCGTGTAAACGTGCGCGGCGAGCTCTGCAAGGACGGCCGCCTGATACCCTGAGCCCGAACCCACCTCCAGCACGCGCTCGGTGCCCGTCAGGTGAAGGGCCTCCGTCATCAAGGCAACCATGTATGGCTGCGAGATCGTCTGCCCCTGGCCGATGCCCATCGCCCCGTCGCAGTAGGCTCGGGAGAGGCTGTCCGGCGGAACGAACTTCTCACGAGGGACCCGCCCCATCGCCTCCAGCATCCGCTGATCCCTGATCCCGCGGCGCCTCAGCTGCCGAGCCACCATGGCCTTACGGGCACTCTCGTAGTCCGCGCGTTCGCCGAACATCGCCCCTGCTCAACAGCCGCCGGGAGGATTTTGAACTTCGCATTTTCCCTGCCGTACGGTATCATAGCGGAGTCGTTCGCGAATACAACCCGAAGCCGGAAGGTGCACAGCCAAGATGACCATCGAGACCAGGACATTCGTGTTCAGCACGGAAGCGGAGATGGACGTGGTGGACATCACCAAAGACGTGTCCGACATCGTGGCCGACTGCTCGGCCTCGGACGGTGTCGTGACCGTCTTCGTCCCCGGCTCGACCGGCGCCGTGACCACCATGGAGTTTGAGCCGGGGCTCGTCAAAGACATGGAGGAGCTCTTCGAGAAGCTGGCTCCCCGGGATCACTACTACCACCACGAAGAGCGATGGCACGACAAGAACGGCCACAGCCATGTCCGCGCGAGCCTGATCGGACCGTCCGTGACGATACCGTTCCGGGACAACCGGTTGATGCTGGGGACATGGCAGCAGATCGTGTTCTTCGACTTCGACGTGCGGGCGCGCGAGCGGGAACTCTTCGTCCAGATCATCGGTGAATGAGATGCGTTCCCCGGTGCTCGTCGGTGCGGGCGCTGGCCTCCGGCTTGACCTTGATCTGTGGGACAGATGGACTATAATGGCGGCACCGGTCGGGGCGTGGCCCAGTCTGGCTTAGGGCGCTAGCATGGGGGGCTAGAGATCGCGGGTTCGAATCCCGCCGCCCCGACCATCCTATCCTCTTGCTCTGCAAAGA
>CAYUDW010000046.1:0-9859 GCA_964442595.1 uncultured candidatus Brocadiaceae bacterium
ACGTAGACGAGGAGGGAAACGACACGCCGGCGGTGCTTCTGGCCAACCTGACCTCTTCCGACAGGGCCGCCAACATACCGGAGTTCGTAAACGCCAGCCGTGGGGCCATCCGGAGAATACGCGAGCATTTCGTCGATGACTACTCCATGGCCAGGGTGCACAACAACCTGGGCGCAAGCCTGGCGTCGGAGGGCAGGATTGCCGAGGCAATCGCCCACTTCACAGAGGCGGCCAGGTTGAATCCGAGCGATGCACGGTCCCACTTCAACCTGGGCCTCAGCATGGAAAAGAAGAACGAGCCCGGCGAGGCGATCAGGTACTACAGGAAGGCGATCGAGGTCGATCCCGAGCACGAGGCAGCGCATAACAACCTAGGGACCGCGCTGGTGAAGCAGGGGAAGCTCGAGGAAGGTATCGCCCATTACCGGGAGGCGATCAGACTCAATCCGGAATACGAGTGGGCCCACAACAACCTTGGGCTGGCCTTGGCCTCGCAAGGGAAGCTGGAGGAGGCGATCGAGCATTTCGCCAGGGCGCTGGAAATAAGCCCGAGCTTCGATGGAGCGCGGGCCAATATGGAGGAAGCATTACGCCAGAGGCAGCAGGGGGACAAGCAGTAGAGCGCAAGGCGACGCGGCTGGGATTTTGCAGGGGGCGTCGGAGCCGGGCGCGGAAGATGTCCGTCAGGTAGTGCCCGGCGCAGGTTGCTCCGTGGCTTGGCCCTCGGTCGGTGAGGGTGCGGCCCCCCCGCTCTTCCTCAGGTAGAGCACGCCGAGAACCGCCCCACCGATGAGGATCAGCACCAGGAGCACCACCAGGAGTCTGCCGCCCGAGCGCCGCCGCCGGCCTCGCTTCTTCGTCTGCATCCATGGAAGGATGCCAAAGAGGCCCGCCTTCTTCTTCTGATCCGCCGTTATCCTCATCACGGTGACGCCGGAGCGCACGTCTCCGCCACAACTCGGGCAGGTGGCATCGCGAACGCCCAACACGGCGCCGCAGTTCGTGCAGACCTGCCGGGCCGGATGATAGGGATGGGGAACAGGCGCCCCTTCGGCGGCCGTCTCCTCCGCGCCCGCGGATGGCCCTCCGGCCGGGACGACCGGCTTCGCACCGGCGGCATCCGCCGCCGGCGCGCCAGGCACAGAGATGACCGTGCGGCACTGCGGGCATCGGACCTTCTTGCCCGCGAACTTGTCGTTGAGGCTCAAAGTCCTCCTGCAAGCGGGGTTCGGGCAACTCACATTGATGGGCATCTCGGACCTCTCGGCAGTTGAAACGGGTGTGATCGGGCCGAACAAGTCTAGGGGAGAGCCGCCAGATTGTCAACCCTCTGTGCGTCTATGCGAGCCCTGCGTTGCCCAGGATGGGAACGGTCCCTGCGCACCGCTGTCACCGTTGACGGTAGCCGTCCGTACCACTACCCTACCCGACTGGCAGCATCGCCGCGCGTTCGCTCGGAGGGCTCAAAGATGAAGCGTGACCTGCTGACGTTTCTCCTGCTTTGTGTGCTCGCCTTTGTGCCGCGGGCAACTGCTGCCTGGCGAATCGACTATGCGTTGAATGGCTCATTCGAGCTTGACGCCAATCGTGACGCCATGCCCGACGGCTGGAGGCCCGCGACCTTCGACTCGCCCGCGCAGACCGAGTGGGATCGCACGACGGCCTACTCGGGACAGGCGTCCGTGCGCATCGCCGACTCCAAGCACCCGACCGACGACGGCTGGCGAGCCAACTCGGGCCGTTGGGTACAGGCGTCCAGGCGGGACGTACGTGCCGGGGCGACGTACTCGCTCCGGGGCCGGGTCAAAACGCACCTGACCCGCGGCGCCGCGACCCTCGCCTTGGCCTGGTTTTCCGAGACCGCGTGGCTACACGAGGACACCACGGAGCCCGTGAGCGGCCCATCGGACTGGGTCGAGAGAGTACTGACCGCCTCGCCGCCCGAGGGAGCCACCTCCGTTGCCGTTTACCTGATGCTGAACGGCGGACGCGGCAGCGCATGGTTCGATGACATAACGATGACGGAGGGCGAAGGCCGGCCGGAGAACCTCAGGCCGCTGGGTATCCGCCCCGCCTGCAACACCGGATTTGTCGACGAGGAAACCGGGGACGGCAAGGGCGGCTGGACGGACCAGGGCCCCAACGACGCGCGCATGTTGC
Organism: uncultured candidatus Brocadiaceae bacterium; assembly: GCA_964442595.1. Taxonomy (GTDB): domain Bacteria; phylum Planctomycetota; class Brocadiia; order SM23-32; family SM23-32; genus DAOVRD01. The sequence goes on from CAYUDW010000046.1 coordinate 2,161, forward strand.
CGAGGGGACTGCAAACGTGGCGGTCCATACCGTTTGAGATCACGGACCCCGCAGAGAACGACGGCCGGTCATGCATTGTACTTCGGGGACGCGGACGGGAGGGCATGCCGATGGCCGCCGAGTTTGCAGTGGGCCGGAGGTGCGACGTCGTCTACTTCCTGCACGGATGCGCCTGGGGAGGGGCTGAGGGGGCGCCCGTGGGACGCTACCTGGTCACGTACGCTGACGGCGGCACGACGGCAGTGCCGCTTCGGAACGGTCACGAAATAGTCGACTGGTGGGCACCCCGGGACACAAACGAGAGCGCAGTGAGCTGGGAGGGAAGCAATCCCCAGGGCCGGAACGTAGGGCTGAGCGTCTTCCCGTGGACCAACCCGAGACCCGACGTGCCCATCGCCCGGATCAAGATGGAATCGGCAGGCCGGGAGCCGGTCCCCATCCTCGTCGCCGTGACGACGGGCGACGGCCCGCCCATACTGACCGAAAGGATGCTTCCCATGGAAACCACCGACGTGAACGAGTGGTACGAATGGGCGTTCGCGCTGGATAACCCGGCGCTGGAGGAGATCGACCTGAGTTCCCTTCTGGATCCTCCGGCGGGTAAGCACGGCTTCCTGAGCGTGGGGGAAGACGGGCACTTCTACTTTGAGGACGGCACGCGCGCCCGCTTCTTCGGCACGAACGTCGGCGGCCCTGACTGCGCGCCGGACAAGAGAGAAGCCGAGGTCATCGCCGAGCGCCTGGCTAGGTACGGCGTGAACATGCTGCGCCTTCACACGCCCGATTCACGCTGGGGAACGCTAATCAACTACGAAAGGGGCGACACCCGGCACCTCAACGAGGAGGCACTCGACCGCTACGACTACTTCGTCGCGCAGCTCAAGAACCGCGGGATCTACGTCTATTTCGACCTGCTCGACTACAGGGACTTCCAGCCTGGAGACGGGGTCAGGGATGCCGATCAGATGGAGACGCGCTGGTCCAACTCCATCAAAGGGGCCAGCATCTTCGACCGGCGCATGATCGAGCTGCAGAAGGAGTTCGCCACGCAGCTCTTGACCCACAGGAACCCCTACACGGGCAACCGCTATGTTGACGAGCCGGCTCTCGCGGTCCAGGAGATCACCAACGAGAACTCCCTCTTCTACCTGGCCAACACGGACCTCATGCTGCCCAGTTACATGGATGACCTGCGGGCGCTGTGGAACCGGTGGCTGCTCGACAGATACGGCGGCCGCCAGGAGCTGGCCGAGGCCTGGACCGACCAGGAAGGAGAGTGCGCCCTGCTGCCAGACGAAGACCCCGCGCGCGGCAACGTGCGCTTCCCCGTGGGTCACCTCTACGACGACCTGCGCGGCGTGCCCTGTTCTGACGAACGAAGCTCCGCCCGAATGAACGCCATCACGCGCTTCCTCTACGAACTGGAGGCCGAATACTACGACGAGATGGTCCAGCACCTGCGCATATTGGGGCTGAAGTGCCCGATTACCGGCACGAACCAGGACTTCTCCGATGCGAGCAATCTGGCCAACGCGCGGTGCGACTTCACGTCGCGCAACAACTACTGGTGCCATCCGAACTTCAACGTGGACCCGTTCCGGTTCGAGAACTCCGCCGTTGTGAATTCGGACATCGCCAGCCGAGGCAACCCGATCGCCGAGGTGTCATCCAGCACGGTCGCCGGCAAACCCATGATCGTGCCGGAGTTCAACTTCCCATGGCCCAACGAGTGGCGCGCCGAGTGTCTGCCCCTGATGGCCGCGTACGGCCGCCTCCAGGACTGGGACGGGCTGCTTTACTTCGCCTACGACCCGGACGGCGAGGCGCTATCCTCGTTCGGCAATCAGTCCGACCCCGTGCGTTGGGGGCAGGTGCCGCTGGCGGCGCTCCTGTTCCTGCGGGGCGACATCTCGGTCGCGCGGAACACGGTTCACGTGGGGGTATCGTCAGTGGACGCCTTCGCCGCGCGCCCACGCCGCACGCAGGACCGCTACAGCCCCTATCGTGTGATCCCCTACATCTCCAGGATGCGCAACGTCTATTTCGACACGCGTTACGAAGGCAAGGCGGATGTCGCCATCTCCTCTGGGCACTCCGCCTCCGGCGACTACGGTGCGGCCCAGCACGCCATCGTCTTTGCCGACTCGCCCTTCGTGGATGAAGCGGCGCGACACGCGGACCGGGGCCGCTCGGTGCGCCAGACCTGCCCGGGGTTGGAGACGCGCGCTGCCGACGGGCCCTACGACACGGAGATCCTGCCCCAGTCGGTTCCGCAGGGAAGCCGGGTTCTCACGCGACGCGGACGGCCGGTGGGCGTCGTCACCGAGACGCTCTATCTGTTCCCCTGCGCCAGCGCGGACGAGGGCACCGGCGACGCGGGGCTGCACCGCTTGTACCTGGAGGCGGCGCACCGCTGGGACCTGACAGGCGCGGCCCCCGTCGAGGAAGCAGGCGAGGTATTCCGAAGCGACACCGGCGAACTGGTGCTCCGGCGCGACCCCGGCGTCTTCACGGCAAGCGCCCCGCGCGTTCGCATTGCCACGGGTTTTCTGGGCAAGGCCGGCACCGTGGCATTGGACGGCGTCAACGTGAAGTGCAGGACGCCGTTCGCCTCGGTGAGCCTGATATCGCTGGACGGGAAGACCATTGAGCAGTCAGAACGGCTGCTGCTGACGGCCGTGGCGCGGTCGGAAAACACCGGGCAGGCATACGCAACGGGGCACTCCAGCCTTCCGGAGACCGGGCGTCCGCCCGTGCGGGCGGAGCCGGTCGATGCCGACGTAAGGGTCCCGGGCGCCCGCCCCCTGGAGGCTTGGTCGCTATCCCCGACGGGGCGCCGCCTCAGGCCGCTGGAAGTCGTCCGGACCAAGAACGGCATGACGGTCCGGGCCCTTGATGCGCACAGCCCGTGGATTCTGCTGGTCCAGGAGGGCTCGTGAGCAACCTGGTTACCCGGCCGACTCCGCAAACAACCACGTGGACAGGTAGCGTTCGCCCGTGTCCGGCAGGATGACGACGATGAGTTTCCCTGCGCAGTCCCGGCGCCGGGCCACTTCGAGCGCGGCATGCGCCGCAGCCCCGGACGAAATGCCGACGAGAATCCCCTCCTCCCGGGCCAACCGCCGGGCCGTCTCGCCCGCGTCCTCGTTCGTCACCCGGACGACCTCATCGATGAGGTCCGTCCGCAGCACATCGGGCACGAAGCCGGCGCCGATGCCCTGTATCTTGTGGGGGCCGGCCTCGCCGCCGGAGAGGACCGACGAACCCGCCGGTTCCACCGCGACGGCTCTGAACTCCGGCTTGCGCTCCTTGATGGCTTCCGCTATGCCCGTGATCGTCCCTCCGGTACCGACCCCCGCCACCAGGATGTCCACCTCGCCGTCCGTGTCCTGCCATATCTCCTCGGCCGTGGTCTGGCGATGGATGGCCGGGTTGGCCGGGTTCTTGAACTGCTGGGGCATGAAGGCGGAAGGCGTTTCCTGGACCAGTTCCTCTGCCCTGGCCACGGCCCCCGCCATGCCTCCCGAACCCGGCGTAAGGACCAACTCCGCTCCCAGCACGCGCAGAAGCTGGCGCCGCTCCATGCTCATGGTGTCCGGCATCGTGAGGATAAGCCTGTAGCCCCGCGCTGCACACACAAAGGCCAGCCCAACGCCGGTGTTGCCGCTGGTCGGCTCGACGATGGTTGTGTCCTTGCCGATCAGGCCCTTCTCCTCCGCGTCGCGGATCATGCTCACGCCGACCCTGTCCTTGACGCTCGCCAGCGGGTTGAAAGATTCCAGCTTGGCCAGCACCTCCGCCCTGGCTCCCGTTGCGATCCGGTTCAGCCGGACCAGCGGCGTCCGCCCGACGGTCTCCGTAATGTCGTTGTAGACTCTAGCCATCTGTCGACTCCTCCTGGTGTGGCCGCCCCATCCTGAATCAAGGCTCGGTGGGACAGCACCTATGGCCACTGCGCATTCAGTACTAAGGCGACCGTTTTAGTCCCAGTATACGGCCCGACCCGACAGCCGTCAACCAGCGCCCCGGCCCGATGCGCGACCGGCTGCCCTGCGTCGAGAGGGCCCGCGAACCGGCGACGATGCGGCAGGTCATTGCTCGACGCGAGACTCAGCGGGCTCCCGCCGAGAAGGCCGTCCGCCGCGACGCCAGGTGCCGAGCCCGAACCAGAAGGCGCTCACCAGGCTGGCGATGATCACCGAGCCGGCGATGGCTATCCACACGCCACGAAGTCCCATCAGGCGGGACAGGACAAGAGCGCCGGGAACGGTGAGAACGAGAAGCCGCAGCGATGAAACAACCAGGGCTGGCATGCCTTTGCCGGCGCCCTGGAACGCGGCGCCCATGATGATGCTGAGGCCCATAAACATATACGTCAGCGGCACGATGCGCAGGTAGGACGTGCCGTGGGCCATCACGTCCGGGGCCTTCGTGAAGATGCCGATCCAGATGCTCGGCGTCAGGAAGAACACGATGCCAAAGGCCCCCATCACAACCATGGCCAGCACGGCGGAGCGCCAGGCGCAGGACTCCGCCCTGTCGAAGTGACGGGCGCCGACGTTGTGTCCCACGAGGGCGATGACGGCCGTCGAAATGCCGAGCGAGGGCAGGATGACGAGCTGATCCATGCGCATGACCAGCCCGAAGGCGGCGATGGCCGAGTAGCCGAACGAGGCGACGATCCTGATCAGCAGCATTCGGCTGGCGGACATCACGACGCGGTTCAGCGAGGTCGGCACGCCGACCGCCAGTATGCTGCCCGCCACGCCCGCATCCGCCGAAAAGCCGCGGATCCGCAGCTTCACCGAGGGACGTCCGACCACGAGGTAGCCGACGATCAGCACGCAGCCCACCCCGCGGGCAGCAAAGGTCGCGAGCGCGGCGCCTTTGACGCCGAGCTCGGGGAAAGGACCTACCCCGAATATCAAGAGGGGGTCAAGCGCCGTGTTCAAGACAACGGAGACGATCATGGTCGTCATGGGCGTCTTCATGTCGCCCTGCCCGCGCAGGATGCTGCTGGCCGCAATGCTGATGAAGATGAAGATGCTGCCGCCGAAGATCCACGTGCTGTAGCTCAGCACCAGTGGCAGTATCTGCGGACCCGCGCCCATGGCCGCGAAGAGCCGCGCCTGGCAGAGCAGTCCGGCCACGGTGAAGGCGATCCCCAGCGCCATCGAGAGCAGCACCGCGTGCTGCGCGGCGCTCTCGCCTCTCGGCGTGTTCCCGGTGCCCAGACAACGGGCTACCAGCGAAGCCGTCCCGATGCCCATTCCGCCCGCCAGGCCGAACATCAAGAAGAAGACGGGGAACATCATCGAGACGGCGGCGATCGCCTGCGCGCCCAGCCGGCTCACAAAGAACGTGTCGACCAGGTTGAAAGCCGTCTGGAGCGACATCGCCACCGTGGTCGGCCAGGCAAGGCGGATGATGCTTCGCGTGACGTTGCCGCTGGTCAGATCCGTGTTCATTCAATGATGTGGCCAGGTTCGGATGAACCCGCGCGTGGCGGGGAGTCTACAACGCTGCCGCAGACGCCGCAAGATTCGCCCGCCATCCGGGTGCGTACAAAGCAGGGGGCCCGGCCATATGGCCGGGCCCCGCAGCGCACCTGCCCCTTCTCCCCCTCCTTCAGGGGATCACGAAAATCCGACCCTCACGGTTCGCTCAACGCTCAGCTCGTGCACGAGGATCTCCACAATGCGTTCGGCTGCATGGCCGTCTCCGAACGGATTGACCCGCGTGGCCATGCGGCGATACTTCTCCCCGTCGTCCAGCAGTTTCTGTGTCTCGTCGACGATCCTATCTACCTCAGTGCCGACGAGCTTGGCGGCCCCCGCCTCGACTGCTTCGGGCCGCTCCGTTTCGTCTCGCAGAACGAGGACGGGCCTGCCCATGCTGGGCGCCTCTTCCTGGACGCCGCCTGAGTCCGTCAGGATCAGGTGCGCCTCTTGCATTGCCCCGACGAAATCCCGATAGCCCAGCGGCCTGCAAAGCGTGACACGGTCCAGGCCGCCCAGGCGCGCGGTGACGGGACGGCGGACGTTCGGGTTGAGGTGGACTGGATACAGGACCGAAACATCGGGGTTGCGGCGGCATATCTCCTTTATGGCCATACATATGCGCTCGAGCGCGGGTCCCAGGTTCTCCCGCCGGTGTGCGGTCACCAGCAGCAGTCGTCCCCCGTTCTGCTTGAAACTGCGCCGACGCCGTGGAAGCCGGCTCAAGACCCATAGGAGGGCATCAATCGCCGTATTGCCCGTCACGAATACGCTCGAAGGTGCGATGCCTTCCGAACGCAGAGCGTCGGCGGCCCGCCGGGTCGGCGCGAAGTGCCACGTGGCCAGCGTGCTGATGATGCGCCTGTTGGCCTCCTCAGGGAAGGGCGAGTAGCGATCGCCGGTCCTCAGGCCGGCCTCCACGTGTCCGACCGGCACCTTGCAGTAGAAAGCAGCCAGGGCTCCCGTCATGGCCGTCGTCGTGTCGCCCTGGACCAGAACGGCGTCCGGCCTGGCATCTCGCACGGCGCGATGCAGCGCCGTTACCGCCCTGCCGGTCAGGTCTGCCACGGTTTGGTCGGGCGACATCAGGTGCAGGTCCAAATCTGGCCGAATGCGGAACAGCGAGAGCACCTGGTCCAGCATCTCCCGGTGCTGGCCGGTCGCGCACACCTTGACCGGGGCGCCGTTCCCTGCCACGTGCACCTGCTGCAGGCGCAGCACTACCGGCGCCAGCTTGACCGCTTCCGGCCGCGTGCCGATTATGCAGAGGACTTTCACAGCACCACCACTTTCACAGTTCGCGACCGCCACTCTCAGAAACGCGCGCTGCGCTTGATGAGGTCCCAATTGTCGCGGAACCACCGGACCGTCTGCTCCAGCCCCTGGCGAAACGGCGTCTGGGGTCGGTAGCCGAGCAGCTCGCCGGCCTTGTCGATCGAAGCAAGCAGCCGCTTCTTCGTATCCCACTTGCGCATGGGGACGAAGTCGATTCCGGCCTCGTTACCGACGATTTCGTTGACCAGCCGGGCCATGTCGATGACGCGTGTCTCGCGACCGGAGGCCAGGTTAAAGGCCTCGCCGACCGCGTCGTCATTCGTCGCAGCCGCCAGCAGGCCGTTCACGATGTCGCCCACATAGGTCCAGTCCCGGGTCTGCGTGCCGTCGCCCATCACGGGCAGCGGCTTTCCCTCCATGGCCCAGTGGACGAAGTTCGGAATGACGTTGCGGTACGCGCCGGGGATCTCGCCGGGGCCGAATGAGTTGAAGAAGCGGCAGCGCACCGTCGCCAGGTCGTAGAAGTTGCGGAAGAAGTTGCAGTACGCCTCTCCGAGCATCTTGGTGATCTGGTAAGGCGTGTCCAGGTCGAGGGAGTTGAAGTCCTCGCGCAGCGGGACCGGCAGCTTGCCGTACACCGAACAGCCCGACGAGGCGTAGATGAACCGCTCGACGCCTACCAGGCGCGAATACTGAAGCACCAGCAACGTGCCGAGCCCGTTGACCTTCAGATCGTCCTGGGGGTGGTCGATAGAGTTCTGGTTTGCAAACAGAGCGGCCAGGTGAAAGACCAGGCATGGGGGCTCCACGAAGACACGCTTGAGCGCCTGCTCGTCCACGACACTGCCTTCGACGAACCGCACGTTCGGATGATCGGGCACGTTCCACCGCGCCGCGCTGGACAGGTCGTCCAGGATGGTCACCCG
>CAYUDW010000046.1:9959-19519 GCA_964442595.1 uncultured candidatus Brocadiaceae bacterium
AGGCGCTTCCGCTCCGTTCGCCGACGCGCCACGCATCCCCCGTGGGCGGCAGACTGCCTATCCAGGGCTTGCCGGCGGCCATGAAGTCCAGGACCTTGGAGGGGACAACGGGCGTGCGCATGCTGCCTCGCAGCGTCACCAGCCCTGCGTCGACCTCGCGCAGAAGGCCCACGTATTCATCGGGACTGACGAACGGGTGGAAACGCACGTTGCCCAGTCCCTGCGCCTTCCGCTCCAGGCGCTCCTTCTCAACGCCGTCGCCGACCAGCAGAAAAGCGATGGCGGGATAATCAGTCAGCATGCGCGCGCACTCGATCACGGTGTCGAGGTCCTGTGCGTAGCCCATCACGCCTCCGAACATCAGGACGAACTCCGCTTGCAGCCCGATCTCCTCGATCAGCGACGATTCCGCCGCCTCGTCGTAGTCGGCCAAGTTGACCCAGTTCGGAACCACTGAGACGGGCGTCTCGGCACGGACGAGTTGCCTCAGAATGTCGCGGTTCCCGCTGCTGTGGCAGGTGACGAGGTCCGCGTTCCGGTAGCAGCAGCGTTCTATGAGGCGAAACAGGGCAACCGCTGCGGGGTTCTTCAGAACCCCGAGGTCGATCGCGTTCTGGGGGAACAGGTCCTGCACGTTCATGACGTAGGCGGCGCCGTACCGCCTCTTCAGCCACACGGCGGCAAGCCCAAGCGTGAGTGGCGGGGAATAGTGCACGATGGCGTCTATGTCCGCCAGCCTGTGCGCCGCGCGAGCAAAGCGCACCGGCAGAGCCAGGTGGCCCAGGGCCCGGCGGAGCGGGCCGCAGTTGTGGACGTTGTCCGCCTCCACGCGGATCACGCGAACGCCGTCCTCGTAGGCGTCGCGCTTCGCGGCCCGGTCGGCGAACCGCTCCCGCGCCTCCTCCGTAAGGTTGTACTGCGGGTAGCACGTCAACACGGAGACGCAATGTCCACGGTCCCGCAGCCCCATTGCCAGATCGCACATCAGCCTGGAGGCAGACCGTATTTCGGGAGGATAGCTATCGGTGATCAGAAGTGTGTGCACTTGTGGCTCCCTGTGAAAGCCTCGACGTGCGGCGACTGCTGTCGACCTCGTGTCAAAGTGGCTTGCGGGCCTCCATCACGAGCGTGCCGCGCTGCATCCACGCCGAGTTAGTGTGTTGCTCCATGTCACTCAGACCGGCCACATCACTGCGCCCGTAGGGCGTGCGCCGGATGTCGTCAAAGCCTTCTTCACAAAGCATCTGCGACAGGAAATCCTCGTCGAATATGAAGGCGTGCCCGCCGAGGGTGAGCACTTCGTTCATGCAGACGCACGGGGGCGGCGGCGCACGTCGACGAAGACGTCGCCGCGGTGGATGTCCGCGTGGAGCCAGTCGGCCCCGGAGCGCGTTCGGCCGCAGCCCAGGTGCAGGCGCACGGGTCGGCCATTCGCCAGAGCGCGGCGTATCACGAAGGGCCTCCTGAGTCTGGCCAGCCAATCCGACGGGCAAACGGTGCGGTTCAGCCAGTTCAGGGCCGGCAAGGTCAGCAGCCGGTACTTCAACCTTTCCAGTACTATGTCGACGGACATTCAGTGGCACTCCTGTCTTGGTGACCTTGAAGGCGCACTGAGCCGGACGACGTAAGCCCTGCAGGCCGCCAGCCCGGCCCGCGAGAGCGCCAGGCGCACCCGCTTGGCCATCCCTGGAAACAGGGCGTGCCCGGAGTGCAGCATCGGCAGGTCCAGGACGTCGGCCACGGTAAGCCCTGCTCGGCGGAACCGCCTTCGCCAGGCCGCGTCCGTGAACTCCAGGACCTCATGCCACGCAGAAGGGCTCGCCCCGTGGGCGGCCGGCCAGAGCAGGCTCAGCGCCGCGCGCACCTGCGTGAGCAGTTCCGTAGACGCGAAGGGAGCCGGGCACACGGCCCGGACCGCCAGTCGGCCGGAGCGCAAGCGGAACCGTCTGCCGGCGGCGCGAGCTGCGTAGCGCAGCGCCGCCAGCGGTTGGGTGAGGATCGTGAGCACTCGCCACAGCGACGTCGGAACCGTATGCACCATGAACCCACCGCTTTCCAGTACGCGCCGTGACTCGGCGAGGAGTCCCTGCAGATCCTCCACGTGTTCGAGCACGTTGGAGGTGAAGACACGGTCGAAGCTCCCGTCAGCGAAGGGCAGCTTGCCCGGCGGTGTGCGGCGGACCGGGAAGCTGAATGGCCGACGGGGCTTGGGGTCGGTGGCGGTCACCCGGGCGCCACTTTCCGCAATCAGCGCGGCCAGAAACCCGTCGCCGGCCCCGAGGTCCAGCACATGCAGCCCCGGCTTCAGCTTCAGGACAGAGCGTACGGCAGCGAACTCGCAGCGCCGCACCTCCCTTCGCCAGGCCGCCTCAATCTCGGCGTCCCACACCTTCATGCGATCCCCCGCAGCATCCGCTTCCGGACCGGTTCAGGAGCTCGACCAGGGACCCTCGCGCCCGAACGCAGCAGCCCCCTCCGGACAGCCACGCTGATGCCGCACAGCACGTAGAAGGGCGCCGTTTCGAAGAGCCCGTTGCCCAGCAGGGCCGCGCCGAGCCAGACCAGGCAGTAAACTCTGAGGGCCCGGATTAGCGGGGGCGTTGCGGGCCGCCCGCCCTCCTGCCGGGCATGCAGGGCCTCGCCCATGCTCAGGTTGCGCACGAGCGACCAGGCAAGGAGGCCCACAAGGAGAAGTCCCACCAAGCCGTAGTTGGCCATCGCCCACAGGTAATCGTTGTGGACGGCGATCTCGTCCGGCGCCCGCACGCGCCAACTCAGGTAGTCCTCTCCGTGCCGCCTGAACGCCCTATCGCCCCATCCGAAGATGGGCCGTTGCGTCCACATGGTGAAGGCCGTGCGCAGGTAGGTCGCCCGGAGGGCCGTTGAGTGCCGTGCGGCCCAGTCTGCGTCCGGCCCGTAGCGGTAGCGAGCGAAGTAGCGCGGCGGCAGCACGATCCAAAGCGCCCCAGCCAGCACCACAAGGGATGCCAGGGCCAGGCCCAGCCGACCACCCAAGCGGGTCCACGCGCGCCCAAAGCTCTGCCTCGACCCCGACCGGGAACTACGCTGCACGCCCCCGTGCCGCGTGAGGCCCACGGCGGCGGTGAGGATCACGGCGAGCAGGAACAAGAGCGCCCCGCCGCGCGACTTGCTGATGAGGACGCCGGTAAGCGCAGAGCCGAAAACAAACCAGGCCAGCGTCCGGCTGCCGCGCCTGCGCATCATGGCGAAGCCCAGCGCCAGGGGCACCAGGGCGGCACACTGATGTCCAAGGCCGCTCAGTTGGACCCCGACAACGTCCGGTCGCACCCCGCCGTACCAAACTTCGCTGCCGCTCAGCAGCGTGACTCTGGCCACCTGCAGAAGCGTAGGAGAGGCCACAACAAGAAGGAACGTCCTGAGGTCCTTCTCCCGCCAGTCGATGAGAACGGTGATGAAGCAGATGCACAGGCACGGCACGAGTTCGTCAACGCGTTCCACCAGACGCCCTGCCCGCATTGCGCCGGCGAGCAAGCAGGCCATCCAGGCGATGACAAGCCACGTAGTCCGGTTGTTGAGCCGGCGCACCCACGGCGACCGGAGGCGCACGAGAACGGCAAGGACCGAGCAGCCGGCGATCAGGTTGTTCGCAGAAAGCCAGCCCAGCCCGCCGAACCACGACATGTGCGTGATCCAACTGAACCAGAGGAAGTAGACTCCGACCTTGGCGTTCGCCCTGAGCAGGATGTACGCCCCGAACAGAGCAACTATCACCAGTTTGACTACCGCCATGCTATCCCTTCCGAACTGCCGGCAACCCGTACGCATTCGAGGGCCCGCCTGGTCTCGGCCGTCTGGTCCCGCGGCACAACAGGACGATAGACACCACACGAACCGGCCCCGAACACTCGGCGCACGAGATGCGCAGGGACATGCTTCTCCTTGAACCAGGGCCAAGATGCCGAATCTTCGCCTGGGGCATGGTCCTCGCGAAGAACGAGCATCCAGTCAATCGGATAGGTATTGAGAAGGTGGCGCAATCCCTTCTGGGACGCGAGCTTCGGGCGAACCCGTTGTCGATTGAACGTGAGCGCCTCGTGCCCGTGGCCGGCAGCGAGAATCGAGTGATCGGTGAAGTAAGCGAGGGGCGGATAGGCCACGTTCGGCACAACCAGAACCAGGCCGGGCGGCTGCCGGCTCAGGTAATCCATGCAGTCGCGTGCGCCGTCGCTGATGAGTTTGACGCCCGTCTGCTGCGTGAGCACCCGCCGAACCGATCGTGTAACGACTCCAACCGCAATGGCCGAGCACAGGCCTGCAAGTATCCATTCTGCCGCGCCGAACCGCGGAGCCAGTGCCGCAATCACCATGGCCACGGGCACCGCAGAGAACATGACGTGTCGATGGCCGTTGCCCCATATCCAGGCGAGGCTCAGCAGCACGGCCCCGGCGGCGAAGACCAGGAGCGGCAACAGGTCGCGCCAGAGGCCGTCCAAAGCACCCCGCCCGAGCAGCCAGGCCACCAGTAACAGGTAGGGATTGCCCGCGATGACTCGGCGCGGCGGCGGGGGAGCTTTGCGCCCTGCGTTCTGGCTGCCGTGCCGCACGTGCCACCGGACGCGCCGCCAGTGGTCCGCCAGTATTGGGCCATAGGCGCCGCCGCTCAGCAGCCACGCCAGGGCAACCGCCGCCGGCATCACCGTCAGCAACGGCGCGTGGCGCCACCCGGCGACTGCCATTGCCACAATGCCCCACGCCGGGAAGACCAGGATGAGCAACTGCGCCGTCATGCGATGGGCCAGCAGGGCCCCCGCACAGGCCACCAACATGCCGGCGAACGCGGGCGCCGAGCCCGTCCGCCAGTGAAACCACGCGCAAAGGAACGCCACGCCGGACAGCAACACTCCCAGCGGACGCGGCGTCAGCGACGCGGAGTTCAGGGAAGCCGCCGGCGTCAGCAGGTACCAGCCGGCGGCCACCCCTCCAACGAGGGCAGATCCGGTCGCCAACCAGCCAAATCCGAAAACGGCGCAGGCGGTGGCCAGATGCTGCAACACGGGAAGCAACCAGGCCACCCACAGACTTCGCCCTGCGAAAGGGACCAACGCCAGGATCTGAAGAGGCGGCAAGTTCAGCGTCGCCGGATGTCCAGGGAAGTAAAAGCGCAAGCATTCGCGCAGCCGCCGTCCGGCGCGGATTTCGCGCGCCGCCCGAAGGTAGCTGAACACATCGCTGACGCTGCTTGTCTGGACCCCTATGGCGCGCAACTTCAGCACCTCAATCCCGACGGCAAGGCCCAGTAAGGCATACAGGAAAGCTGCCATCGCGATTACCTCACCCGTCCTTGTCGTAAGCTGTCGCTGCGTCCAGACCCCCGCCCACGCCCGGGTGGCGCAGAATCGGACCGTTCAGGTCGTCCAGGCGATGTCAAAGCAGCGATGTCGGGCGCCGTCCACTATCGAGGAAACGCTTTCAAGGCCCCCCTCAGACCTTGCGAGCCACCAGTTGACAGGTGTGACCACACAGGTAAGCGGAGATCAGATTGTCAAGAGCCAGCCTTAGCAGGAACCTGATGGAACGTGTCAACACATTCCTCCCGGGATACCTGAACACGCGTCTTACGATGGGGCCAATGATGGGGGCCTCGTCGTAGAAGCCCTTTGCCCCGTTCTGGGCCTTCCACGACACGGTCTGAAAGCCCGCCTCACGCAGGTTTTCGCTGACGCTTCCCCTGGGGAAGGCATACTGGTAGAACTGATGCACAGCATGTCTCGTGCCCCTTTCCGTGTCCCCGTAGCAGCCCAAACGTATCTTCATTCTCCTCAATGGAGAGATCTGGGGGAAGGTGACCACAAGATACCCGCCCTTCTTGAGCACGCGATGGGCCTCTCTTAGTATGCGATCATATCCATCATGGAAATGCTCAATGACTCCGAACGAGAGGTAACAGCCGATCTGCCCGTCCTGCAACGGCAGACGCCGGAGATCCGCAACGGCCAACGCAAGTTCCGGAAACAGCTCCTTGCTTCTCGCAACCGTATCAGCCGCATAGTCCAAACCCACGACGTTGTACCCGTGCTTGTGCAGGAGGTAGACGTACTGCCCGATGCCGCAGCCGCCTTCCAGAATACAGTCCATCGGATCAACCAACTGCTGCACCAGGCGCAAGACGGCCCGATCGCTGAGGCCGGATAAGATCTTCTCCTTCAGGTCATCGCGGTGCAGCCTTGCCCAGTAGGTGTCCCAGAATGCCGAAGACGTGCTCGCTCCGCAGAAGACGATAACGTCTCGCTCCAGGTCGTATTGCTTCACTGGAACACTGGCTTCGAAACCCATGGGTAGCGCGCCTGGCCTGAGCTGGGGGAACCGCCTTCTCACCTCTGAATCGTGCTGCGAACGGGAACGACTTTGACACGAAACGCCGCCTCGACGAGCCGGCAAACGGCTCAGGGCCATCCGCCGTATCAGACTCTCCGACAGGCCAGCAGCAGACAGGCTGGGACATCCCTGTAGTCGGTGTAGACTTCGCGCACTTCCAGCAGCATCAGGGAGGCCGCGCGGACGTTGTCCGGAACCAGGGACGTCGGCCCCCAGCTCTTGCACACACCCTCGCCGTACTGGTCATTCCAGTGCGTGTAGACGCCGGTTGCTTCGACCTCGGCAGCCCTGTCGGGCAGGCCCCGCTCGTGTGCAACCCGCTGCAGATACTCCCTGGTGGCAAGGGAGAACAGAATGACGCCGCCCTCGTCTGTCACCCGACGTAGCTCGTCGAGCCCCTCTGCTATCGTGCCGCCCGCGGCCAAACTCAACACGTTGCCGACGCAGATGGACACATCGAACGTGCCGTCCGGGAAAGGCACCTGGAAAACGCTTCCCTCAGCGACTTCGAACAGGTGCGCCGTGCCCTCGTCGGCGGCGATGTTCCGACGGCCAAGCTCCAGCATGTCGGGGTTGATGTCCAGCATGACCACACGACGCGGCGTGATGGCGAGCTCGTCAACGATTCGAAAGGCGTTCCGTCCGTCCCCACATCCGGCGTCCAAGACGAGAGCGCCGTCCGGCACGAACCGACGCAGCAGGGAGCGCTCCGCGGCCACAAGGCGGCGCAATCGGCGCCTTGCGTACTTCGGGTTGATGGACGGGCGAGCCCGCGACTTGCCGAGCACTCCCCGAAGCTTCGCGAGAATCCCGGCCATCGTGGCGCTTGTCAAACCTCACCCTCCCTGGCGGCGCGCTCCACGATTTCGCGCACCGTCATCGTCCGAACGTGGTGCCCATCGAGCATCCGTCGCAGGCGACGCAGCGCTGGCGGACGCCAGCCAGTCCACCTCTCCAGAGCATATTCGGCCATGCGCGGGTAGCCCGTATAGCCGAAGTGTGTGTAGCCGATGAAGACGCCTCCCTGCGAACCCAGAGCGGGCAGCATCCGATCCAGGTAGTGCATGCGGTAGCGCCGGAAGAAAACGGTGCCGCCATCTCTGCAAAGGAGCTCACTCGCGTTACGAGGCGAAAGGTCGTCATCGATCAGCTCCTGCCTGACCCACGCGCAACGTATCTTCTCCTGTATCAAGTCCCACACGTAATGCGAAGAGCCGGGCATCTTGCCCTCGACGGCGAGCGCTTCGCGCTTGCACATGCCTGGCGGATGGCGAGCGGGATGGCCACCGTGTTCGATGTACGTGAAGGGATACTCCCCGAAGACGTCCCGGAAGAGCTCCAGGCCCTCGGCGAACTTCTCGCGCGAGTTGCTCACCTGTGAATAGCCGTGGAAGGCGATCTCGTGGCCGTCATCCCGAAGGGCGAGCAGCAGGTCACGGTAAGCCGGCTGGCACAGCGCGTCCGTCTCCCCGGCATGGCAGTGGCGGGCCAGCGCACTGCCGTCATCTTCCATCACGCAGAACGTGCCCAGCGTGATCCGCAGGCCTGCGCGCCCCAGTTCCGTGCAGATCTTCCGCACGACGTCCGTTCTGCCGTGATCGGGATCGTTCGTGATCGCAAGAGTCATCGGGCGAACCGTGGCTTCATTTACTACCGCCGCCTCGCCCTCATCTGCCCTGTGTTGATGGTCCGCCATTCTGCAAGGTCGTCACAAGGGAAGCGCAGGCAACCTCAGGGCACGCCGGACTTCCACCCGTTCGTGGCCCGACAGCACGCGGTTGACTGCGGAAACGCTCAAGTACGTCACCCCGCCCAGTGCGACTACGAGGAGGAGGCCTGCCAGGTTGTGGATCAGGTCGCGCGCCAGGTACACGACGAGCGCCATGCAGGCCGCATTGGCGCATATGCGAAGGACGCTGGGCCACGGAACCGCCACGCGGACGTGCCGAGCCATCAGGAGATAGCCGGCGACGCACACCGCCACGTAGGAGCATCCGCTGCTGACGGCCAGGCCCATCACGCCCAGGGCCGGGACGAGGGCAAAGACCAGCACCAGCTTCACTGCCGACACCGCGGCCTGTACCATGTAGATGTGCGTGGCCTCCTTGGGCTGAATGATCGGATCCAACGCGTAGCTGGCCACGCGAGCGATGCTGAACAACATGGCGACGGCGAAGACGTTGCTGACGGCCACGTACTTCGGATCGTACACATAGCGGATGATTTCTTCCGACAGGAGTGCGCCGCCCACAAAAAGGGGCACGGCCAGCCAGAGAAGGACCTTTAGCGTGCAGGAGAATACGTGGCCGAGCAGGCGGTCTGCGTCGCCCCTTTCCATGCCGACGTACTTGCCCACAACGGCCGGGATCAGCGCGCCGGCCACCATCGAGCATGGCAGCCAGGCCACGATCTGCGTAGCGAAAGCCGTGCAGAAGGCGTATTCCGCCACGCGTGCCTGCGAGACCAAGAACACCAGCAGGAACACGTCAAAGCTCCGGTGCAGCACGGCGCTCCCTACCGTGCCTATGTAGAGCCGACTGGAGTAGCGCGCCATTCGGCCGTAGGGCAATCCGTGATCTTGCGGCAGAGACGGCCCCAGCGCCGCCGCGGAAAGCGACTTGACCGCCACGCGCGCAAACAGGACCGTCTGGATTAGCGTGCCCAGGACATAAGCGCCGAGCAGGTAAGAGACGCGCGGATCGCGCCAGATGATGGCGAAGCAGAGGGCGAGTCTCGCCACATCGCCGAGTACGCGGAAGCCCTGGTAGGTCGCCTGTCGCATAGTACTGTTCAGGTAGGCTTTGCCAGCGATGTCGTTCACCGAGCTCAGCACCAGTTGCGATGCCACGAGCCAGAGCAGCATCCGTCCGTGAGACCCGACGTTCATCGAGGCGGCCAGGCGAGCCCAGAAAAGCCCCAAGAGGACCAAGCCGCAAGACACCGCGGCCAGACGCCCCGCTAAGGCAAGCAGCAGCAGCCTGCGAACGAGCCGTTTCTTGCCCTCGACGAGGAGCTCAGGCACATAGCGCCCTAAGCCGGCCGGGATGCCGAGCGTCGTGACTGTGTTGAGCGTAACTGCAAGGGCCAGGAACGTGTGCAGGAGCGCATACTGAGGCTTCGTCAGCCCGCGCACGATGAAGATCCCAAGGAGGAAGCTCATCAACGCCAGGCAGGCGCGAGCGATGTACATGACCCCGAACGCC
>CAYUDW010000047.1:0-19516 GCA_964442595.1 uncultured candidatus Brocadiaceae bacterium
AACCCGCGCGACTGGGAGGGCAAGACCCCGCTACGCCTCGCACTGGACAAGGGCCACGACGAGATCGCCAGGCTGCTGCGCGAACATGGCGGAATCGAGTAGCGGGCACGCATTTCCCTATGGCAAGGGTCAGCCGGGAAACTGGCCCTCCAGGCGCAGCAGCATGCCGCGAAGCTTCTCGCAGACTTCCTTCAGATCGGTCTCGTTCGGCCGGCCTCGTATGTCGCCCAGGCGGCCCTCCAGGTTCGACCGGGCGCGGGCGTCTCCGTGGAACTCCCCCACCACGGCCCATTCGTCCACGATCCGTATGCCGGCGTGCTCCAGGAACTGACCCACGTACTTAAGGGCCGGCACGGCTTCGCGGATGCCCGTGTGCGGCCCGCTGTACGTGCAGAAGACGACGCCGAAGTGGCCCGCCCTCTCCGGCGCTGCCAGCGTGACCTCGGCGCCTGTCCGGCTGCGATCCTTCAGGAACGCCATGACGGGCTTCGGCGGCAGGAACTGGTAGACGGGAGTGCCGAGGAGGATCAAGTCCCAGTCGTAGTAGCTGATGCTCAAGCCGTCGTCTATCTCTCGGAGTTCGGCCTTCAGGCCGAGCTCGCCGAGGGTCGCGTGAAGGGCCTCCGCCACCTTGCGCGTGTTGCCACCCGCGCTCCAGAAAAGGACAATCGCTCGCAGGCCACGGTTACCCGCCATGTATGGGCTCGCCTCAGGAGGAACGAAAGTCTCCACGATAGCACGGGGCGCTCAGGCGCGCAAGCCTGGCCGGCCGGTTGACAGCCCGGGGGCATGTGTTAGAATATCCGTAAGTTGTTTAGGCGCTTCGGGCATGACAGCCGGGAGAAGCGGAAATGGCCAAAGTGGTCTTGCAGTGCCCAAGTTGCGGAAAAGAGGTGGAGCTGGGGGAGATCGAGTGCAAGTACTGCGGCGTAAACCTCAAGAGCGGCGAGGCTTACGAGTCCAAAGTCAAGAAGGGCAAGAGCAAGGATAAGCACCCCGAGCATTTCGGCGCCGGCATACTGCTGGGCGTGGCGGTAGCCTTCGCACTGGTCACTTTCTCCGGCTACATGTACCAGAAACTGGTCCGGGAAACCTTCGTGCAGAAGCCGGACCTGTTCAAGTATCCCGTGCTGAGGATGCGCGAGCTAGGCGATATGGTCAGGGCTGGCGACGTTCTGCTCAGCCAGGGCGAGTTGAAGCGGGCTAAGGCCAAGTACGAGGAGGCACGGGATGCCACTCAGGAGCTCGTGAAGTGGCTGCAGACGGAAGCCGACCGGATAAAGCCGGAAGAGCCGTACAAGAAACAGCAAGAGTCGCGTTACGCCTGGCGGCAGGCACAGAACTACAACAAACGGGTGGCCAAGCGACAGCTCGCCAACCTGAAGCTGAAAGCGGAGCGGTTCCTGGAGACGATCCCTTCGGTGTAGCGTAGGCGCGGCCGACCGGCCGAGGAGACTGCACAGTGAGCGAAGCCGTAGTGGAGGTCACCGACGGTACGTTTGAGTCCGAAGTCTTGAAGTCCGAACTCCCGGTCGCCGTGGACATGTGGGCGCCCTGGTGCGGACCGTGCCGGATGGTCTCGCCCACCATGGAGGAACTGGCCGGGGAGAACTCGGGCAAGCTCAAGACGTGCAAGATCAACGTGGACGACAACCAGGAGGTGGCCGCGCGCTACGGCATTAGCGCCATTCCCAGCATCCTGTTCTTCAAGGACGGGGCCGAGGTGCAGAACCTGCGCATGATCGGAGCCCGGCCGAAGTCGGAGTACCAGAAGGCGATCGACAAGTTGACGGAAGGCTAGGTCGACCGTCTGAACGCAGGAAAACGAAACGGACCACCGGTTGGTGGTCCGCTCTGTTGTACGCGACCCGTTCCGCAGCCTACGCAGTCGACCCGGGCTCGTCCGCTGGCTCTTCTTGGGGTGTCTCCTGCGGTTCGGGCTCGGACTCGTCCACCTCTTCCGAGACCGTAATGGTAGGTGCTACTTCCTGTTCCGGCGGGGCCATGCGCTTCTCGACGAGTTCGAACAGGACCTGCGGAGCGTTGTCCCCCAGGCGATTGCCCGTAAGCCGAAGCATTCGCTCGACGCCGGCGATCTCGTACGGAAGCTCGGGGATGTCGCCGACTGTCGTGCCGACGGGAACGCCCAGCCGGCTGCCACCGAGCCGGACGATGCGGGTATAGCCGCCGGGCCTGTCCACATAGCGCGTGGCCAGCGGCTCTTCTTCCTCGCGCCACCGGCCCTCGCCGAACAGCTTCTGCACCATCTCCTTGTCCTGCAGGCGTTGCAGCGCCAGGCGATAGTTGTGCAGGTATTTCGCCCTGTCGGCCGGTTCGCCCGTGTCCTTGAAGGGCAGCGCCCTTCGGGCCAGAGTGATGAGGCGCTCGACGAAGGGGCGGACCTCCTTCGCTTTGGCAACAGTGGTGACGATACGTTCGTGCCGCAGCAGTGCCTGGGCCATGTTTCGGCGCAGGGCCGCCCGGTGGCTGGCGGTTCTGCTGAGTTTGCGTCCCTTCTTCCTGTGTCTCATGTTCAGTTGCTCGCAGTTCTGGGGAAGCAGCGGGGTGGCCGCCTCGCGTCACTCCTCTTGGTTGGCCAGCAGTCCGATCTCCAGCCCCTGCTCGGCCAGCTTCTCGGCCACCTCGTTCAGGGACACCTTGCCGAAGTTGCGCACGTCCAACAGGGCCTTCTCTGTCTTGGCCAGCAGGTCTCCGATGGTCTTGATGCCTTCGCCCAGCAGGCAATGGGATGACCGCGCACTCAGGTCAAGCGCCGATATCGGCATCGACAGCGTCGACTGCGGTATGTGCGGCCTGTCCAAGTGCTTCATCTCGGGGATGGGTTCAGGCTCCTCCTGCGGGAGCTGCCGGCTCAGTTCGAAGTACTCCACGAAGGGGTTGAGGTGCTTCCGCAGGATCTTGGAAGCTTCCACGAGGGCCATGTCGGGGCCCACGACGCCGTTGGTGTGGACCTGGAGGATCAGGCGGTCGTAATTCGTCTTGCGGCCGACGCGGGTGTCTTCGACGCGGTAGCTGACGCGCCTGACCGGCGAGAACAGGCCGTCGACCGGGATGACGCCGATGTCCTTCGGCAGGTTTTCGTGTTCCTCGGAGGGGACGTATCCCCTGCCTTTCCTGACGGTCATGTCGCAGACGAAATCCGTCTTGGCGCCGGTCACGGTCGCGATGAGCTGGCCCGGATCAATGATGTCCACGTCGGGGTCGGGCTCGATGTCTCCTGCGGTCACAAGCCCTTTGGCGTGGGCTTCGACGCGGAGGGTCTTCTCGTGGTCGGGGTGAAGCCGAAGCAACAGCTCCTTGATGTTCAGGATGATCTCAGGCACGTCCTCCTGGACGCCTTTGATGGTGCTCAGTTCCTGCTGGACGCGGGCGAACTTAATCGCCACGACGGCCGATCCCTCAATCGAGGACAGCAGGACGCGCCTGAGGCTGTTGCCAACGCTGCTCCCGAACCCTCTCTCGAACGGCTCGGCAATAAACTCGCCGTAAGTGCCCGTCAGTGTGTCGCGATTCACCCGGACCTGAACGGGAAGCTCCAGCCCCCTCCATCTTGCTCTCATGGCCATCTATTCGTCTCCGATCACCTCTTGGAGGAACAAGGCGTAACCGCCCTCATTTCCCGTGGAACTGGGGGGCATCAGCGAGCGCAGAACTCCACGACCAGGCCCTCTTCGACCTGAGCCGTCACGTCCTCCCGCACGGGCATTCTGACCACCCTTATGGTCAGATCAGCATCGTTGACCTCGCACCAGCCGGGCTGTGGATGGCCCGTCTGCTCGCGCCTGGCTCGCACGACCTCCAGGATCGCGTCGTCCGGCTCGGGCCGGATCACGTCTCCCTCTTCGACCAGGTAGTTGGACACGTTAACGGTGCCACCGTTGACCTGGACGTGGCGGTGAGCCACAAGCTGCCTCGCCTGAGGCCTGGACAACGCGAGGCCGCAAATGGTCAGCACGTTGTCCAGCCGCCGCTCCAGCAGGCACAGCAAGTTGTCGCCGGTGTTGCCCGCCATCTTCTGAGCCATGTCGAAGTAGCGGCGGAACTGCTTCTCGAGCACCCCGTAATACCGCTTGCACTTCTGCTTTTCGCGCAGGCGGATGCCGTATTCGGTTGGCCGCCTTCGGCGCCAGTGCATCCCCGGCGGCTTGGGCCGCCCCTCGATAGGACACTTGGCGGTATGGCAGCGTGTTCCCTTCAGGTAGAGCTTGACGCCTTCGCGGCGACACAGTCTGCACTTGGGTCCAGTATGCCTGGCCATGCTTTGTGTTCCCTCAACAGGGGTGTAACTCCGCCTCCCGCACCCCGACCATGCTGGGGCCCCGGAACTGCCTCGGCGGTTAGACGCGCCTCCGCTTCCGAGGCCGGCACCCGTTGTGGGGCAGCGGAGTGACGTCCTCGATCGACTGTATGGACAGTCCGGCGGCCTCCAGGGCCGTGATCGCCGACTCCCTCCCGGACCCCGGGCCTTTCACCTTCACCTCGATTTCCTGCACACCCATTCGTTTGGCTTTGTCGGCCACACGCTCGGCCGCACGCTGCGCAGCGAACGGCGTGCTCTTGCGCGAACCGGCGAACCCACACGTGCCGGCGGTCTCGAAGCAGAGCACGTCGCCCTTCAAGTCCGTTATCGTGATCCGCGTGTTGTTGAACGTGGCCTGCACGTGGGCCACGGCTCTGCTGCCCGCCCGACGGGTCGTTCCTTTGCTCTTTGCCATTGCGTCAGATCCTCTTGCTTCTGCTGCCTGTAGGTCCCCGCTGCCGACTACGGCATCACTGCCCGTTCTGGATAACGCCCGGACAGAACTTCTCGACCATCGGCTGGACGTCGAAGAACTCCTTCAGCGTTCTGTATCCCGTGTCACGCCGGGTTCTCGCGGGCCGTTTCACTTTACGGGCGCAGATACACAGATTCTTCGGCGTCAGCCGTGGCGAGCCTATCTCCAGCATCTCGACGTGGTAGCCTGCGCCGTGCAGGAACTGCGCCCGCAAGACGTCCGTGAGCAAGTTCGCCAGGCGGTACCGAATCGGGCCAAACTCCGTCATGGGCGTCAACGGATGGCCGGACTTGATCTGCCCTCTTATCTGGTTCTGGCAGCACGGCACGGCCAGAATCAACGGAGCACCGAGCTGGATGCCCCTGGCGATGGCCTCGTCGGTCGCCGTGTCGCACGCATGGAGCGCAATGACGACGTCGACCTCCCGGTCCGTCTGGAACTTCAGAGTGCGGCTGCTCACGAACTCGGCGTCCTTCAGGCCGGCCGCGGCAGCAACCCGCCTGCACTTGGCCACCAGATCGGCATTGACGTCGACGCCGATCAGGGCGGCCTCTTTCTCCAGGATCTCCCGCAGCAGCACCACCAGGACCACGCCCAGGTAGCTCTTGCCACAGGAGAACTCAGCGATCCGCACCAAGTCCCTGTCAGCCAAGAACGTGCGGACGTACCTGAGTATCACCTCGCAGAAGCCACAGACTTCCCGCAGCTTCTTGGACTTGCGGTTGTCGCTCTGCCCGTCCGGCCCCAGCAGCTCAATCGCTTTGAGCAGGTCTTGCTTGCCCAGCAAGCGGTTCAGAAGTGCACCATGTTCCACAACTCACCTGCTGCGTAAGAAGACCGGCTCACGGAGGCTCCGGTTGCGCCTATGGGCCTCTTAGTGGCCGAGCTCCTTGACGCCCTTCCTGCCGGCCACCGTGCGCTTCTTGCCCTTGCGCGTACGGGCGTTGGTGCGCGTTCGCTGACCCCGCACGGGCAGGCCTCTGCGATGCCTTATGCCGCGGTAGCAGCCGATGTTGCGCAGGCGCGCGATGTTGGCTGCTTCCAGCCGCTTCAGTTCGCCTTCGATGATGAAGTTCTGATCCACATAGGAGGCGATGCGGCTCAGCTCGTCCTCGGTCAGCTCGTGCGCGCGCTTGTCCGGATCGACGGTCAGCACATCGCAGATGTGCTCCGCCGAGGTCTTCCCGACGCCGTAGATGCCCGTAAGCGCGATCACGACGCGCCTATCTGCAGGGATGTCCACTCCAACCACGCGCGGCATGTGTTCTCTCCCACCCTATCTTTGAGCCATTGCGCCGGGCCGGCCTCATCCCTGTCGCTGCTTGTGCTTCGGGTTGCGGCACACTACCCGAACGACGCCTTTGCGGCGCACTACCTTGCATTCCTCACACATTCGTTTGACTGACGACCTGACTTTCATCTCGATCACCCGCCACTGTTTTGGCACAACTGCAAACGCCACAGCGTCCGCTTGCCTCCGAGCGCCGGCGAGGCGCTTCCGCCCGCAGAGCAAGCCCATCAATCTCGCCAGACGATCCTTCCCTTGGTCAGATCGTAGGGGGACATCTCCAGGGTAACCATGTCACCGGACAGGATGCGGATAAACCTCATCCTCATCTTGCCGGAGACGTGAGCCAGGACCTCGTGGCCGTCTTCCAACGCCACCCGGAACATGGCGTTTGGAAGGGCCTCCTTCACCTTCGCCTTGACTCGGATTGGTTCCTCTTTTGCCATGCGTAGCTCGAAATTGCTAGTATATCAGCGATTCCTCGTCGCTGCAAGTCCCTCACGGCAGAGTCAGTATGACTGGCCCGGTGTCATCGACGGCCACGGTATGCTCGAAGTGAGCGGACAGCCCGCCGTCCCGCGTCACCACGGTCCAGCCGTTCGGCAAGATCCGTGTGCGGTGCGTCCCGACGTTGACCATGGGCTCGATGGCCACGGCAGCGCCCTTCGGCAAGACCGCGTCATGTCGCAAGAGGCCGGCAGACACGTAATTGGGCACCTTTGGATCCTCGTGCAGAGCCCGGCCGATGCCGTGACCCGTGTAGTCCCTGACCACGTTGAAGCCGTGGCCTTCGGCCACCTTCTGCACCGCCGCCGAGATCTGGCTGACCCTCACGCCCGGGCGCAAGGCGGCGATGCCGGCGTTCAGCGCTTCCTGCGTGGCCCGCATCAGGCGGAGCACCTCGTCGCCGACCTCACCCACCGGCACCGTCAGGGCCGCGTCGCTGAAGAAACCGTCCCAGATAACGCCGGCGTCGATTTTCAACAGGTCGCCTTCCTTCAGCTTCCGGGACCCCGGGATGCCGTGCACGACTTCCTCGTTCAGGCTCGTGCAGATGTTCGCGGGGAAACCCCTATAGCCTTTGAAGGCGGCCCTGGCACCATGCTGCTCTATGTATTGCCCGGCCGCCCGGTCCAGGTCCCCGGTGGTCGCGCCGGGCTCGACCATGTCCGCAAGGAGCCGGAGCACCTGCGCCAGAAGTCGGCCGCCCTCGCGCATTGCGGCCAACTCCGGGGGCGACTTCAGGGTGATCGGCGCCATCCCGCCTCCTTGCGCGGCCTTGCCTCACGTCTCGCCAATTCCGCTCAGAACGGCCTCCGTACGCCGGGTCACCTGGTCCGGCGACGCCGAGGCGTCCACTCGCTCGATCAGCCCGCGCTCCCTGTAGAACTCCACCAGGGGCTGCGTCTTCAGGTGGTATTCGCGCAGTCGCTCCCTGACGACGTCCTCGGCACTGTCGCTCCGCACGGCGAGCGCGCCGCCGCATTTGTCGCAGACTCCCTCGACCCGAGGCGGCATGAACTCGCGGTGGTAATTCGCTCCGCACTCGGTACAGACCAACCTGCCCGTCAGGCGCCGGACGGCCTCCTCGTCGCCAATGTGGAAGCAGACGACCACATCCAGCCGGTCGCCGCGCTCGCGCAGCATGTCGTCCAGGTCCTGTGCCTGCTGAAGCGTGCGGGGATAGCCGTCCAGGATGTAATCCTCCGTCCTGTCCAGCACCATCTCGCCCACGACGCGGGACGTGAGCGCGTCCGGCACCAGCTTCCCGCCGTCCAGGTAGTCCTTAACGCTCCGACCGAGCTCCGACTCTTCGGCCACGGCCTGTCGGAATATCTGTCCTGTGCTGGCATGCACCACTCCGAACCGCTCGGCCAGGCGTACGGCCTGAGTTCCCTTCCCCGCGCCCGGAGGTCCCAGGAAAACGAGTTTCACCGCTCTCTATCCTCCCGGATTGGATCAAGGGACGGCGTGCCGTTCAGCGCCGCCGGCTTCTGCGCCGGCCGCCGGCGCCGGCGGCGAATCCGCTGTAACGCCGCATCTCGAGGTGCTCATTGATCTTGCGAACCAGGTCCAGCGTGACGCCGACGACGATCAGGATGCTGGTGCCGCCGTAGAAGGCCGCTACTCCCCAGTTGACCCCGAGAGCCGACATCACCAACATGGGCATGATGGCGATGATGAGCAGGAACGCGCTGCCCGCCAGAGTCACGCGGTTCATGATGCCTTCCAGGTAGTTGGCCGTGCGCTTGCCCGGCCGGATGCCGGGGATGAAGCTGCCGTAGCTCTGGAGGTTCTCGCTCATCTCCTGGGGGTTGAACATGACGGCCGTCCAGAAGTAACAGAAAAAGAAGATCAGCAGGCCGTAGAGCGCCACGTACGTCAGCGTGGGGCTTTGCCGGGAGATCGCGTCGTTGATCAAGACAAAGAACTTGTACCAGAAGCCGTCGGGGTTGCCCGCCAGGGCCTGCATGGCCGAGCCCGCGATGATCTGTGGGAACATCAGCAGTGCCGAAGCGAAGATGATGGGCATCACGCCTGCCTGGTTGACGCGCAGCGGCAGGTAGTGCTTCTGTCCTCCGTAGATCCGGGGGCCGCGCACGTGCTTCTGCTGCTGCACGGGGATGCGGCGCTCGCCCCGGGTAATGTAGACAATCGCCATCACGATGCCGACGAAAAGCGCCAGAAGCAGCACCACCTTCAGTATTGCGTTCTGCTGGCTCTCGGCATTGCCTATCTGCGTGGCCAGCAGATAGATACCGCTGGGCAGCCGGGACAGTATGTTGACCGTGATGATCAGTGATATTCCGTTCCCGATGCCATGCTCATCGATCTGCTCGCCGACCCACATGAGGAACATGGTTCCTGCCGTCAGCAGGAAGCCGCCGACGGCCATGAACTTCAGCGATGCGAACCAGCTCTGGCGGACGGCTTCGGGCACGACGCCGTATCCGAACAGGCCGCGCACGAACACCGCGCCTTGCACCAGGCAGATGAAAACCGTGGCCACTCGCGTGTACTGGTTCAGCTTCTTCTGGCCCGCGGCGCCTTCCTTGCGCAACGCCTCCAGGCTGGGGACGACGTTTGCCAGGAGCGTGAAGATGATCGATGCGCTGATGTAGGGCATGATGCCCAGGCCGAAGATGGCGCCGTTGCCCAAGGCCCCCCCGGCGAACAGGTTGATCAGCCCCATCACGTGTCCGCCCGCCGTGCCGGCAGCCCCCTCAAACAGCGCTTTCAGCGCCTGGACGTCGATGCCGGGCAGTGGGATGTAGACGCCGACGCGGCAGACGGCCAACAGGCCGACGGTAACCAGGATCTTCCGGCGAAGGTCGCGGATGCGCCAGACGTTCGCCAGTTGTTCCAATACGCTCATGTGCACGTTCCCACGCGGTCGGCGCGCGTGTGCTGTTACGGGGTAAGGTCCGGAGCGGTCGTTCCGGCCTTCATCTTGCGGCGCACGGGCGGCTTCGGCCCGGGTATCCGTTCCACGGTGCCGCCGGTCGCCTCGATCTTCGCGACGGCACTGCCGCTAAAGGCGTCGGCCCTGACGGTCAGAGGCCGGTCGAGCTCGCCCTCGCCGAGGATCTTGACGCCCCCATCAGACACCTGTTTGACCAGGCCCGACTTGCGCAGCTCGTCCGGCGTGACGACCGAGCCGGCGGGGAAACGGCCCAACTGGCCGACGTTGACCACGCTGTACGTCCTCTTAAAGGGCGCGTTCGAGAAGCCCCTCTTGGGCAGTCGGCGCCACCAGGGGCCAACGCCGCCGGTCATTCCACGGGAGCTCCAGCCGGACCGCGAGCGCGCGCCCTTGTGGCCTCGGCCGGAAGTGCGTCCGCGGCCGCTGCCGGCGCCGCGCCCGACGCGTTTCCTATCACGGCGTGGTTCCACGCGTCGCTTCGCCTGTGAAATGTCCATGTGCTTCTCCTCGTCCCGGCTACGCCGCAGCGGCTAGTCGGCATCCTCGCCGCCTTGGCCCGCCTCCGCCGTCGCCTCGCGCAGCGATGAGCTTTGTGGGTGGAACAGGCGAACGTCCACGCCGCGCAGTTGGGCCACTTCCTCAACAGACCTCATGCTGCGCAGCGCGTTGAGCGTGGCCTTCGCCACGTTGAGCGGGTTCGTGTTTCCGTACGCCTTGCTGAGAACGTTGTGGACCCCCGCCACCTGGAGGACGGCTCGCACCGTGCTTCCGGCCTTCACGCCGGTGCCCGGGCTGGCTGGCTTCAGCAGCACGCGGGTGGAACCGTGTTTCCCGACGATCGTGTGGCCCACGGTGTCGCCGACCAGGCATACCTCGGACAGGTTCGCGCGGCCCTCCTTAACGCCCTTCTCGATGGCCATGGGGACCCCGCTGGCCTTGCCGTAGCCGAGCCCCACCTTGCCATGCCCGTCGCCCACGGCCACAAGGGCCGCACAGGTCAGTTTGCGGCCGCCCCTGGTCACCTTGGTGTGGAAGCTGATGGAGATGACCTCGTCCCTGAGTTCTCCTTCTTGGCGCTTGTCCGGCATGTTGCCTCTGCGCATTTGCTCCCCTGTGTTCCTCTCGCAGTCAGAAACCTTCGGCGCCCGCTTCTTTGAACTTCCCGCGTGCGGCCTCGGCGAGGGCTTTGACGCGACCGTGGAATCTGTAGCCGCCGCGGTCGAAGACGACGGCCTTTATGCCCTTCTCGACGCACTTCTTGCCGATCAAGTCGCCCACCCTGGCTGCCGCCTCGACGTTGCCGCCGTGCTTCGCCTCCTCGCTCAGCTCCGGGCTTAGTGTGGAGCAGCTCAAGAGCGTGTGCTGAGCCCAATCGTCGATGACCTGCGCGTAGATATGCTTGTTGCTCCGGAAGACGCACAGACGCGGCCGTTCCGGAGTGCCCTCCACCTTTCTTCGAACGTGGCGATGGCGTCGCTTCCTGCGCAGGATCTTGTCCGTGGTCTTGCTCATAGCCCGCTCGGCCCTGCATGTCCTTCAGAAGGTACCATGTCCGTACGCTATCGATCCAGCCCGGTGAACGCCTTGCCTTCCTTGCGGCGCACGTACTCGCCCTCGTACCGGATGCCCTTGCCCTTGTAGGGCTCGGGGGGCCGGACGGCCCTGACCTTCGCGGCGAACTGGCCGACCTGCTCCTTGTCCACGCCCTGCACGACGAACCGGGCCGGGCGGTCCACCTGGGCGGCGTTCTGCTCTATCTGCACCGTAATGCCGTCGGGCAGCTCGAATGCAACCTCGTGGCAGAAACCAACCTGCAGCACAAAAGCGTTGCCCCGCAGGTTCGCGTTGTAGCCGGTCCCGTATATCTCCAGCCGCTTCGCAAAGCCTTCGGCGACGCCCTGGACCTTGTTGGCGATCAACGTCCGGTGCAGGCCGTGCATGGCGCGGACGCGGCGGGCCTCGCTCTTACGCGTGACCCTCAGAGAGTCTCCATCGTCCGCAAGCGCGAG
Source organism: uncultured candidatus Brocadiaceae bacterium (assembly GCA_964442595.1). Taxonomy (GTDB): domain Bacteria; phylum Planctomycetota; class Brocadiia; order SM23-32; family SM23-32; genus DAOVRD01. The sequence continues at coordinate 11,518 of CAYUDW010000047.1, forward strand.
CTCCAGCTCGTCCGGCACCTCGTGCTCAAGCTCGCCCAGCTTGCCCTTGACCTTCAGGTGATTTCCGTCCAGCTCGACCTGCACGGCTTGCGGCAGGGCGATCGGTTGCTGTCCGACACGCGACATTTGCTCTCACTCTCCTCGCCCGGAGCAGAACGGGCCGCCAAAACCGTCAGAAAACCGAACAAAGCACCTCGCCGCCCACGTTGAGCTTGCGGCACTCTCGGTCGCTCAGGACTCCTTTGTTGGTCGATACGACGTGGATGCCGAGCCCGTTGCGCACGTGACCGAGGGTCTTTGACGACCGGTAGATGCGCCGGCTGGGCTTCGAAATCCGCCTGACCTCGCACAGGACCTTCTCCCGCAGCGGGCCGTACTTCAGGTAGATCTTCAGCAGCCGCTCGGGCTCTTCGCCCGCCACGCGGTAGTCCTCAATGAAACCCTCGTCCCGGAGTACGCGTGCGATGCCCTCCTTAAGCTTGGAAGACGGCATCTCCACGGACTCCCGCCCGATCTCAACCGCGTTGCGCAGACGGGTCAGCATGTCTGCTATGGGGTCTGTCATCATGTCCGGTGGCCTCTTTCACCGCAGCCGAAGTCGGTGCCTCTTCTGGAGCCGGCCCTCGGCGGCACGCCATTGCCGCGCGTGGCCGCAGGGACTCCTACCAGCTTGCTTTTCTCACGCCTGGTAGCTCGCCTTTGCTGGCCAGGTTACGGAAACAGATCCGGCAGATGCGGAACTTCCGCATGTAGCCTCTCGGGCGTCCACACAGCCTGCATCTGTTGTAGTGACGCACGTCGTACTTCGGCTTGCGCAACAATCTCTCTACAAGCGCTTTCCGAGCCATATCGATGCCTGTTCGGCCGTCTCCTTCCCCGAGCCTGCGGGGCGCCCTACTGCCGGAAGGGAACGCCCAGCAAGCTCAGCAGTTCCAGGCCTTGCTGATCCGTCTCGGCCGTGGTCACGATGGTAACGTCGAGGCCGTAGATCCTCTTCAACTTGTCCAGATCCAGTTCGGGGAACACGGCCACCTCGGCGACGCCGAGGCTGTAGTTGCCTGAGCCGTCGAAGGCGTCCGGAGACAGGCCCCGGAAGTCGCGCACACGCGGCAGGACGATGCTGACGAGCCGGTCAAGGAACTCGTACATCCGTGCCCTCCGCAGCGTGACCTTGCAGCCTACGGGCACGCCCTGGCGCAGGTGAAAGCCGGCTACGCTGCGGCGGGCGCGCGTCAAGACGGGCTGCTGCCCGGCTATGAGCCTCAGGGCTTCGACGGCGTCGGCCATGAGTGTCTGGTCACTGACGGCTTCGCCGATGCCCATGTTCAGCACGATCTTCTCAAGCCGCGGCACGGCCATGGGGTTCGACAGCCCGAAGCGTTCCATCAGGCGCGGCACCGCCTCGCGCTCGAAGTGGCCCTTCAGCCGGGGCTCATGGGTATCAGTCGCTGTGCTCTCGCTTGTCTGGCTCATCTGGCGTTCTCGCCGTACCTGGCGCGAGTCGACCTGTCGGCCTACTCCGCCGTCGGGATTTCCGCGCCGCACTTGGCGCACACGCGCACCTTGCGGCCGGCCTCGTTGACGATCCTCCTAACCCGAACGGGGCTGTCGTGACTCGCACAGTCCCGGTTCGAGCAGATAAGCGCCACGTTGGATGCATGTATGGGCGCCTCAATCTGCATGCGTCCGCCCTTGGGATGGTCGGAACTGGGCCGGATGTGCTTCCAGACGAGGTTGACTCCCTCGACCACCACCCTCCCCTTCGAGGGTATGGCCCTGAGGATCCTGCCCCGGGCGCCCCGGGCGTTGCCGGCGGTCACTTCCACCGTATCGCCGCTCTTCACGTGGAGCTTGGCCTTCATTGCCATCCCGTCGTCCTAGACCACCTCGGTTGCCAGGCTAATGATACGCATGTAGTTCTTGTAGCGCAGCTCCCTGGGTATCGCGCCGAAGATGCGCGTGCCCCTGGGGTTACCGTCCGGCTGCAGGATCACCATGGCGTTGCGGTCGAACCGTACGTAGCTGCCGTCTTCCCTCTCGATGGGGGCTTTGGTGCGGACGACGACTCCCCGCACGATCTCGCCTTTGCTAACATCGCTGCCGGGGATGGCCTTTATGACGCTGCCGACCACAACGTCGCCTACCGCAGCGTAAGTGTGCCGACTGCCGCCCAGCACCTTGAAGCAACGCACGGCGCGGGCGCCTGTGTTATCAGCCACGTCCAGCACTGTCTGTTCAGCAATCATCGCACCGACCTTCAGGCTGCTTGCATGCCTACGCTTGCTGTTCGGGTTCGGGTTCGCGCACGGCTTCCTGTGGCTCCTGCAGCGCCGCAATCTCCGGCACAGCACCGGCGGCCCGCCGCACAACGCGCACCACGCGCCAGCGCTTGTTCTTGGACAGGGGCCTCGTGCTCTCTATCTCCACCACGTCGCCTTCTCTGGCCAGGTTGTGGGGGTTGTGGGCCATGAAGGTGCTATTGCGACGCACGTACTTGCCGTACTGGGGGTGCTTCACGAGCCGTTCGACGGTGACCGTAACGGTCTTATCCATCTTATCGCTCCTGACAACACCCTGGGTCCTCTTCCGGACCTTCGGCGCTTTCTCACTCATCGGCGGTACCCGTCACCTGTCATGGAACCTAACCCTCCGGCTTCACAGCCGCTTGCTGCTGCAACGCCATTTCGCGCAGAACGGTCTTGTATCTGGCAACATCTCTCCTGAGCCGACGCCGGCGGCTGCTGTCGGGGCTCTCCTCGGCCTGCCACTGAAACTTCAGATCGAACAGCTCCCGCTGCAACTGGCCCAGCTCCCGCCGGAGGTCCTCGGGATCCCTGCCTCGCAACTCCTTGGCCCTCATACCTGCACCCTCCGGTGGGCCAGCCTGGTCTTGATCGGCATCTTGTGCGCCACGCGCGCAAACGCCTCCACGGCAAGGGGTTCGGGCACGCCGCCTAGTTCAAACATGATTGTTCCGGGCTTGACTGCGGCCACCCAGTGCGACGGTTCACCCTTTCCCTTGCCCATCCTCGTCTCGGCGGGCGTGGCCGTTACGCTCTTGTGAGGAAAGATGCGGATGGTCAGCTTCCCTTCGTGGCGCAGGAAGTGCATGACGGCCAGCCGCGCGGCCTCTATGTGCTCGGCCGTGATCCAGGCCCGTTCCAGCGCCTGCAGTCCGTAGTCGCCGAAGACCACGCGGTTGCCGCGCGTGGCTTTTCCCTTCATCTTGCCCCGCTGGAACTTGCGGTGCTTCACCCTCTTAGGCATTAGGGCCATTGCCGCGCTCCTGCTGGTCGTACAGCGTCTCTCCTTCGGGCAACAAGCCGCGGTTGACCCAGACCTTCACGCCGATGTTGCCGTACTTGGTTCGCGCCTCGGTGAAACCGTAGTCAATCTTGGCACAGAGCGTATGCAGGGGGAAGCTTCCTTCCTCCGCCTTCTCCCTGCGGGCCATCTCGGAGCCGCCGAGCCGGCCGGCCAACTGCACCTTAGCGCCCAGCGCCCCGGCCGACATCGTCATCTCGACCGCCCGGCGGATGGCACGCCGGAACGAAGCGCGGCGCTCGATCTGCTGGGCCACGTCCTCCGCCACTAACTGGGCGTTCAGCAACGGGTCCGGCACCTCCTGGATGGCCACGTCCACATTGCGCCCCGTCAGATCGTCCAGGGCATTCTTCAGGCGCTCCACTTCGACGCCTTTGCGCCCGATTACCAGCCCGGGCCTGGCACAGTGGACACGCACCTGCACGTTGTCCCTGGTGCGCTGTATCTCGACCTTCGGTATGCCAGCGTAGTAGTAGTGATGCTTGACGTAGGTGCGGATCTTCTGGTCTTCGACGACGTACTGGCCGAACGTCTTCTTGTCGGCGACCCAGTGCGAACGCCAATCCTCGGTGATACCCAGTCGCAATCCAGTCGGCCGGACTTTCTGTCCCATGGGACCTCCCGTTACTGGCCGTCGTCCAGGACTATACTGATGTGGCACGAGCGGCGGCGCTCGGACGTCCATCGCCCGCGGGCGCCGGCCCGCCACCTCTTGCGCATCGGGCCGCCATCGACCCACGCCCTGGAAACCCGCAGCTGCTCCATGTCTGCCTCGAGGCTCTGGTCGGCGTTGGCCATCGCCGAACGCAGCACCCTGTCGACGAAGTAGGCGGCGCGCTTGGGCGTGGAGCGCAGGATTTGCAGGGCGTCGTTGACGTGCTTGCCGCGGACCATGTCGACGACGAGCCTGGTCTTCCGCGCTGACATTGGCGCACCTTTGTGCCTTGCCACGAATTCCATTTCTCACTCCACCTTGCCCGCAAGCGTATCCCGGCGACTTGCCCTTTCCCGCTTCCCTGGCCGGGACGGCTAACGCCGCCGCCCGCTGTGACCGCGGAAGGTCCGGGTCGCCGCGAATTCACCCAGCTTGTGGCCCACCATGTCCTCGCTGATGAAGACCCTTTCGAAGCTCCGCCCGTTGTGCACCAGAAAAGCGTGTCCGACGAAGTCGGGGATGACGGTGCAGGCCCGGGCCCAGGTGCGGATCGGCTCCCGGTCGCCAGTGTTCTTCTGCCGCATGACCTTGCGCAGGAGCTTCTCGTCAACGTACGGGCCTTTTTTTAGTGATCTGCTCACGGGTCTTTACTTTCGCCTCCTTCTCCTGACGATCAGCCTGTCGCCGTGTTTCTTGCGGTTACGGGTCTTGCCTCCCTTGGCGAGCACTCCCGTAGGGCTGCACGGATGACGACCACCGGCCCTGCGGCCCTCGCCGCCGCCCATCGGGTGGCTGACAGGGTTCTGCGCCGTTCCGCGCACGTGGGGCCGTCTGCCCTTCCAGCGAGAGCGCCCCGCCTTGCCGAGCTTGACGTTCTGGTGCTCTGGGTTCCCGACGCGGCCAATGGTGGCCCGACAGCGGGCCAGCGCCTTCCTGACCTCCCCGCTGGGCAGGATGAGATGCACGTACTTGCCTTCGCGAGCACTGACCTGGGCGGCGGCGCCCGCACTGCGAACCATCTGACCGCCCTTGCCCGGCTGCAGCTCCACGTTGTGCACGAACATGCCGAGCGGCACCCGGCCCAGCGGCATGCAGTTGCCCGGCCTGGGCTCGGCCCCGTCGCTGCTGATCACCTGCGTGCCCACACTCAGGCGCTCGGGCGCCAGGATGTAGCGCTTCTCGCCGTCCTCGTACTCCAGCAGCGCTATGCGCGCCGACCTGTTCGGGTCGTACTCGATGCTCACCACCTCGGCGGGCACGTCCTCCTTCTCCCGCTTGAAATCAATGAGGCGGTAGCGCCTCTTGTGCCCGCCGCCCCGGAAGCGGCTGGTGGTCCTGCCGGAGTGATTCCGCCCGCCGCTGCTCTTGAGGGGGCGCAGCAGGGACTTCTCCGGCTTGCCCCGGGAGATCTCAGACAGGTCCGTGCTCGTCATGCCCCGCCGTCCGGGAGTCGTCGGTTTATACTGTTTGATGGGCATGGCTTGTCGCTCCTGGCGCTGGCCTGCTGTGTGTCTAGTAGCCGATGTCTATGCTGTCGCCCGGCCGCAGCTTCACGATGGCCTTCTTGCGGTCTGCCGTCCAACCCACGTTGAAGCCGACGCGCCGGCGCTTGCCGCTGACGCTGACCGTCCGGACGTCGACGACCCTCCGGCCCGGGAAGAGCTCCTCGAGGGCGTGGCGGATCTCGGTCTTGGTCGCCCGGGGGTCGACTTCGAAATGGTACGTATTGTTCGCGCGAATGTCGTCGACGCTCTTCTCAGTGTGCAGTGGCCGCCTGATGATCTGGTGGCTATCCATTCTCGCTCACCCCCGCTTCCGCGGGCACCTCCTGGTCGGCCTCTTGCTCCCCGGGCGCGGCTGCCAGGAAGCTCCGGATAGCGTCCAAAAGAAAGATGACCCGATGCGGCCGGATCATCTCGTAGGCGTTCAGGTCGCCGCACGGCATCATGGCGGCGCCCCGGATGTTCCTGGTACACCGCCACAGCTCGGGGATGTTCTGCTGAATCACAATCAGGAAGGTACGCTCGACGCCCATATTCTTCAGGACGTTCGCCATTTGCCGCGTCTTCATCTCGGGCAGCTCCAGCCGATCCAGGACTATGATTTCACCGTCCAGGGCCTTGGCCAGGAATGCCGAGTAGAGGGCGCGCCGCCGCGCGGCCTTATTCATCTTCTTGCTGAAGTCGCGGGGCCTCGGGCCGTGCGTCACTCCGCCGCCCACCCAGAGAGGGCTTGCGCGGTGGCCGTGCCTCGCCCTGCCGGTGTGCTTCTGGCGCCAGGGCTTCCTTCCGCTGCCGGCGACTTCACGGCGCGTCTTGGCAGTGGCCGTGCCCACGCGCCTGTTGGCCTCGTACATCACGATGGCCTGACGAATCAGCGCCCTGTTAGGCTTCCCGCCCAGGGCCGACTCGTCCACCGCAACGTGGTCGATGACCTGTCCGGCCATGCTGTACACAGGGATCTCCATAACGCCTTAATCCCGTACCATGCTAAGCCTGATCGGAATGACTGGCACGTCGAGGCGGGGCAACTGCTTTGCGGACCAGCACGTAGCTGCCCCTGCTGCCGGCCACGGAGCCCTTGACGAGCATCAGGCACCGTTCGGGCTCCAGCCTCACGACTTCGAGGTTGCGAATGGTGACCTTCTCGTGGCCCATGTGCCCCGGCATTCGCTGGCCCTTCCACACGCGGCCCGGCCAGGCGCTGGCGCCCACTGAGCCGGTGCGTCGGCCGAAGCGTCCGCCGTGAGTCTCCGGAGAGCCGGAGAAACCATGTCGCCTGACAACGCCCGCGAAGCCGCGTCCCTTGCTCACGCCCGTCACGTCCACGTGAGAGACGCCCTCAAACACCTCCAGCCCGACTTCCTGTCCGGGCTCAGGCATCTGGTCGCCGTCCGGTTCCACGTCCCGGAGGATTCTTTTCGGGGTGGTGCCCGCATTGGTGAAGTGACCCGCGAGCGGCCGGACCGTGTTCTTGCGCTTTCTCTCCTCGAAGCCGATCTGCACGGCGGGCACGCAGTCCGTCTCAGCGGTCTTGACCTGGGTGACCGTACATGGGCCGACCTGCAGGACCGTTACCGGCAGGCGTTCGCCCGACGGGTCGAAGACCTGGGTCATGCCGATCTTCTTGCCCAGCAGCGCCTTGACCATAAGTCGTCCGTCCTTTGCTCCGCCGCCGGCCCGCGCTTGCGGGCCTCTGAACCTGAGACGCGCAGGCCACAACCGTCCGGCCTCACGCAGACACAAATCCCCCGAGCCCTGAACTGGGGGAAAGACGCATTAGAACATACGCCCCGCGGGATTTGACTGGAGGCACGCTACGCCGCGCCACAATGCCAAACCTTCCGACCCGTCATCCGGGAGCGGCCGGCGTGCCTCACAGCGCAACTGCGTCGGCTGACGGCCCCGGTCCCGCCCCGGTTCGGCCCGCTTGCTCATGCGGGCCACCACGGCGTGTGCCCGGGCGACCCGTCAAACCTTGATCTTGATCTCCACTCCGGCGGGCACCTTCAGGTTGTTGAGGGCATCCACCGTGTGGACGGTCGGTTCCGTTATGTCAATCAGACGCTTGTGCGTACGAATCTCGAATTGCTCTCGGGACCGCTTGTTGACGTGCGGCGAGCGCAGCACCGTGTAGCGCTCGATGTGGGTGGGGAGCAGCACCGGGCCGCTCACCTTCGCTCCCGTCCGGGTGGCCGTCTCTACGATCTGCCTGGCCGAACGGTCGAGCACCCGATGATCGTACGCTTCCATGCGAATCCGTATGCGTTCCTGAGCCAACTGCTTCCTCAATGCTTGCACACGCCAGATACAAGACCACCCAAGAGGCGCGAATTGTACGATTTTAGCATATCAGCAATGAAAGTCAAGGAATTCCGCCGGATAGGGCCGGATTCTTTCGTCCGGAATCCGGAATGGAGCCGGGCCCGCCGTCTGTCTGGAACCTTCGGGCCGCCGCCCCCGCTCGTTCACAAGGCAGAAGCGCTGGAGTCAGGTGGCGTCCATAGGTCCCCTTCCCTAA
>CAYUDW010000048.1:0-5057 GCA_964442595.1 uncultured candidatus Brocadiaceae bacterium
GATCGAACAGCGCCGTCTTCCCCGCAGCCCGGACAGGCTCAGGCGGAGGCAGCACATCGACGTCGAAGGAGTCCTTCTGCGTCTTGCCGTTGTTGAACTTGATCGTGGCGGTGAGAGTGTACTGGCCCGCGGGCAGGTTCGCCGGGAGCTCGAACGTGAGCGGGACGCGCTCCTGCTCGCCCGTGGGCAGCGTGATCTGCGTGCTCCCGCTTAAGGTTTTCGGGAGCCCGAGCGACCACTCGCACCCGCACGTGACGGTCTCGCGAGAGTTATTGATGACGACGAGTTGCTTGCGAACCGTTTCGCCAGGCAGGAAGTTGTGGCCCTTGCTCGTGAAGGCTTCGGGGCCGCCGGCGACGTAGGCCAGCAGCGGACGATTGTTGCGCAGCACGGCCTCGCCGGCCTCGGTGGCAATCCAGTCGGCGGGCTCGAAGGCGATGTCCATCCGCTCGTATCGCGCCTCGATGTAGTCCGGACTGAGGCCCGGCCGCTGTATGTCGTCCCAATCGGTCGGCAACTCCTTGCGCCCACGATCGACGCCCGGGCGCGGCAGCCAGAACTCGCCGTACTCCCATGGGCCGAACCCGGAAAGGCCACAGGTGCGCAGAGCGCGCCAGTTGTCCGAAACGTACATGGCCACGATCGGATGCTTCTCCCTGAACTCACCGAAACTCACGGCGCGGGGATAGTCCCAGCGGTGCCACAGGCGTCCGGCGCGGAACTGCTCGGCCTCCCAGCGCACGTTCCTCTTTTCCACCTCGCTGATCTCGAAAGCCCGGTCGCCGTAGAACTGCGCGTTCCATTCCGCCACGCAATACTCCCACGGGACTGTTGCACTGCCGAAGGACCGCTTGCCCTTGTACCACCCGCGGTACATAGTCCAATCCCAGGAGCAGGGCACGCCGAACTCGACCAAGAACGCCGGCTTCACCCCAACGGCAGCCCAGTGCTCGAACCAGTCGCTCATCTCCTGGATGGGGGCGAAGTTCGAGTAGAAGTTGACCGTGTACATCGAGCTGAGGTCGCCCGAGGAGTGGTGGTAAATGATGCGGCTCGGGTCCAGGCGCCCCACGATGGCCTCGGCCCGCAGGGCGCGCCCAACGTTGCGGGCGGACCATGGCCCACGCGGCGCTTGCGTGCCGTCGATCATGTCCGGGTTCATGTCCTCGGCATAGCCCGTGCCGTTGTGGCTCATCGAGTAGGCCACGACCGAAGGGTGATTCTGAGCCGAGCGGACGTAAAGCTCCGCGTGCCGGGCGTAGCCGTTCGTCTCTTCCGCGTCGTCGGCGTCCCAGTTGTAGTGGCCGAAGTGCGGCTGGGAGAAGGAGATGAGCATCCCCACGTCGTCGGCCGCCCTGAGTGACTCCTCCCAGCTCAGGTGGGAGCCCGGGGTGCAGCCGTAGTTGTGCGTGTACATGAAGTTGATGCCGAACCCCTTGACTCGTCGCAGAGTCTCCGCGACCGCCTCGTAGTTCGCCTTTGCAGCGCCCAGGAGCGCGTTGTCGATCGGCACGGCGGAGATGAAGATGCGCGTGCCGTTCAGGTAGAAGTCCCGTCCCTCGATCCAGAACTCCCGGAAGCCGAACCGTTGCGGCAGCGATGCGTCCAGCGTCCGCCCCCCGGCGTCCACAAGACTCACGCTGAACTCGTATTGGTTCTGGGGCGTGTGCACGTCCCACAGCTTCTCGGGCTTCCAGTCCGCCGTCAGCGCCGTGCGCCCGCCCTTCAAACCGGTTGCCGCGAAGGGCTCTCCCGTGAACTCCGCGACGCTGCGACCCCCGTCCATGATCCGGGCGCGCAATCTGTAACGGCCTTCGGGGGCCAGGTCTTCAAGCGCGGCGTTGAAGGTGATCTTCCACTTGCGCACGGACGTCTCTACCCGCACGTCGCCGACGCGGGCACCCACCGGCGAGCTGGCCAGGTAGACGTCCCCGCACAGGCCGCGCCGGGCCACGCTGCCCCTGACCTCTCGCGCCGCGGCGGTGTCGTTGTATGCCATCATGACTGCATTCAGGGGCATGGCCTCTACGAGCATGCTGAGGACCTGCTTCTGGCCGGGCCGGCATGCGGCGGTGATGTCCAGCTCGCCGCCGGGGAACAGGATGGCGCCTGCTTCCCTCCCGTCTACATAGACCGTGGCGTGGGAGTTCACCCAATCGGCGCGGACGGTAATGCGGCGCCCGGCCCACTCCCGTGGGATGGTGACCTCCCTCTGGTACCATGCGGCCGAGACACCGCTGAGGCGCAGCTCTCCCCAGCCGGGGTGAGGGTGGACGGTCTGGCTGTCCTTCTGCATGTAGTCCTGGATTCCCGGCCAGGAGCCGGGCACTTTGAAGTAGCCCCAGCCCCCGGCCGGAACCGCGTCCACGTTGTCCCCGGCCGGCTGCCACCGCCACAGGCCGTTGACGCAGATGCGCTCCCGGGTCTCGCTGGACTCCGCGTAGGCCTTATCCATGTCCCAGACTGCTCTGACGCCTCTGGGCAATTGCATGGCCGCTCCCTCCTGGGCGTCTACCGTCCCCGTAACACCGCAGACCAGAGCCGTTAACACACAAAGCCCTAATCCCCATCTCTGACACCTCGAACGCATGGCATGACTCCTCTTGACAGCCGTTGTCGTATCCGGATCCAATTCGCCGAATGCGCGCCGGAGTGTACAATCGCCCTGAATGCCTGTCAACGCGCCGGTCCGGCCGGGCTTAAGGGCGCCATCTCTGGGCACGTCTTCGGCCGATGCCTTGACCCGCCGGTCGGCGGGACGTAGGATTCCGGCTTTCGTGCCGGCTCGTCATCGCGGCAGCTGGTAGGGGCACGGCGCGCCGTGCCCTGTGTCACGCGGCCAAGAGGGACCTGCCGACAATTCCGGTACTGAAGTTCGGCCACCGTCTCCAGGCCGACGAGAGGGTGTGGTATGGCTGAAGCAAGGAAGGTGAAGCATCCATATCGTGATCCCGATCTGGGCAAGTCCCAGGCCGGCGAGCTCGAAAGGGCCGTCGAGCGCGTGATGTCCATGGGCGAGCAGGAACTGCTGGAACTCGTGCCCCCGCAGACGGGCATCCTCTTCTGCGGGTGCCCCAACTGCGACAGCGGCATGCAGGAGTCGAATCAGCTCACCTGGACCGTCGAGGCGCCCCATCAGGTCGCGTGCCGGTTCTGCGGTCACGTCTACCCCAGCGACAAGTACCCGATGGACCGGGTGCAGGTCACCCGCAACCCGCAAGGCAAGCGGGTCACGGTTCGCTATTACCTGGACGAAGCCGGGAACGACCACTTCTTCGAGGGCACCGTGTGGTATCGGCAGAAGCGGTGGCTTGCGCGGCAGGCCGTGGCGCTCGCACGGGCCTATCACGTCACCCGCAAGCCGGAGTATGCACGGCGCGCCGCACTGATCATGGACCGCTTCGCGCAGCTCTACCCGACCTACTGCGTCGTATACCAATGGCCTTACCGGCCGCGCCGGTACACCTCTCAGACCAGGCCGCCCTTTCCCCAGGGCGGTGGCAAGTGGGGGCGGTGGATTCCCGACGAGGTGCCCAGCGAGCTCCCACTGGCCTACGATCTGATCTACGAGAGCCCGGAATTGGACAGGCTCTCGCGTGAACTGGGCGCCGACGTGCGAAAGCGAATCGAGGACGACTTCTTCCGCGCAACCGTCGACTACACGCTCTCGTCGGCGCGGCCCATGTTCAACATGTCGCCGTGGTTCGCGACCGCCATAGTACGAGTCGGCCGCGTGATCGGCGAACCGGAGTACCTCCACTGGGTCCACCACTGGTTCGGGCGTCTGCTGCACACGCAGTTCTGCTACGACGGCATGTGGCACGAGGCGCCCGCCTATCACTACACGGTGACGCACGGCATCCGGCGGTTGCTTGAGGAGACGGAAGGCTACTGCGACCCGCCCGGCTACCTGGGCAAGGAAGACGGGCTCCACATCGAAGGCCTGGACCTGGCGAAGGAGTTCCCCTTCCTGGCCAAGGCCATGCACGCCCCGACCACCATCGACTATCCGGACGGCCGATCCGCCTCCGTCCACGATACGTGGGGCGGCAGGAGGTGGCCGAGCCGGCCGGGCCGGGCGAAGCGCAGGAGCACCTGCCGCATCCTTCCCGGCTTCGGGCACGCCGTGCTCGGAACGGGGAAGGGAAAGGATCAGATCCAGGCACACCTGCACTTCTCGGGGGCTTACGGGCACCACCACTGCGACAACCTGAACCTGGCGCTCTTCGCCTACGGCCGCGAAATGTTCTCGGACCTCGGCTATACGCACACGAAGCTGCGGTACTGGGCGACGTGCACCGTGGGCCATAACACGGTCGCCATCGACCGCGCCGACCAGCCGCGCTTCGGCCACAAGACGGACGCCGACCTGCTGGCCTACGTGCCCAACCTGCCCGGCCTGGCCGTCGTCGAAGCGCGTGGCGAGCGGGGCTATCCGGGGCTGGCGGAAGCCTACCGGCGGCTCCTTATGCTGGTGTCCCTGGACGGGGCAACCCCATACGTCGTCGACGTCTTCCACGTTAAGGGCGGCGGCACGCACGACTGGCTCCTGCACGGGTCGGCCGACCACGATCAGGACGCCCGGTGCAGCCTGCCGCTCAAGGCCAGGAAGGGGGGCCTACTGGCAAAGGGGGAGCGCTGGGAGGAGCCCTACGGCGAAAGCGCCAACTTCATTCCCTACGGCCTGATGAAGAACGTCCGCGCGGGCAAGACGGCAGGCAAGTGGAGCGTCACGATGACGTATCGGGACCGGCCCGACCTGGGCGTCAGGAGCCACGTTATGGGCGGGCGCACCACGGACGTGTTCCTGTGCGAGTCGCCCTCGATGCGCCGGGCGGGCCAGGACGATGCCTCGCTCTACGACTACCCGATGCCGCAGCTGGTGGTCCGCCGCAGGGGACGCGAAGCGCTCGAGAGCGTCTTCGTGGCCGTCCACGAGCCCTTCCGAGGAAAGCCGCAGATCGATCGGGCGGAACTGTGTGAGCTCGCCAGACCGACGGGGGGCGCAGTCGCCCTGCGCGTGAAACAAGGCGCGCGGACGGACGCGATCCTCGTTT
>CAYUDW010000048.1:5157-19509 GCA_964442595.1 uncultured candidatus Brocadiaceae bacterium
GGCGCAGTCGCCCTGCGCGTGAAACAAGGCGCGCGGACGGACGCGATCCTCGTTTCACTGGACGACCCGGCGCCCGTGGCGTGCAAGGGCAAGAACGCCGCCGCCATGGAAGGCCGCATCGGGCTCGTCTCCAGGGACGGGGGCCGTGTGGCTGCGGCGCGCCTCATCGGCGGGACCCGGCTCGCGGCAGGCGACTTCGAATTGGCCGCCGACGCGGGCTCCTGGGCGGGCATCATTGAAGGGGCCGAACGGAAAGCGGATGGCGCGCCCTCGGACGCATTCGTGACGTCGGCCGAGCTGCCTTCGGGGACGAAGCTGCGCGGCTCATGGATGGTCGTCAGGCACCCCGGGGGCCGCACCCACGGCTACGGAATCGACCGGGTGGAGAACAAGGATGGGCGAACCTGGATCCACCTCGCGGACGACCACGGCCTGCGCCTCAGCGGCCTGACCACCGAGGAATGCTACTTCCCGCAGAGGAAGTTCAGGGGCAGGAACCGCTTCGCCATCTACGGGACGGCCGCCTGGCCCGGCGGCCGGCGCTGAGCGGTGCGCGTTCCGCTGCGGCGTTGACTCTGGCGCGCGAAGGCACTACATTCGTTCCCCGCAGTGAAGCAACGCAGTCGCGCGTGCCGATTGGAGCGCATGTGATGGATGTCTACGAACGCAAGCTGAGACTGGGAATGGTCGGCGGTGGGCGCGGCATTGGCGTAGCACATCGCGTCGCCGCCGTGATGGACAACGAGGCGGAGTTCGTGGCCGGCTGCTTCAGCCGCGACTACGAAACGTGCCTCCGCATCGGCCGCGAGCTCTACGTGGAGCCCGAGCGGTGCTACCGGTCCTACCAGGAGATGGCCGACGCCGAAGCCGCCCTGCCCGAGGACAGGCGCATCGACGTCGTCAGCATCGTCACCCGCAACTGCTTCCACTTCCCCATCAGCAAGACGTTTCTGGAGCACGGATTCCACGTCATCTGTGACAAGCCGATGACGTGCACGCTCGAGCACGCGAGGGAGCTGGTCAGGATCGTCGAGGCGACGGGGCTTGTCTTCTGCCTGACGCACAACTACACGGGCAACCTTCTGGTGCGCCAGGCCCGGCACATGATGACGGGCGGCGAGCTTGGCGAGCTCTCGCGCTTCATCGTCGAGTATCTCCAGGGCGGCAACCGCATCCGGTTCGCCCCTCGAGCTGAGCCGAAGAGCTGGCTCGACGACCCCGAGCAAGTGGGCCCCGGCGGCACGATCGCCGACATCGGCACGCATACCTTCAACTTGCTGGAGTTCGTCACCGGTGATCGCGTGGTCGAGCTCTCCTGCGACCTGACCGACATGACGGGCCGCGCCCTGGTGCCGAAGGACGCAGCCATGCTGGTGCGCATGGCGGGAGGCGCGAAGGGGACGCTTACGTGTAGCCAGATGGCGCCCGGCGAGTCGAACGAGTTGAACTTCCGGCTCTACGCCACCGAGGGGGCGCTGGAATGGCATCAGAACCGTCCGGAGGTCATGCGGGTGACCCGCGGCGGCGTGCGCGACCGGATCGTGTGGCGGGGGCACGAGCTGGCCGAGCCCGTGCAGAAGCTTCTGCGTGCCTGGCCCGCCCACCCGGAGGGGTTCCTGGAAGCGTTCGGGAACATCTATCGGGGCGCTTACGAGGCCGTCCGGGCGCATGCAAGCGGCCGCCCGATGCAGATCGAGCACTACAACAGCCCGACGGTGCGCGACGGCCTGCGCGCGATGCAGTTCACGTTCGCGGCCCTCGAGTCCGTCCGGAACGGCTCGGCCTGGGTGCCGCTGGAGCGCTGAGGTCGGTTGACGGCGCCGGGGCGGCGCCGACGGCTCAGGTGCTTTCTCCCCTGGCCTCGCCGAGCGTGACGTCAGGCGCAATGCCGAGCCGCTCGTAGAGCTGCGCCCGTCCCACCTGGTCCTTCTGCTGGATTGCCTTCGCGATGGGGAATGCCCGGTCGATGACGTCGGCCGGTATGACAATGACGCCGTCGCCGTCGGCGATGACCAGGTCGCCCGGTTTCACGTACACGCCGCCGCATTCGACGGGCTGTCCGTAGGAATCCACCTCGACCCGGCCGGGACTGATGCCTCGCCCGAACTCCGCATGGTAGACGGGCACCTTCTGCTTGACCAGCTCGTCCGTGTCCCGCGCGCCGCCGCTGGTCACGACTCCCACGGCGCCGCGCGTCATCCAGTCCATCGAGTTCCACGAGCCGACGAAACCGCAGTCCCTGGTGTTCGTAGCGTCGACGACGATCAGGTCGCCTTCCTGCAGTTCGGCCGACCACTTCAACTCGCCCCCGTACCATGCCCGCTCCTGCTTGCGGAAATCATCCGGGTCGCGTGCGACGATGGTTCGTTCGGATGGAATCGCGCGCACGGTGAAGGCGAAGCCCACTATGCAGTGTGCGAAGCTCTCGACGTCGCGCCACAGCGGGCGTATTTCCGGGCTCATGAGGCCGCGGTCGAACAGCCCCAGCGTGTCCATTGCGTCGTGCCAGTCGGTGACCCGAATGCCGCGGCATTGCTCCAGCAAGGCTTTCCGTTCCCGGGCGGTCATCGCAGGCTCCTCCCTGCGGGGCATCGCCCCGCTCCAGAGTAAAGGCGGCGGGCGCCCGCGCTGCAATTCTCCGTATCGGCATCCGTCGGAGCGGGCGTCCGCCTACGCCGCCAGTCTACCTGTCCCGGTGGAGGCGTTCAACGGGACATGCCCCGCGGCGCACGTGAGCGCGTTCAGCGCAAGGCGGCCCGTCGTCTGTTACAATGTGCCGCACTTTGCCAGCCTGGACCGCAATCCAACGGGAGGGAGACCCATGAAGAAAGGCGCCCCGGTCGTGGCAGTCGTGTCCGCGTTGACTTCCCTGGTCTACGCTGAGGATGTCCCGCGTTTTGCCGTTCTCGAGATGAGCTTCACCCATACGGGCGCGTACGAAAACCCGTACAGGGACGTGACCGCCACGGCGACGCTCCGCCGGCCCGGCGGCGCGGAGTGGACGATGCCCCTGTTTTGGGACGGCCAGGCCGTCTGGCGGCTCCGCGTTGCTCCCGACGTGACGGGCGAGTGGTCCTATGTTGTCCGCTCCAGCGACGCCGGCCTGAACGGGCAGAGCGGCGCATTTCGCTGCCTGGAGTCGAACCTGCACGGGAGCATCCAGCCCATGAAGGGCCACCCGCTGCACTTCCAATACCAGGACGGCACTCCCTTTTGGTTCTTCGGCGACAAGGCCTGGCGTGTCTTCCAGACCGACCCCGCCAAGAAGCTCGATCACGATAGCGCCATGCATCACGTGGACGTTCGCGCCGAGCAGGGGTTCAGCTACATGCACACCGAACTGGCCGGCACCGGCGGATTGGCCTCGGGCGGCAACGAG
Organism: uncultured candidatus Brocadiaceae bacterium; assembly: GCA_964442595.1. Classification (GTDB taxonomy): domain Bacteria; phylum Planctomycetota; class Brocadiia; order SM23-32; family SM23-32; genus DAOVRD01. The sequence goes on from CAYUDW010000048.1 coordinate 8,537, forward strand.
GGCGGCGACTTGTTTGTGGACGCCGGCCGGGAGATCATCAACCCCGCCTTTCTCCAAGAGGTGGACCGCCGCCTGCACCACATCAACGACAGGGGCATTGTCTGCGGCATGGTGGTTTTGTACGGGATGGGCGACCCCTACTGGGGATCCCTGCCGAGCGACGAGGCCCGCCTGCACTTTGCGCGGTACGTGGTAGCGCGATACTCCGCCTTTGCCGTGGTCTTCCTGGTGGCGGGGGAGTGGCAGTACATGGTCGACCAGGCGGACCTGTTCCGCGCCGTCGGGCGGGAGATTCGCAAGACCGACCCGCACGGCCGGATGATTGGGATCCATCCCGGCCCGGGGCCGTACATTTCGTCCCAGGAATTCGCTGACGAGGACTGGATGAGCTTCGGCGAGTACGCGCAGGCGTACTTCGCGCCCGACAAACAGGAAGCCACGGACGCGAACCGAGACGATCTGCACGCGTTCATCCTGGCCGCCAGGAAGCACGGCAAACCCGTCGTCGACGCCGAGTACGCCTACTACCTGCGGGACCAGGACTTCGACGGCGTCGTCGACAAGCCCAACTCCCACACGCGCGATTCGTTCCGCCGCGCGTCCTGGGTGATTCCGATGGGAGGCGGTTACTTCGTGACGGGATTCGGCACGACCTACTTCGGCGGCCGGAGGGAGGTCGGGCCATTCCTGGTGGACGACCCGCGGCACAAGGTGGCAGTTGCGGACCTGGACCATCTGCACAGGTTCTTTGCGGCCCTGGAGTGGTGGCGGCTGGAGCCGCATGACGAACTGATCGAGGCCGATGGCGGCTACGCCTACTGCCTGGCGGAGGCGGGCAGAACGTACGTGGTCTACGTTGCGGGGGGCAAGGGGGCCGACTTGATGCTCGCCGACGGCGAGTACTCGCTCTCCCGCTACGACCCTCGCACGGGCCAGTCAACGGAGCTGCCGGGTGCGGCCCGTGGCTCAGTGCGGCTGGACGCGCCCGACGCGCAGGACTGGGTCTTCCTCGTCAGGGCGAAGTGAACCGGAGCCGCCCTTCGGCTAGAGCACCTGCTTGACCGGCCGCATCACGATCTCGTTGATGCCCACGTTGGGTGGTTGTTCGAAAGCGAATCGAATGGCGCGGGCGCAGTCGGAAGGGCGGAGCGGTTGGACCGTCTTCTTCAGCTCGGCGGCGTACGGGTTGTCCGCCAGGGGCGTGTCCACCAGGCCCGGCGCGAGGAGCGTCACCCGGATGCCCCTGGGGGACGCCTCCTGGCGCAGGCAATCCGCGAAAGCCGTCGTCGCGTGCTTGCTGGACACGTACGCCGTTTCCCCGACGTAAGTGACGCGGCCCGAGACCGAGGAAACCACCACGACGTGGCCCGCCCCCTGTCGATACATGTGGGGCAGCACGGCGCGGACCACGTTGAGAACGCCCATCACGTTGATCTGGATCAGCTCGCTCCACCACGCGGGGTCGCCCGCGTCGATGCTGGACACGTCGTGCACCGCCGCGTTGGCGACCAGCAAGTCGATTCGCCCGTAGGACTCGACGGTCCGGCCGACGACCTCCTCCATGGCCTCATAGCTCACGACGTCCGCAGGGAGGGCCATGGCCTGGCCGCCGCGGCCTTCGATGCGCGCTACGACGTCCTCCAGCGGCCCGGGCCGCCGGCCCACGACCACGATTTTGACGCCGATGGCTGCCAGCTCTTGGGCCGTGGCCGCGCCGATACCCGTTCCGCCGCCGGTGATCAAAGCAACCCGGTTCTCGTTCATCTGCGTCCCCCAAGATGCAACACTCGTCCGGGCAGCGCTCCCGTGTGCCGCCCGTCGTCTCTGATCGGCACGCCGATCGGCGCGTAAGGCGTCTCGAATGCGGGATAGCCCTTGCCCGGCCTGTTCGCAAACAGGCAAACGCCGCGCCCGGCGGCTTTCCCTCAGAGGGTCCTGTCCATTGCCTCGTCGATTAAGGCGACGAGATTGGCGAGCGGAACGTCCGCCTGGATGATGATGCCCGGCTCGAGGACGTAGCCACCGCCCGCACCCAGCTCCCGTTTGAGTCTTCGCACCTCGGATCGGACCTGCGCCGCCGTCCCCCCCGGAAGGAGGTCCTGCGTCGGCAGCCCACCCCAGAGCGTCACGTGACGTCCGAACTCCCGCTTCAGCCTGAAGACGTCCATGGCCTCGGGCTGGATGGGGTGCAGGAAGTCGAGACCGATGTCTATCATGTCGCCGATCACTTCGAACACGTTCCCGCACGTGTGATGAAACACGGCCCGTCCGTTGGCCTTGGCCAGGGCGTATATCTCGCTCAGGCAGGGCTTCACCAGCCGACGCCACGCCTCCGGCGAGATCAGCAGCGCCTTCTGCGTCCCGTAGTCGTCACTCACGGCGATCGCGTCGAAGTCGCACCGCTCAAAGAGCACCTCCATTGTGCCGAGGATGTAGTCGGTGAGTTTGCGGAGAAGCTCCTCAACGAACCGCGTGTTGAGGGCCACGTCGGCCAGCAGTCCCTCCATGCCTCGCATGAAGGTGGCCCGTTCCCAGAGGTCGCCGACCCAGATGATGGTGTAGTTCGCCCGGTTCTCGTCGCACCACTCCGCCAGACCCTCGAAACGATACGCCACGGCGGGGTCGGGAAACGTGTAACCGGATAGGTCGGGTTCGGCAAGGCAGGGGACGATGGGACTCCCGCGGTCGATATCGTTGGTCGACCACACAACACCGAACTCGTCCGTCGCCGTCTCGCCGAACTCCGAGGGTTCGGCGTACAGCGGCTTGATGGACGTGGTCCCCGTCATCCGGATCGGGAAATCCAGCACCTCCTCAATTGGCGCGCCTCCGTAATGCCTCTCGGCAGCCGCCCTGGCCGGCGGCGAGAACGCGAAGCTGAAGGGCACAGGACAGGTCTCCCGTCGGGCCATTGCCGTTTGTATCCACTGCCTATTGGTGCTCATGCCCTGTGGCTCCCCTATGGGCCGAAGCGTGGGCCCATAGCAGTATCCTCGATCCAGGGGCATACCGCCACCTCGGTGCCCCTCAGGGCACACGGAACCGGCCGCCGGCTCGCGATCAAAGCAACCCGATTGTCGTTCATCTTCGGCCTCCAAGAGGCAGCACCCACCCGGGCAGCCCCACGGAGAGGCCCGCCGCCCACGCTGGGAACATGCTGCCGGAGCATACCGCCGCCGCCGGCCTCAGTCCATCGGTCGGCCTTGCTGCTCGTTGGGCGCTCCTTCGCCCTGCCGTTCGGCGGTCCAGCTCGCCCGTTCGGCCAGCGCCTCCAGTCCCTTCTGGTATGCTTCCTGGAACGACATGCCGCCAAGCATGCCGTCGTCGAGGACGGGAATCCTGTCCGCCAGCAGGCGGACCAGCTCCGGCAGCCTGATGACCGAGCCGTAGCCCAGCCCGAGAAGCCGGAATACCTTCTCGTTGGTCCGATTCACGGCGGCGACGACCTGCGGGTCCTCCGCACTGACGCAGGTGTGCCTCTCTCCCCAGACCGAGCCGCCTTCGGCCTCCCTGCGGAACTTGCATCCCGCGCAGGCGTCGTCGTGCTCTTGGACGAGTTCGATCTCCATCTCGTGGAGCGGATTCTCGCGCAGCTTCCTCTGGATCTCCTCGAACGCGCCACGCGCACGACTGCCCTCCGGCACGGAGCTGCCGTAATGGGCGATAACGTATGTCGGATGGTAGGGCCTCAGCCTGATACGCACCATGCTTGCTCCTCCCTCTAGCTTTGCCGAGCCGCCAGCGACCGTCTGGTTCGGCCGCCGCCCCGCCTTCGCCGCCTTGCGCAGGCAATCCGCGAGGGCCGCCGGCCCTTCCGCCGTGGCGGCGCCGATGCCCGTTCCGCCGCCCGTGGCGAGCGCGGCGCGGGTCGCGTTCATCTGCGTCCCCCAAGATGCAGCACTCGCCCGGGCAGCGCCCCCGTGTGCCGGCCTTCGTCCTTGACCAGCACGCCGTTGACAACAACGTAGGGGATCCCCTCGGGGTACTGCCGCGGGTCATCGTAGGTGGCCGTGTCGCGCACGGTCTGCGGGTCGAATGCGACGAGGTCGGCAGCCATGCCCGGGCGGATCAGCCCGCGGTCCCACTGGCCCAGGCGGCGGCACGGCAGTGAGGACATCTTCACCGCCATCTGCTCCCAGGTGAACATGCCTTCGTCGCGGGCGTAGTGGGCCAGGTAACGCGCGAACGCGCCCCATGCGCGCGGGTGCGGCTTCTGCCCTGCCATCAGCCCGTCGCTGCCCACCGTGTGGTATGGCTGGCGCATGACGGTGCGGACGTTCTCCTCATGCCCAACGTGCACGAGTATGTTGACGTTGAGCTTCTCCTCCAGCAGCAGCCTTCGGGCGGCCTCGAAGGGGGCCACGCCCAACTCGCGTCCGATCTCGGAGACATTCCGGCCCACCCAACGCCGGTTGGCAGCGCTGTCCACCGAGCTGATCTCGATGGTGTCCCAGTCCATCGGCACGCCGTGGTAGCCGGGCGTGCCTTCGACTTCGAGTTCGTGACGCATCCGGGCCGCCTTCTCGTCGTCTGCAAGGGCGCCGAGGACGCCCTCGGGTCCCCCGTGGCTCACCCACGGCGGCAGCAGGGAGGCCAGGTAGGTCGAGCCGGCCAGGTAGGGGTAACTATCCACGGTGACCTCGACCTCGCGCGGGTCGAGCGCGTTGATCTCGGCTACCAGCTCTTCGGCGCGGCCCTCGTTGCCCGGGAAGTTCATGACGCAGTGCGTCAGGTGCACCGGGACGTGGGCCTTCCGGGCCACGTCGAACATCTCACCGTAGGCCTCCAACGCGCCCTTGCCGTAGCTGCGATGGTGCGGGCAGAAGAACCCGCCCCTGGGGGCTACCTCCCGGCACAGCTCCACCAGCTCGTCATCGTCGGCATACATGGCCGGCGGATAGGACAGGCCGGTCGAGAGGCCCACGGCCCCTTCCTCCATGCCCCGGGCGACGTGGCGGCGCATCTGCGCCATCTCGTCTGTGGTGGGCGGCCGGTCGTCATAGCCCATGACCAGCAGCCGCACCGTGCCGTGCGGCACGAGGTAGGCCACGTTGAGGGACGTCTTGCCGTCGAAGCGGCTTAGATACTCTGCCACGGTTGACCAGGACCAGTCGCAGCCGGGGGCCTCGCCGTTCCAGGCGGCCGTCTGCACGCGGACAGCTTCCATCGTCCGGGCGTCGACGGGCGCGAAGGAGAGCCCGTCCTGGCCGATGACCTCCGTAGTGACGCCCTGCATGATCTTGGGCTCGGCACGGGGCTCGTCCAGCAGCCGCACGTCCGAATGGGTATGCATATCGACGAAGCCGGGGGCGACGACCAGGCCGCGCGCATCGATTGACCGGGCGGCCGCAGCAGAGCCCAGACGACCGACGGCGCAGATGGAGCCATCGTCAATCCCCACGTCGGCGACGAACGCCGGTCCGCCGGTGCCGTCCGCGATCAGGCCGTCTTTGAAAACGAGGTCCAGTGCCATTGCGCTCATCTCCTACTACGGAGCCGGGGGAAGCATCCTGGCCCATGGGTGGTCGGCACGTTCCGACGGACAGAAGCTCAGTCTCTGCCCTCGCACGCCGACATGCACGGCAACGATCTCGCCGAGGTCATCTACGGTCACGAACATGGTGTCGAAGTCCTCTCCGCCGAAGCAGACGTTCGTCGGGCTCTGTCCGCCCGATGGAATGCTCCGGATCAGCTCGCCCGCGGGATCGAGAACGTACACGTAGCCCGCCCGATAGGTCGCCACGTAGAGGTCCCCGTCCGCGTCGAAGGCCATCCCGTCCGGGCCGTGTATGCCGTCAACGTCGAGCGGGGGCAGCGTGCAGAACTCCGACTCGTTCTCGGCCTGGCCCGGCCCGACGACGTCGTACGCCCAGATCTTGTTCGTCCACGTCTCGGCCACGTACAGCCGACCTTCGCGAGCGACGATGCCGTTTGGGAAGGCCATCCCGCCCTTGATCCTGTTGAGCTTGCCCGTGGCCCATTCGTAACCGTACACCGCACCGATCCGGTTGGTCAGACTGCTGGTGAAGGGGTCCGTGAAGAAAAGGTTTCCGTCAGGATCGAAGGTGAGGTCGTTCGGCCCGTTGATCGGCTTGCCTTCGTAACGGCTGATGAAGTCGGTCTGCCGGCCGTCAGGGTCGACGCGCACAATTGCCCCGCGTCCTTCGTCGGTGACGTACAGGCAGTCGTCCGGCCCAAACGCCAGGGCGGCGGGAATGCCCTCCACTTCCGACGTGGAGGTGTTGAACACCGTGTGTGTCCGGCACGGCCGGGACACGTGCGTGGCTGTGATGTCGCCTCCCCGCGTGGGCCATGATTCGTCCCGGGTGAAGCTGCACACATTCAGGATCCAGCCGTTCGGCCCGACCACGGGTCCTTCCGGCGCACAGACCTTCTCGGCAAACCGTTTCGGTTCGCGCATCCTTGGCCTCCCTGTGCTTTCCGCTTGCTGGGCCGCGCACCGCCCTCAGAAGATGGCGATCGGGTTGAACAGCGTGCCGGTTCCCCCGGGCAGGCGCAGAGGGGAAGCGGCGACCATGAATTCCCAGCGTCCTTCCGATTCGCAGACCTGCACAAGCTCCTCGAATTGCAGGCTGTCGGCGCAGACCATGCCCATCGAAACGATCTGGAGGACGTGAATCGGGTAGGGCACGCCTTCCACGTCAGCGGGGACGGTTTCCCCGTCGCCGTCAGGGAAGAACGCCGCGATCTTGCGTTCGTGCAGGAGGGGGATCGCACTCACGTGCAGCCCCGCCCTTCCTTCCCCATCGTAACCGACGTCCCACGCGCCCAGCTCAAGGCGGCGCCGATGGTGCCCCGTGCGAAACACGAGGATGTCCCCTTCGCCCAGCCGCACGCCTTGCGCTGTCTCAGCCGCCTCGAGTTCCTCGGGCCCGATCGCCTCGCCGGGCTCTATCCACTTACTCCCTCGTAGCCGCGGCACGTCCAACAACACTCCTCGTCCCACAATCCCGTGCGCGAATGCCGTGATGTCCTGGATGGCTGCGCCAGTGGACGTGACGCTGCTCGACGGCTTCCCGTTGTAGAGCCTGCCCTTGTAGGAGACGTGGCAGAGGGCGTCGATGTGGGTATGGCAGTCTCCGTGGCACTCCGCCGCGAGGTAGTCCGTGGCGAATTGCAGCCTGGCCGTGTCGGACGGATCGTGTGTGCGCACCATGTAGTGAGCCGGGGGCCGGGGGTTGTCCGGGCCGGTCGTCTTGTTGACGGCCAGGGAGAGCGAGACCGTCCGCCCGGACCGCACCAGGCCGGCTGCCGCGCGAACGTGGTCGCCGGTTATGTAGTTGAGCGTGCCGCGTTCGTCCTCGGGGCCCCACCGTCCCCAGTTGCAGACGCTCTCGAAGAGCCGGTCGAATTCCTCGGCGGAGATCCGGGGGGATTCCCGTTCCATCGCGAATGCCTTTCCTCATTGAGGTCGCCGCACTGCGGTCACGCACGGCGGCTCTGCCCGGAAGCCGTGTCTCTGCCGGGCACGTCAGGCGGCCAGGATCCCTCCGTGCCCGGGGCCTCGCGGGATAATGGGCCAGATGTCCACGACGACTCCGTCCTCGACCACGTGGTATACGTCGTAAAGATTGACCGTCGAGGGCGCGTAGCCGGGGGTCAGCTCGGCCGTGTCGCCGAGCCCGAGTGGGCATCGGTCGTCGACGTCGAAGAGGGCGTGCTCTTCGGCGAAGTAACGGGCCTCATAGAACGGATACTCAACCATCGTAGGCAGCACGAAGTCGATCCCTATGGACTTGCGGCCCGAGTCCAGCACGATCGTGTCGCCGTGGTGGCTCATGACTGTGCCGAGAACCGTCAAAGCACGTGAGAAGCCGGGCACCAGGTTCCCGTGGAAGTTGTCCATGAAGACGTATGAGCCGGCCTGTATCTCGGTGACTCGCGGGTTGGCTCCCGTGATGTCGTAGGTGCCTGTTCCGCCCGCCGAGACCACCTCGCAACCGAACCCCGCTGCGGCCAGGCGGTCGACGACCTCGCCGAGATAGGCCATGGCGGCTTGCGCCTTCTGGACGCGCACGCTCCGGTCCGGCTCACGCATGCAGTGGCCTTCGTAGCCCTGGACGCCTCGCAGGCGAAGGCCCGGCAGCTCGTCCACGCGCCGGGCAAGGTCCACGGCCTCTTCCGGCCGGCGCACGCCGCCGCGCCCCATGCCCACGTCTACCTCGATCAGCACCTCCAGGCTGCTGTCGGCCGCCGAAGCGGCATCCGACAGGTCGGCGGCGTTTGAGACGTCGTCAACGGCAACGGTCAGTCGGCCCTCTCGGGCGGCTTCGGCCAGCGCCTTGATCTTGCCTCGGCCGCATACCTCATTGGCAATCAGCACGTCTTCTATGCCGGCCCGGCTCATGACGATCGCTTCCCAGACCGTCGCCGTGCAGACGCCGATGGCTCCGGCTTCCACCTGGAGCTTGGCCAGCTCCGCCGACTTCTGGACTTTGATATGAGGTCGGAGGCTGGCCGGCATCGCCCTCATCCGCTCGGCCATGAAGGCGATGTTGCGTTTGGCCACGTCCAGATCCAGGATGAGGGCCGGCGTCAGGAGCTCGGCCCGCTTCTGCCCGACGGCGGAGCCGTACGCAGCACGCATGTGTTCGCCGAACGCTTGGATCATGGCACCCGTTCTCCTTTTGGCATTGACAAGGCGACGCCCCGCAGGCGCATGACTTCCCGGACCGGGCGAGCCGGGCGGGTCTACCGCAGCCGGATCGCCTGGCCCGAGCGAGCCGAATCGTAGCAGGCGAAGACCAGCCTGAGCGTCTTCAGATTATCCTCGCCGGTAGTCTCGGGCGTGCCCTCTCCCCTGAATGCCCGCAGGAAGCCGGCATGGCAGATCACGATGCTGGCGTGCACTGCCAGGTGATCCGCGCGCGCCCAGTCGTAGCTGACCGGCGGGTATCGCCTGGAGTGGGTGCCGTCGCTCGTCGTCACCCGTATCCGGTAGTCCTCATCGACTTCTGCCGTGCCCTTCTCGCCCTCGACGAACGCGAGCGTCTGCGCGAAGACGTCGTGCTCGTAGTAGCTCTCGGGGTAGCCCATTTCGCACGTAACCGTCGTCTTCCCGCCGTTCGCCAGGAGCATTACGGTCGAGACATCCTCGCCCTTGATGTTCCTATGGACCTGGTGGTTCTGGCAGTACACGAGCTCCGGTTCGCCGAAGTAGAAGCGCACGATGTCCAGGATGTGCGTGCCCATGTCCGTGAGGATGAAGTTCTCTAGGTCATTCAGCGTGGGCTCGTTGATGAAGACCGGATAGCCCGAGACCATCGTAATGCGGGCGCGGAACGGCGTTCCGATCTCGCCCGAATCGAGCACCGCTTTGAACTGCCTGAGCTGTAGCTGCCAGCGCCAGTTCTCGTGGATGTAGTAGGCAATGCCGGCCTCGGCGCACGTCCTGACCAGTTCCTCGCCGATGGCCACGGACGGTGCCATCGGCTTCTGGCTGATGACGGGCACCTTGTGGGCGGCCGACAGCCTGACGAAGTCGGGCAAGGTGAAGGGATTCGTGCAGAGGTCTACGAAGTCCACGTCCTCGCGCCGAAGCAGTTCCTCCGGGTCGTTGTATACCCTCGGAATGCCGAACTCCTCCGCGAATGCCTCACCCTTGGCGCGGGTGCGATTGAACAAGGCCACACACTCGGCGCCGTCGAGTTCCCGCCACGCAGCCATCTGGAAGCGCGCCCAGTAGCCGGCTCCGAAGAATGCGAATCGCAGGTCTTTCATCTGTCTCGCCTCCCGGCCCGCAGCCGGTCAAGGTTACCAGCGGGCCGGGCCCCTGGCAAGGTCACGTGCCGCCGCCGTTTACGATGCGGCGTGCTTGCGCGCCACGTTCTCGTCCAGCTCGTACCCCAGGCCCGGTCGGTCGGAGGGGATGATGAAGCCCTCCTTCCATTCGATCGGCTCGCGCAGTATCTCGGCGTGAAAGCCGCTCCAGTCGCCGATGCTCTCCTGGATCAGGAAGCTCCGGCAGCACATGTCGATCTGGATGGATGCGGCGGCCATGATCGGGCCGCCCCACAGGTGGGGCGCCACGTGCGCGTAGTGCGCCTGCGCCATGTCGGCGATGGCTTTCGCTTCGGTGATTCCTCCGCACCGTCCCAGGTCGAACTGGAGGACGTGGGCCGCCTGTTGCTGCAGCACGCGGGCGAACTCGTAGCGATTGGTCAGCCGTTCGCCCGTGGCGATGGGTATGCACGTGGCACGAGCCACGCGGGCCATCTCGTCCACCCTCTCGGGCGGCACCGGTTCCTCGAACCAGAGGGGGCGGTAGGGCTCCAGGGCTCGCGCCAGCCGGACGGCGCCGGCGGGGCTCATCTGGCCATGTGTGCCGACCATCAGGTCGCAGCGGTCGCCCACCAGTTGCCTCAGCTCGGCGAACTTGCGTTCCGCCTCTTTGATCGCCGGCAAGGAGAGGATGCCGGGCCGGGCCTGTTCCCACTCGTCCACGGCAAGGCGGTCCGTGGCGATCGGGTCGACCTTCAGTCCGGTCAGCCCGCGCTCGACCCAGTGATTGAGGTTCTCCATGGGATCGTCATGCACCTTCGGCAGGGCGCCCGTGTACGTGTAGGCACGCAGGCGCTTCCGCACTGCCCCGCCCAGCAGGACATAGACGGGCCGGTTCAGATCCTTGCCCAGTATGTCCCACAGGCACATGTCCAGCGCGCTCATGATCCCGATGAGCGTGGCGTCCGGGTAGTGCAGGCAGGGCCCCTCGTACAGACGCTGCATCAGCCGGGAGATGCAGCAGGGGTCCTCGCCGATGAGCGCGGCATCGCACAGGTCGCCCACGAGGCTGGCCAGGCTGGCCGGGCTGTAGGCCGCGGGCGTGTTGGCGCTCATCTGCACCTCGCCCCATCCGGCAATGCCCGCGTCAGTCAGCAGCTTGACGAAGGTCCAGAGCTTGCCGCCACGGGTCCCGGCCGGAGGCCTGACCAGGATCGTCTCTACGCCCGTTA
>CAYUDW010000049.1:0-5608 GCA_964442595.1 uncultured candidatus Brocadiaceae bacterium
GGCAGAGGCAAACGGCAGGCGGCTTTGCGGTGTTGCTCCGAGCACGAACAGTAGAATCGTCCATTCTGCCGTAGGACCGGACAGACCCAGTTGCCGAGCACGCGAAGGCCGCTGCTCGTTGATTACTCGTTTCGGGTAAGCCGTACCCGAAGCCAACGGCAGTCGGGCTGCATGTCGCCTCCGGCGCACTCGCCCGGGGTCGCTGCGCTCCTTCGCGCCCTTAAGCGCTCCTATCGCGGCCTTGCCGGTTTTCACGGCCGCAACCGGCCGGCGTCCGGCCGCGATAGCCTGATCGGGAGGCGCCGGGGAGCGGCCGAATCCGGTGCCTGGTCACACTGCCCATGGGCGCGTCCCGCCTCAGGTAGACCCCCTGCACGTCACGGAAGTCGCCGGTCCCTCGGCTGCTCAGCGCCGCACGGGCCGGACGGCTGCGGGGCCGATCTGCCGCCACGTTTCGTCCATGACGTCCATCACGTCGATGGCCTCCTGCACGGTCACGGGAGGCGTGCGTCCCTCCTGGAGGGCAGCGTAGTACTCCCGGATCAGGACACCCATCCCCTCGTAGGGCGTCCAGCGCTTCATGAGCACCTTGGCCATTGCGCCGAGCGTACCGCTCGTGATGGTCCAGCCGTGGTGGAGATTCGTCAGGGCGCGCGAGGCGGCCTTGGGCACGCCCTTGAGCGAACGCTCGGCCAGCACCCACTTGTTCAGCAGGTCGACCGTCAGGCAGCCCTTCGTGCCGACGACTCGCAGATACTGGGAACGCGGGTTGGCGGCCAGGGAAACGCAGACCAGACCGGACGCCAGCGGCGTCTCCAGGAGGATGCGCAGCTCGTCCGTGTCCGCATGGGGCAACACGCGGCCGTATCGGGCGTGGGCCTGGACGTGTTCGGGCGCGCCCAGAAGCTCGAGAGCCAGGCAGAGCGGGTGGGGTGCCAGGTTCTGGTATAGGCCGCCGGGCAGTCCGAACGTCCAGTGCTGCTCCCCTCCCGGCATCATGTAGCGGGAACGGGGATTCTCGCCCAGGTTGAATCCGTAGTAGCTTTCCACCCATAGCACGTCACCCGCCATTCCGGACTCAAGCAGCCGCCTCGCCCGCACCACGGCGGAATCGTAGAGGTGGTTGTGATCCACGCACACCTGCACGCCATGCGAGGCGGCGTGCTCGGCAATGGCGCGCGCCTCGGCGGCGTCCGTCGCCATAGGCTTCTCGATGAGCAGATGGCAGCCCAGGGACGCGCCGAGCCGGGCATAGTGGGCATGGGATTGCGGCGGAGTGAGGATGTGCAGGACGTCGGGCCGCTCGCGCTCCAGCATCTCGCCGGCGCTACCGTAGGCGCCCGGGACCCTGAACTCAGCGGCCAGAGCGCGGGCCGCCTCCTCGTTCGTGTCGCAGAGGGCCACGACCCGGGCGTTCTTCATCCGGCCCAGGAAGCCCAGATGCTCCCTGGCGATGACGCCGCAGCCCACAATGCAGGCCTTCAGCGGCGGGCAGCCGGCAGGCGCTCGGCCGAGAACTCGGATGTCCGCCCGGCGGCTCAACCGCTCCCGCGCGGCAATGGCCGACATCGTGGCGGCCAGGGCATCTTCCTTGCATGTCTGGGGCCGCCAGCCGAGCACTTGCTTCGCCCGTTCGTTGCTGTAAGTCAGTCGCCGATGGCAGGCGATCATGTGCGCCGGGTGGAAGGGGTTCCCGCGGCCCAGCAGGCGCATGCCGAGCCCGAAGCACCAGCCGAACGCCCGGGCCAACGGATAGGGCATTCGGAGGATCTTCAGCCGTGGCCGCGCTTCGGCCTTCAAACGCTTCAGGTACTCGATCTGCGTAAAACCCTCGTCATCAAGGACGTTGAAGGCCTGACCGGCCACGCCTTCCGCCTCGGCCGCCCGCAGCACCGCCGCCGCGCAGTTGCGCACGTAGCAGACGGGCAAGACGTTGCCGCCGTTGCCGACGATGACGTAAACGCCGCCGCCGAACGCGTAGCCCATGCGGGGCAGGTTCCAATTGCCGCCCGGGCCGTAAAGCAGGCCGGGCCGGACGACGACAAGCTCCAGCCCCCCCGCCTCGGCGGCCTCAAGGGCCCCCTCCTCCGAGCCAATCTTCGACTTCACGTAGGTGGTGAGGAGGGCGGGGGCGGTTTCGTACGGGCTTTCCTCCGTGACAGCCCGGCCCGACGCTGAACCAAGGCGGTGAACCCCGATTGAGCTGATGTGCACGAAACGCCGCACTCCCGCCTCTTGCGCGGCCCCGAGCAGGCGGCGAGTGCCCCTGATGGTCGCTTCCCGATACTCCTCGGGGACGCCGGCCATCGTGGAGGCGGCGTGGACGACAACCTGGACGCCGTCCACGGCCGTCCTGAGTGCTTCCTCGTCCTTCAGGTCGCCCACCACGATGTCAACGCCGAGCTTCTCCAGCCTCTCGGTGCGGCTGGTGCGGCGCACGAGCGCGCGAACCGAGTGCCCCGCTTCCAGGAACACCTCCGTCAGGTGTCCCCCGAGGAATCCGCTTGCCCCTGTGATGAGCACGTTCACGCGTTCATGGCCTTTCCAGCCCGGCCCTCGAGGCCTTCCACGGCGCGAAGGAGTCGCCGGGCATTCGCTGACCAGGTATGGTTCGCCAGGACGCACGCGCGGGCGTTGCTGCCCAGGCGGGCCCGCAGGCTGCCGTTGCTCATTAGCCTCTCCAACACATGGCGGCAGGAGTCGGTGTCACCTGGCTGGAACAGCAAGCCGTTCGTTCCGTCCGTGATGACCTCTTCGATGGCCGCCACCCGCGGAGCAGCGATCGCGCGCGCCATGCCCATGTACTCGAACAGCTTCATAGGCGAGTTGAACGCGGCCGAATGGGGCAGCAGGGCTACGTCCATCGCCGCCACGTACTGCGGGACCTCCTCGTGCGGCACCTTACCGGGCAGCCAGAAGCGGCTGTGCAGTCCGTGCCGGTCAATGAGACTCTCCAGCCTGGGCCTCTCCACGCCGTCGCCGACCAGTAGCCAGCGCACCTCCGGCCGGGCCGTGGCCATCTGTCGCGCGATGTCCACCAGCGCGTCCAGCCCGTGATAGGGCAGGAATGAGCCCACGTAGCCCACCACGAGGTCGTCCGGACGCACGTGCGGCGGCCGCGCGGCCGGTGTGACCACGTCCGGGGTGAATTCGTCAGCGCGGATGGCGTTCGGACAGACAATGATCCCGTCGGCCGGCCAGTGCGCACGGACGAGCATCGCCCTGAACGCGTCCGACACCGTGACGACCAGGGCGGCCCGCCGTGCCACCCACCGCTCGATGGCGGGCGTCAGCCTGCGCAGCACGAGAGCTCGGAAGCGCCCCACCTGGGCCGTCACGTTGACTTCCTGCACGATGGGCACGCCCAGCCAGCCGGCCAGAAGCGTCGGCGCCACGCTGTTCGATGTCGTCCTCTCGTAGATCAGATCCGGGCGCCGTCGGCGCGCCAGCCTCAGCATCTGGGCCAGGGCGCAGACATTGTAGGCGAGTTCGGCCAATTCGAACAGGACGGGCGGCGCGTGGCGGGCGAACCGCTTCAATCGCGGCCTCACCCGCCCGCCCTGCGCCTCTGCGGCCTTTCTGCTCTCCGGAGAGCAGCCCGGCGGACTTGCGATGTCCACCGTGCAGCCCAACTCGCGCAGCGCTCGCACGAGGCCCATGATGTGCACGCCCTCAACACCGTCGCCGCTCGTGCGATGGTGATAAAGCACGTGCATGGCTCTCACCGCCTGCCTCGCACCTGCGGCAGGGCGCTTCATCTTCACTCGGTCTGCATGCGAGGCGGCGGAGTCAGCTTCGTTCATGCCTTCGTGCCTCAGCAAGGTCGAGTGCAGCGCTCAGCCCCTCAGGGGCAGCGTAAGCGGAAACGACGCTTGACAGAATCGAATGCAGGCGGGCTGCGTTAGCGTCCCAGGACATTCCCGAGGCCCTCTGGCGCAGAGCCGACCGGTCCCACCGGCGGCCCGCCGCCTCGCGCATCGCCAGGGCCAGTGCTCCCGCCTCTCCGGGCTGAACGACGAGGCCGCAGCTCTGGTCCAGCAGGTCGGGGACAGCACCCACACGCGACGCCACCACCGGCGTGCCGCAGCTTAACGCCTCCAGGAGGACATTGGGGCAGCCTTCCTTCTCGCTCGGAAGCACGAGCATGTCCGCCGCGTTCATCCACAGGGCCACGCGCTGTTGGGGGATATGACCGAGCAGCTTGACGGCGTGCCCTACGCCCCGCCGGGCGGCCTGCCGCTGAAGCCGCCGGCGCAGGGGCCCGCTGCCAGCGATCGCCAGCAGGCACCGGTCCAATGGCTGCTCGTGCCGGCGGATCGCCATCGCGTCGATCAGCACGTCCACGCGCTTGACGGGCAGCAGGCTGCCGACAAACAGGACGACCCCGTCCCAATCGGCGGCGACGCCCAACTCTCGGCGCGCGTCCTCACGGGGCACGGGGACGAACCGGTCTACATCTACGCCGTTAGGCAGGACGTGGACCCTATCCGCCGGCGCACCCAGCTCGCGGGCGATGCTGGCCAGATTCCCGCTGACGGCCACGACGGCGGCGGCCGCCGCGAGGGCCTCTGCGGTCCGCCTGCCTCGGGCGCTCTGGAAAGGAAGGGAATGCAGGTCGCTGCCTCGCACCTTCAGCACGCAGGGGACGCCCAACTCTTCGGCCAGCCGTATTGCCGCCGGACCGTGGGGATAGGCGAACGTAGCCATCACCACGTCGCACGCTCCGACCGATGCCGAGCGGAGCGCCCGGCGGGCGGCGGCGAGCACGGCCCGCCAGGAATGGTTCCGTCCCAGCACCGGCACGTGCCAGAGGCGCGGGTGGAACAGCGCGATCCCGTCCAACACGTCATGGGGCCCCGGTGGCAGGGCGTGCCAGCGACGCCCGGGCAGCGTCTGGTGCCACGGCAGTGGGTTGATCACGGTAAGCCGGCAGTGCTTCGAGAGGCATTCCATCTGCCTGCGGTTATAGGGCCCGCGCTCCGGCTCGACCCGGTTCGGAAACGTGTCACTGAGCACGAGGCAGTGCATAGGGATCACCATGCAGCCAAAGCCTGACAGTCTGACAGTAGCCCTGCCCATTGCAGTGGCCCATGCAGGCCGGAGGGTGCAGGTGCGCTGCGGCGTTCCGCGGTGGCCGCCCCGGTGCCAGCCAGAGGTATGGCCACCTCCGCCAGGACCATTCTGTGGTCCGAGCCCTGACCGGTCACCGCTGCAGTGTAGTACACGCGCGCGCCGAGCGGTACGAAGATCATGTCGATCCGCAAGACCGGCAGGTCCGCACGCACGGTCTTGCCCCACCCGTAGCCGTTGGCCGCAAAGCAGTCCTTCAAGGAGCCGGTTGCCCGTCTGAGGTCGGGGTAGTGTGCCGGTACGTTGAAGTCTCCGGCCAGGATGACGGGGCCTCTGCGCTGCCAAAGCAAGATGTCAGCACCCAGGTCTCCCAGGCGCATGCGGGTGCTGGCAGCGGCCATCCGCACCTGCCCGGGACGCCAGTGCCTTAGCAGGTTCGGCGTCAAGAGATACCTGCCCATGTGCACGTTGATGCAGTAGAGCGTCACGCCGGGGGCCGCCTCTACGGCCCAAACGTTGCCACGCCAGGCGGGCAGCT
>CAYUDW010000049.1:5708-8432 GCA_964442595.1 uncultured candidatus Brocadiaceae bacterium
GCTCGTGTCGCGCGCGCTTGAGGGCGAACTCGCGCCGCGCCCGCCCGGGAAATGGCTTAAGCCACTGCAGGCATTCCTCCAACGCGACCACCGCGCCGAGCCATGCAGCAAAGCCCAGCACGAGCCAGACTCGCCTGACCGCCGGAATCCCTGCGCACAGCCCCGGAAGCAACGCAAACAGACACACGAGCGGAGGCACGGGGGCCAATGTGCTGACCAGCAGGTTCGCCGTCGGCCAGCGGTAAATGCCCGCGACCACGGCGATGCCCACACACGCCCCGAGAAAGGGAAGAGCCAGCAGACGGTATGGCCATGTGCGCCGCCGAAGAAACCATCCGCGTGTGTCCTCGGCGCAGGTCGGCCGTTCTTCGGCCATGTCAGCCCTCCTTCCGCAGCCAGGAGGGCTTACCATGCCTCGGCGCCACAATTCCCGCCTTGCCTGAGTAGACCTGCCAGTACAAATCGACGTAATCGCTCACCATCCGCTCCAGTGAGAAGCTCTCAACCACGCGACGTCGGGCCGCCTGCCCCATCGCGAAGGCTGCCCCGTTATCCGCCCAGGTGTCCTGGATGGCGTTAGCAAGGGCCTGGGCGTTGCCGGGAGGCACGAGCCGCCCGGACCTGCCTTCCGCAACGATCTCGGGATTGCCCCCCACCGCCGTCGCGATCACGGGAAGCCCGCAGGCGCAGGCCTCCAGGATCGTCAGCGAGATGCCTTCTGTGTAGGAGGGCTGCACGTAGATGTCCAGCAAGGGATAGATCGCCGCGACGTCATCCCGCATGCCCAGGAAATGAGTCCTGTCGCCTACGCCGAGCTCTTGGGCTCGGGTCTGGCAGGCCGCCCGCTCTGCCCCGTCGCCCACAATCAGCAGGCGAGCGTCGGGCATGGACGGGGCCAGCCGCGCAAACGCCTCCAGCAACGTCGGCACCCCCTTCTCCGGTGAGAGGCGGCAGACCGTGCCTATCAGGGGCCGCCCCTCGATCCCCAGGACCCGCCGCCCGCCCGGCACCAGCTCCTTCGAAACGGAGCCGAAGCGCTCTGTGTCGATCCCGTTGACCACCAAACGCACCTTCCCTGGCGCGAACCGGTAGGTTCGCATCAGCCCTTGCCGGACGTCCTCCGAGATGGCCACCAGGACGTCGGAAAGTCCGTACGCGGCCCCTGCAAGCCGACGACTGCCCCAGACGGCGGGATACTGGGCGCCGTGCTTCGTGTGCACCAGGACAGGGACCCGGGCCCACTTCGCGGCTGCGGCGGCCCGAACGTGAGAGAAGAAGTTGTGCACGTGGACGACGTGAGGACGCTCGCGGCGGAACAGTCGCGCCAGCCGCACCGCGGCGCCGACAATCGTCTGGCGACCGTTGCGCGAAACAGTCACACAGGGGACGTCCCGGTGCTCCGGCCGCTGCGCCAGGCCATCTCCCGGCAGCAGGGCGTAGACGCTTGCATCCAAGCCATGTGCGCTTCGCATCCGAGCGCAGCTCTGCAAGACCAGGGACTCGAGCCCCCCTGTCTCGAGAGCACGCACCACGTGGATGACCTTCATGGGCTCACCGTTCCTCATCTTGCCGTCCCGGAACGCATGGGGGCGCGACCTCTTACCATTTCCATCGCGGGTTGCTCCGGCAGTACGAGATCACTTCGCCCGTGAAGGGCCCGAAGAACGGGGCGCCCGCATACTGAGCGAACCTGATCGTCTGGTGCTCCAGGTTGATCTCCACGCCGCGCCACCTGCCGCGCGAATCAAGGCACATGTCCAGGCTCACGAGCCGCGCCAGATGCACCTGGCCTGCCAGATCCTTTGCCACCCGCTTCAGTTCCCCGAAGGCCGGAACCGTCTCAGGAGCCGTCAGGTCAATGCCCGAATCGGGGTGCCTGGCATATTTCCCCCCGTAGATGTCGAGCGCGTAGCGATTCAGCGTGCCGTCCGGATGGATGTAGCGGACCAGGCCCCCTTGCTTCAAGTTGTCCAATCTGCCCTCGCGGCCTATGCGGAGCGCGCAGTTGAGCACGTGGATCTCATCGGTCGCGACGGACCGGTAGGTACAGACGCGGACCGTGTTCAGGCCGTAATCGTTGAAGCGCCTGAAGAAGCCGGAAGGCTCGATCTTCTCCTGGACCACGAAGTCCGGCTGGCCGGCCATGGCATCGCGCAGCTCGCCGGCGGTGGCAACGAAGCGCACGCCCCTGCCCCCTGCGGTGCCCCTGGCCGGCTTCAGGACCAGGGGGAAATCGAGTTTCTCCACGTACCGGCTCACCTCGTCGGCGCGCAGCGGCCTGTAGTCCTGGCCGTAGAGCACGCCACCGATGCGGTACAGGCGCACGGCCGGGAACAGTCCGTCGTCGAACCAATGATTGTGGGCCGTCTTGTCCTCCAGGAAGAGGCACGCGTCATGGCGGTTCAATGCCGGCTCGATGTCGGCGGCGAACACCTCCTCGGGCACCGTCTCCGCGTCGGCACGGCCCGAGATGTGGAAGCAGACCCGGAGCGTGTCCGGGCTGGAGCGCCGGTCCAACTGCCGCCACAGCTTCAGGTGGCGCCCCTCCAACGGCCGGGGGCAGGGCCTGGCGTACTCGGGGTGGAGCGCGAAGACGTGCCTATGCCTCTTGCGCCAGGCCCGCCTCTCCCGGAAGCGCGACCTGGCCTTCAGCAACGCGCGCTTGAGGCGCTGTGGCCATGCCATGTCGCCGTCGTTCATGAGGACCACCTACATCCTCCGGGT
>CAYUDW010000049.1:8532-19420 GCA_964442595.1 uncultured candidatus Brocadiaceae bacterium
CCGTCCACGTACATCTCCGAAGGCTCCTCCGGGCCGAACACGGGATGCAGCTCGTTGACGAGGAACTCGCCGCCCGGTGTCTCGAACACGTCCAGGCTCATGCTGTAAAAGGGGCCGATTTCGGTCACTCTGCGGCACAGCTCCAGAAGGCCGACCGGCGGCGTATACCATCCGCATAGGTGCGACCCGCTGTGGAATTGGCCTTCTTTCAGCTTCTGGTAACCAAAGTAGGAGTCGGCAAGGCGTATCACGCGCCACTCATCGACGTCCGGCACGTACTCCTGGAACAGGGCCGTCCCCCACGCCCGGTCCCGCCGGTCATGCCGGCGCGGCAGGAAGCCCTTGCCGAAGCAGGCCCTCACCACCTTGATGGCCTGGCGCCGGCTCCGAAGCAGACGGACGCCAAAGGCGGACGAGCCCACGTCGGTCTTGAAGACCAGCGGGTACGAAGCATTTGCGACGAACTCCTCTGCTTCGGAGCGGTCGGCGAATACCCACGTACGCGGATGCGGCACGTCGTGCACCTCCAGCCAATCCCTGATCCGGTGCTTGCTCTCGTAGAGCCAGAGGGCCTTATAGGAGGGGAAGAGCAACTGCCCCAGGTCCTCCACCAGCAACCTGAGCCGCTCGTCGTAGAGCTTCTTGGCGCGGCTATCGATGTAGGCAGGCCAGACGACGAACGCATGGCATCCGGAGGCCCGGACCTCCTGGATCCAGCCATCTACCGTGATGTCGATCAACTTGTAGGGGATGCCCATCTCGGCGCACGCCGCCTCGAAGCGACCGTACTTGTACATGTAGTCCTTGATGATGCCGATCGTTACCGACGTGCAGACAGGACGGGGCTCGACGTCCGCCGTGAAGCGCTGGTAGTCGGCCAGCCGCATCTTGTGCTCCATCATTTGCCTGGGCACAAGATGGTAGCCAACGGCCTTCAGCCGTTTGGGCACGAGGTTGCGGAGCGTGGAGTTGCGGAAAGCCACGACCAGGTCAACAAACCGCTCCGTGGCACCTGCGAGCAGCGCCGGCCTCTGTGATGACTTCTTCGCCATTGTGCATCTCGTCCTCAAAGACGCTTGCGAAACAGAACGGGCAGATCCACGGCGCGCCCGAAGCGACACGCCGGCCGAACTCCCCCCGTCCTGGCTCGATCTTACGGCTTTATGTCATTGGCACCTTCGCCCAGGCCCGAAGCGCCAGGCCTGGATCCTCGGCCATCTGGAGCCCCGTCGCCAGCGCGGAAAGCCCCAGGATGCCCATGGAGAACGAGTTGTTGCCGTCCCTCTGCATCCCGACGAAACGTTCCACCTCACCGGGCACAAGATAGGGGGCCAGCAGATCGCGGCAGTCCAGGATGTGGTCCAAGACGCCCCGCGAAGCCCCCGACAGGTAGACACCGTATATCTCCTGCTGTTGCCCGGTATTCCTACGCGACGGGAAGACCCGCTGCACGGGCTGCACCGCGAACCTGCGCCACTGGGTGCCGATGAAAGTGCGCAGCACCTCCGACGTGGACGGCAGGACGGGCATGTCGTTCGTGTTCGGTATCTTCGCCAGGTGAGGCAGACAAGTGCAGAGCATGTCCCTGTAGACCTGCTGCCGACGGATCGCGGCGAACGGCAGCGACAGCATGAAGGCGACGAACTCGCGGTCCGTAAAGGGCGCGACGACGCGCCGGAACTGCCCGAAGAAGTGCAGAAGATAGCTGACGTAGCGGCGCCGCCCAATCAGCAAGTCCCAGTGGAAGAACTGGTGGTGAGGCGGGCCGTCGTGAGACATGAAGAAGCGCTCGTTCTCCTCCAGCACATCCTGCGCCAATCCCGCCGGCATCCGGGGGCCGAGCATCCGGGACGCTTCTTCCACGCCGAAACGGTACTTGTACGCCCCGGCGAAGCAGAGGCGGCAGTGCTCCTCCGGCGAGGAGAAATCGGCGTCTGACTTGAGGAACCTGCTCGTCAGGCCGCCGCCCAGAAAGCCGCACACGAGCGTGGACGTCCTGTCGGCCGCCCCATCGAGCAACGAGAGCATCCGGCCGGTATGTATGTCGTACAGCCCGCCGCTTATGGCGACGGACTTCTGCCTGTAACGGTCAAGGAAGTCCTCACCCAACGGGGCCGTGCTGTGCTCCGCTCCAGCCCGTCTTGCCAGCCTGCGCGCGTATTGGCCGTCCTCCCCATAGAGCCGGCCCTGGGACTGGGTGATCGCCCGCACGGGGATGCGCGCCTCGGAGAGCAAGCCCAGGAGGGTGCGGGAGTCGAACCCGCCGGTCAGCGGAAGCACGACCGGCTCGCCTTCCAGGGCGCGGCGCCTCACGCTCGCGCTCAGAACCGAGTACATCTCTGCGGCCGCTCTTTCGATCGACCACTGAAAACGCCCGTCCGAAAACGGCAGGTCCCGAACCCGGTGGATGGTCAGGCGCCCGTCCTCAAAGGTGGCCCGGCTGCCGGGAGCCAACAACGTTACCTCGTCGAAGAGAGTGCGCTCCCCTTGCTGGAGTCCAAACATCAGTACGTCGGCCACCGAGCGGGGGTCCAGCTCCCGCTTGAACGCGGGGTGGGAAGCAATCGCCCAGAGGTTCGAGGCGAACGATAACCCGTGCCCGTGCTGCCACAGGAAGACGGGCATCAATCCCAACGTGTCATTCATGATGTGCAAGACGTTCCGCGCGTGGTCCCAGACGAAGGCCACGTACCGCCCGTTCAGCCCCACCAGCGAATCGGGACCGCCGTCGCGCAGCAGCTGCAGGAGGGCGGCTGCTGCTTCGGTCGGACCTTTCGGCCCTTGACCGGGCGCCCCCTCGAGGTGATCGAGGGCAAGGATGCCGGCAAAGAACGCCCGGCGTCCCTGGTCGTCTTCTGCCACGGGCGCCAAGTCGCGGCCCGGCTCAGTCGAGGCGACGTAATGAAGCGCGTCGTTGCGGACTTCGAAGGCAGTCTTGCGCGGCTCCAACTCGATCCATTCCATCATCCAGCGGCGCACGGGTGCCGATTCTTCCAGTCCGTGCCCGACCCAGCCAGCGAAGCCATGCATGATTCACCTCTTCACCTTGCTGCGCCCTCGATCCCTACGCGCCCGTCGCGCATCCGCCACCTGCCTTGCCGGTGCGAGAGCGACTCAAGCTCGCCCCAGAGCTCTCGGGCCTGGTTGACGATGCTGAAGTTCGCAACGGCATGACGCCTGCCCGCGGCCCCCATCTCCCTGCGCAGGGCGGGATCGGCCAGCAGCTCCTTCAGGCGCGCCGTCACGTCATCCGGGCCGTTCGGCTCCACGAGGTATCCGGTTCGGCCGTGCGCCACCGCGTTCACGGCTCCACCTGCACGCCCGCCTATCACCGGCTTGCAACAGGCGCCGGCCTCCAGGAAGACCAGGCCGAGGCCCTCCGTGTCGCCGTCTGGCAGCTCTCGGTTGGGCATGGCGAACACGTCGCAGAGGCGGTAGTAGTCGGGAAGGAGGCCGGCGGGCTGGTAGCCAACGAAGAGCACGGCGTCCTGCACGCCCAGGTTCCGGGCCAGGCTCATGAGCCTGGCGCGCTCCTCCCCGTCCCCGACGATCACGTAGCGCACGTTCGGCCGCTCTTGCCGCAGGGCCGCCAGCGCCCGGATGACCATGTCGTGTCCCTTGCGCAGGTCAAGCCGCCCCACGGTGAGCACAACCGCCTCAGACGGCGCTATGCCCAGGCTGCGACGAAGCCGTCCGCCGTCGCCAGGACAGTAGCGCTCCGTGTCGATCCCCGGGGAGATGACGCACGTCCTGCCGCGGCCGACCCCGAGCGCAGCGACCCGGCCGGCGGTGGCGGCCGAGTTCGTGAAGATGCAGGCCGCCCTGTCTAGCAGAGGCAGGCGGAGCCTGTCCCGCTTCAGGAGTCTCCCCGGTACCGGGAGGTCATCGCCGTGGCAGTAGGCCGCGTATGGCGTGCCCTGCTCCATGCGAAGCAAGTAAGCGGGAAACAGGTCAACAGCCCGAGCCGTGTAGCAGAGTACCGTGCGGGGCTTTATCCGCCAGGCAATGCGCAGTCCCAACGTCGCGAGCCCCGCCAGGGCACTCCCAAAACGCCTGACCGACCTGCTCTCGAAGGCCAGGTCGATGCGCGGATCGTATCGGTAGACGGGGAACGGCATCGTGGCGTCCAGCGCATGGCTTCCCGGCAAGTCCGACGTCAGCACGGCCACACGCTGGGGGTCCCAGTGCCGGCAGAAGCCTTCGAGCGACTCCGACACTCCCCCCGTTGCGGGCGGGAACTGGCGCGTGATAATCAGGACGTCTCTCATCCCATCACCTTGCTGGCGGTCCGATCACCAGTGACGCGGAGGAGTCCAGCCAAGGACGTATCCCACGCGACCGACAAGGTTGGCGCCCTTCATCAGGACGCCGAGCCCAATCAGCCCCATCTTGTGCAGCGGCCTCTCGTAAAGCCAGAACAGGAGCGCGGTGCGCAGGAGCGCTGCCGCCGAGAGCGCCATGCCGCCGAGAAAACGCACGGCCTGCACCGGCAGGGCGTCGATTTGCATGTCCGGGTTGGTCTTGCGGAGGTAGCCTCTGGCATGCCCGAAACGGATCTCGTGGCGCAGGAGCGAGCCGGCCGTCGCCCGCGGCCGGTGATACTGAACCGCGTGAGGCGCGTAGGCGATGTCCTGGCCCAGACTCAGGAGCTGGCTCGCGAAGTCCCTGTCGGGCCCCCAGACGGCGTCCTGCCGGAAGCCCCCCAGGGCCTGGAAGGCCTCCCGCCGGACCAGGAGATTGCCGGTGCCGGCCAGCACGCGCCCGCCGCGCTGAGGGCCGGGCGGCCTGTCCGGCACCACTTGCGCTTCGATCGCCGCGAAATGGTCAACCGCCGACGCTGTCTTTGCCTCGTAGGCGAGCATAGGACCGGCCGCCGCAACGCAGCCGTCCTGCAACATAGCCACCAGCTCCCGCAACCACCTCTTGTCGGCCAACTGGTCCGCATCGCAGAAGGCCAGCAAGTCGCCACGTGCCTGCTGGGCACCGGCGTTGCGAGCAACGTAGGGCCCCTTTCCGCCGTCCTCGAACAGGTAGACGACCGGATAGCGCTGGACGACTCGGGCCGTGCCGTCTGTGCTGTCGTTATCCACGACGATCACTTCGTAGCGGTCCTTCGGGTAATCCTGAGCCAGCAGCGCCTCAATGCACTCGCCGATCATGCTCTCGCCGTTGTAAACCGGCACGATGACGGAGACGAAGCCGACGCGTTGTGGCAGCGGGGGGGAAGCCGATGCCAAGTCCCGGGCGACCTCGTGCACGCTGTGACCGGTCGTGTCACTCACTGCCACACTTCCAGACTTCTCAGGGAACCGGCATGTCGACCTACCGGATCGACGGCCTCCCCGCCAGTGATAAGCTGCCACAGCTTCCGCGCCTCCGTGCGCGCATTGAAGCAGCGGGCGATCTGCCGGCGCGCGTTGGCCCCGATCCGGCGGCGGGCGGCCGCGGCGAGGCCGCTGAAACCCTCCAGGCAGCGAGCCAGCTCCAGGGGGCTCTCCGGAGACACCAGGAAACCGGCCCCCGGCCGTACGAGCTCGGGGATACCCGTCACCTGCGTCGACACGACGGGCACCCCCAACGCCATCGCCTCCATCAGCGCCACCGGTATGCCGTCCACGTTACCGTCCCGGGCCCGGCGACAGGCCAGCACGAACAGGTCGGCCTGCATAAGCGTCTGCCGGACCTGCTCGTTCGGCAGAAGGCCCGGGAACTCCACTCTCTCCGAAATGCCCTGCCGCTCCGCCAACTGCGCCAGGTCCGCACCAAGGGGCCCGTCACCGACGATGCGGCACCGGAACTCTACGTCTCGCATCGCTCCCAGCGCCTCGATGAGGACGTCGTGGCCCTTCTTCGGCACCAGCCGGCCCACGGACACGATTTCAAGCGGCCGGTCCGGCGGAGCTTCGGGCCGCTCAGGGAACTCATCCGGCTCCAAGCCGCAGCGGACCACGTGGATCTTGCCCGCATGGTCGGGCCCCACGATACCTGCCAGATAGCGTCTGTTGTACTCGGAAATGGTCGCAACGAACTTCGCCGCCGCTATCTTCTCCGCCAGAAGCCGAGGGCGCCGGAAGATGTCGTGCGCGTGCGCCGTGAAGCTGAAGGGCACGTCCGTCAACCCGCTCAAGTAGATTAGCATCTCGCAGTTGGAGGATGCAAAGTGGGTATGGATGTGGTCCACTCCCAGGCGGCGGACCAGCGGCGCCAGGGCTCCCGCCTGCGCCAGCAGTTGCCGCCCTTCCGCATCGTTCGACAACCGCCGGCACTTGAGCAGACGTCTCGGAGCCGTGCCCGCGCAGAACGCTCTGCCCAGCATCCTGCCGAGCCTCTTCGTTTGCACGGTCGGGTACAGTGCCTCCGCAGCCAGAGGCCTGACGAAATCATGGACCAGCGGGTCCCGACACTTCTCCAGGGCCGCTATGCGCACGTGCGCGCCCAGCTTTCGGAGCGCCAGAATCTCCCTGGCGATGAACGTCTCCGACACCGCCGGAAACTGACCGAGCAGATACAGGACCCTCATTGTTCCGCGCTCCGCTCTTCGGCAGTCGGACGCATCATGCCCCCCAGGAGCCGCAAGGGAGCTTTCAGGCCGCTCGCAAGACAATGGCGCACCGTTGGACCGGCAGCCCAGCCAAAGGCCTCCCACAGGCATGCAAGCTTCATACCAGGCTGTGACAGGGCGCCACAAGTCTGGCTCCAGGCCAGGAACCGCTTTGCCGTCGCCCTGCGCACGGCGCGCGACCTGGCTCGCCTGCCGTCGGCCGGCGCCCGGCTCTCAAGAAACGCCTTGCGGACCCGCCGCAATGTCTCGCTGATCGAGCCGACGTCGCCCTGCACAAGCGACGTGCCCCTCCAGAAGTCCCGCAGCTTCCTCACCTCCGCTTCGGGCAGGGGGGCGCCGAGTACCTTGGCCAGAGCGGCGTGGCTGATGGCCACGGCATACGCCTCCTGCTCCTCCTTGTCACGCACGCCGACGCTCGATCCGTGACGCCGGTACTTCAGGAGCACGTCCGGCAGCACCGCGACCCGGCCCTGCTCCAGCATGCTCAGCCACAGGGCGTAGTCCTGGCTGTAACGGTGGTTCACGGGATATCCGCCGATCTTCAGGAGCGTGCCTCGCCTGAACATCACCTGGCCGTGACCTGCGCCCCGGTTGTAGAAGAGCAGTTCCCAGGCAATGGCCTCTGGATCGCCCGCGGAGTCGGTCTGGTCAAGATGGCGGCCTGCTTCATCGGTAACCTCCATGTTGGCCGACACGAGCACCACCTCGGGGTGCTCGTCCAGGTATCGGGCCTGTATCTCCAGCCGCGTGGGCATGGACACGTCGTCGGCGTCCATGGGGGCGATGTACTGCCCCCGGCAGCGCGGCAGCGCCCAGTTCCTGGCCCGATACGGTCCCACGTTGCGCTCCTTGCGCAGGCGGACGAGCCGAGGGTCGCCGTACGAGTCCAGGATGGCAGGCGTGTCGTCGGTGGATGCGTCATCCACCACGATGAGTTCCAGATCCGCCAGCGTCTGGCCGAGCACGCTGTCCACGGCCTCGCGCAAGAAGCGTGCGCCGTTGCACACGGCCATCAGCACGGAGACCTTGGGCGACATCCCCTGGTCCCGGGCAGCCGCGTCGCCCGCGCCGTGTGGCGGTCTGTTGCCGATGTCGGACATTCTCCGCCTCTTCGCGATCAGGAAGGCACCTCACGAGTGGCCCCTCGGCGCAAGCCGCCCAGGAACCTCCGGGCGGAAGTCGCCAGACTGCCCTTCACCCTCTGGAGTATCGTCCTGGGCCTGAAGGCCGCCCGCATGCGATCCAGACGCAGGGATCGCACGGCCGCTGCGAGAGCTTCTTCCTCCGTGGGCGCGTTGGCCAGGCGGATCGCATCCCTGAGCTTCCAGGCGTAGGCGGCCCTGCTCAGAGCACCCACGCTGCCATACCAATGCCGGGCAATGCCAAAGTCCGGGGTCGGGCGGCCGGACCGACGCCAGGTCGTGTAGTACGCCGTCCATTCGTCGCGCCTGTTCTCCATGGATTGGGAAGCGGTGCAGGCGTCGTGGATGCTTACCTCCTTCAGCGGCTTCAATAGGCCGGCAGCAGCGGCGCCCCGGAGCGCGTCGAGGCCTTGCTCAGTCCTGGCTAGGACCAATGAGACGCCCCGTCGGTCCTGCGCCAGGAGGTGGGCGTCCCCGACGGAGATGTCGCTCAGAACGTTCAAGTGGTCGAAGCAGAGGCGGCAACAGGGGGGCCCGAAAGGCACCCTCGACTGCGCAAAGACGCGTCGAAGCACGTGATACTCTTTTCCTCCCCGGGTCCGCACGAGTACGTCCCCAGGCCAGCCCAACCATGACTTGTGCTTGTGGCGGAAGTAGGTGACATCGCCGCCGCGCACTCCGGCTCGCGAGAGCAGGTAGTCCATCTGGCGATAGGAACTCATCCCGCTGCACATCAGCCCTACGACGAACCCCACCTGCTTCAGGTAGCCGGTCACCTGCGCGTTGCGGAGGCCATGCACCTGACAGGCAACGCCGACGAGGGCAAGCCGGTCCTGCCCGCGCGCCGCATTAGTCAGGGCGTTGCTCAGCGTTACAGGGCAGTACTTCGATCCCCTCGCTTTGGACAGGTCCTCCAGCCGCCTGGCAATGGTTGCTGTCGGCCGCAACGGGTTCTCCTCTGGCGCCCCGACGACGATCGCCCCGTCAGCTCTGCCAGTGCCCATCAAGTGCAGCAGGACGGCCGTCGCAACTCCCCCGCTCTGGGCATCGGCAAGGAGCTCCGGGGACGTGGCCTGGGCCAGGAAGGCCCCGAGGATCCGCCCGCGAAACGGGTCCTCCGTTGGCGGCGGGGCTTCGGCCCGGAGCTGCCATCCCGGACAGACCTGAACGCACAAACCGCAGGCCGTGCACTTCTCAGCGTCGACACCGGCCTCGAGAAAGCCCGAGGGGGCCTCCGTGATGGAGATCGCATGGGATGGGCAGACGGCTGCGCACGTTCCGCAGCCGGTGCACAGGTTGCTCGCGACGATCGGTTCGACCGAGTGCCACCGGGCAGCGGGCCGGGAGCGGCCCGCCGCGGGCCGTTTGGGCGGCGCCTGGGCAGACTGCTCGATCAGCGCGACGGCTCTGTCCAGCGCCTGACCAGCCGAGTCCTCCAGCCGCGGCACGCCGGCGGCCACCCGGTCACGGAGGGAGGCCCGCTCGCCCCATGCCCGACGCACCAGGTCCAGGCACGACTCGGCGGGCGCCGGCAGGTGCACCGCGTACTCACCGAGGTTCACATCGTTCATCAGCTCCACGTACTTATGGGACCATCCGAGCACCACCAGCGGCACCCGCATCGAGAGGCCGGCCACCAGCGAGTGGTAGCGTGAGGCCACCAGGAAGTCCAACTGCCCAACGAGAGACTTCAGATCGGCGGCGGAATGGTTCCTCGTCACTGCATGCAGTCCGTCCGGACGGCCCAGCACGTCCCGCAGCAACTCCCCGAATATCAGGTCGTCCCTCGTCTCGTTCTCGTAGACCTCGTGGGGTATGATAACCACGTCCACGCCAGCGTCCCTCAAGAAGTACTCGCAGACGCGCGCGAGCAGCCTGACGTACTCGTTCTGCGTTCCCTCGCCATCGGCAAGTTCGTAGATCCGCACGTTCGGGGCTATGCCCACGAGTGGCCCCGAGCGCCTCCTCGCTCCTATCCCCGCCAAGATGCGCTCGCCGCAGTCGGGCGGAGCGGGCCGAAAGTGGAACGCGATGTCGGCCGCCATGCCGAGCCGCTCCGGGGGGACGGCGCCCAGTTCCTGCAGGTAACCCAGGGACTCCTTATCCCTCGCGTACACAAGGGAGGCCTCCCGAAGCATGGACCGCGTGTAGCGCCTGACGGCCCTGTCTTGGAACGGCCCCCACGCCTGGGGCAGGTACACGATGGGTACCCCCGGCGCCCAGAGGCGGTGCATCTGCCACCAGCGCCCCCGGCTAACGCTCGCACCGCGCTGGTCGCTGGAGCGGAAACCGCTCACGTCCAGGACGGCCCCAATGCCCCTGTGGCTCTCCGGACGCCACCGCTCGCCCAGCAAGGGGGCATCCGAAAGGCGTGCTCTCAGCTCCTCCCACCGCCGCACGACGCCCGGGACGGTCGCCGGCTTCGCCAGGGCCGCAACGCCGGCCTCCCGCAGCCGTTCCCGCCACGTATCATGCACGGCATAGTGGAGCACAGTGACGCCGGGGAACCGTTCCTTCAGGCACGAGGCGACGGTCAGCAGCATTGCCTCGGCGCCCTTGTTGTGGAAGCCCCCCCCGACCACCAGGACTTCCCCCGGGCCACGAGTCCCGCGCCCTGACGAACCTGAGCCGAATTCAACGTCAGGGACAGGCCCTTGCCGAAACGCCGCCTTGCCGGACACAGCCACTGCGGACTCCTTCCGTTGCCTCAGCTTCGGCCCTCTAGCAGCTCTGTGAAGACCTCTTCATGCCTCGCATACCAGTTCTCGATGTCGAAAAGCCGCACGGCGCGCTCTCTGGCCCTCTTCGCGAAACCGTCCAGGTCGGCCGCCACCTTCAGCACCGCTTCGGCGATCAGCTCCGGCTCGGGGAACTGCAGGACGTCGTAGTTCATCTCGCAAGGCACGCAGATTCCCCCCTCGCCGTCGCCCACCAATTCCGGCGTCCCGCCCGAGGAAGTGCAGACCACCGGCAGCCCGCAGGCCATCGCCTCGATCACGGCGTTCGGACACGCGTCCACCTGCTTCGCGTGCACATAGACGTCGGCCGACCGGAAGACGGCCTCGGCATCCTCCCGTATGTACGGACCGCGTATCTCCACCTGTCCGTCTATCCCCAGCCGCCTGCAACTGTAGCGTATGCACGCCTCGTCGCGCATGCGCAGAAAAGGGCCCGCCACGATGAA
>CAYUDW010000050.1:0-3483 GCA_964442595.1 uncultured candidatus Brocadiaceae bacterium
CGGGGTTCAGCAGCGGGGCAAGGAAGTCCGCTCCGCGACCCATTTCCTGCTGAAACGGCCCCCCGGCGCCGGACGCCGCCATGGCGGCGCTGCGCACCATGTTGAAGGCTGCCGCTGCGTGCAGGCCGGAGCTACCCAGCTCGGCGTACAGGAGCGTCTCTGGCGGCATGAGGCCCGCCGGGTCCGGCGTGGTCAGGGCGTCCAGCAGGGCCCGGGCCTCGGCGACCACCTCCGCCTGATCCGGGTACCGCTCAGCCAGTGTCCTCAGCTCCTTGACGGCGTCCGCGGAGCGGCCGGCCTTCAGCAGGCAGGTGGCCAGGCGGTAGTGTGCCTGTGCAAGGACCGGCCGCGTGGCCTCGCCATCTTTCAGGACCTTCCGGTACGTCTTGATCGCGGCGTCCAGGTCGCCCTCCATCTCCTCGGCGAAGACGGCCTGCTCAAGCAGCACGGGCGCCGACTCGGCGGCCGCAACGGACGCGATCCCCATCGAGGCCAGCAGCACGCCGATCACGCAATTCCTGGCAAACATCGCTGTCCCTCCTTCTGACATGTTAGCTGAAATCCCTCCGACGGCAAGAGCCAGTCTACCGTTCCGGTTGTTACGGCTGTGTCACGCGCTTGTCCGTTCTTGTTCCTGTGCGGTCGGGGCGAGCTAGCGGCCAGCGCCCGCAGCGAGCAGGGCGACCACGTCCTGGTGTCCGCCTTCGGCGGCTACGTCAAGCGCGGTGCAGCCCTGGCGGCTGCGGGCGTCGGCGTCGGCGCCCCCGGCCAGAAGGAGGCCGGCCGCTTCGCCCCGGCCCCAACGTGCGGCCGCGTGCAGGGCGGATTCCCCCGCTGCGTCCACCACGTCAGGGTCGGCCCCGCTGTCCAGCAGCAGCCGAAGCATCTGCGTCCGTCCCGCAGCCGCCGCCCCGTGCAGGGCGGTCCAGCCGCCTTCGGTGCAGGCGTTGACGTCGGCGCCGCGAGACAGAAGCAGCGCCGCTATCGCTGCCTTGCCCTGCTCGGCCGCGACGTGCAGGGGAGTTACGTTGCCTTCGGAGAAGGCGTTGACCTCTTCCCACTGCTCGGGCAGAAACTCGGTCCACCCGCGGTCGCAGCCCATGGCCGCGGCCCGCAGGTCCGCATCGACTCTCTCGTGCGTCGCGTTCATGGCAGGCTCTCCTTTCCGGTGACTGCCAGTTCCCTTTACCTGAGAGGCTTCGCTTCCGGAGCGCGTTCGCCGCTGCGGGCGGCTCACCTGCTCCAGCATACAGAGGGGGATGATAAGGGAGGCACGTTACGGGTTTGTCACGGCAGGTACACGTCTTCGTGCGTTTTCAGACGTGCCCCGGAAGTGGGTACAAGCCGGGATAGGACGTGCCACGCCGGTCAAGACGCGGGGGGTCACTCGTGGCGGAGGGCTTCGATGGGGTCCATGTTGGCGGCGCGGTAGGCGGGGTAAATCCCGAACAGAATGCCCACGGCGGCGCTGATGCCGAAGGCGAGCAGCAGCGACCAGACGGTCACCACGGTGCGCATGCCGGCGAATCTCTGGACCAGGTGGGGGGCCAGAATGCCGAGGGCGATGCCCAGGCCGCCACCGAACCAGGCAAGGAGCAACGTCTCCGTGAGGAACTGGAAGATGATGTGGCGCCTCTTGGCCCCCATGGCGCGCCGGATGCCGATCTCGCGCGTGCGCTCCATGACGGTGGCCAGGGTGATGTTCATGATGCCGATGCCGCCGACCAGCAGGCTGATCGCCGCTATCGAGCCCAGAACGATGCTGAATATGCGCTTGGTCCTGCGGGCCTGGACCAGCAGGTGCAGGGGCACGATGATCTGGTAGTCGTCCTTGCTATGGCTGTTCTGCAGAAGGGCGACGATGACACTCTCGACGCGGCGCACGTTGTCCAGGGACTCGACCCGGACGGTCAGTTCGTGCAATTCGACCCGCTCAAAGGTCCTTGTGCCGGACGAGCCGAAGACGATGTTCTCGCCGAAGTAGAGGTTCATCGTTCCCAGCGGGACGTAGACCTCGGAGTTCGGATCGCCCTCCATCTTCTTGCCGCCGAACTCGCCGCGGGCGAAAGACGTGACGATGCCGACCACCCTGAAGCGGTTTTCGCCGCACAGGATGGACGAGCCGATGGCGTCCCCAAGGGGGAAGAGCACGTTGGCTGCCGTGCGGCCCAGCACGCAGACGCCGCCGCGCTTGATCATGTCCGTGTGCGTGAGGAACCGGCCGCGCAGGACCTGCACGTTGTTGACTTCCTTGTAGGAGGGCACCGTCCCGACCAGATCGGTGTCCATCCGATGGCTGGCGTGGACGACGGTCTGCCTTATTCTGCGGGCAGGCACGGTCATAGTCACACCCGGTATGGTCGTGTCGATGCGTTCGGCATCTTCACGGGTCAGGCCATACTCCCGCAGCCTGCTGGTTTCCTCGCTGGCCTGCTGGCTGTCCGGGGGGGGGACGCTTTGGATGATGATGTTCAGGCTCCCCAGCTTCTCTATCTGCTGAAGGGCCTCTTCGCTGGCCCCGGTGCCGATGGCCAGCATGGCGATGACGGAGCAGACGCCGAAGGTGATGCCCAGCATGGTGAGGCCGCTGCGCATCTTGTGAAGCCAAAGGCTCTTGACGCCGGCTTTGAGCGTTCGCTTGAGTTGAAACCCGATCATTTCTGCGTTCCCTGGGGATGACCCGCCGGCGCCCCGTCCGTGAGCATGCCGTCGACGAGGTGCATGATTCTCTGCGTGGAGGACGACACCTGCGGGTCGTGGGTCACGACGAGCATGGTGACTCCGTCGGCGTTCAGTTGGTGCAGCAGATCGAGGATCTGCTTGCCCGTCTTCGTGTCGAGGTTGCCGGTCGGTTCGTCGGCCAGCACGATCAGGGGCGAGCTGGCCAGGGCGCGCGCAATGCCGACCCGTTGCCTTTCGCCGCCGCTAAGTTCCGTGGGCACGTGTGTGAGGCGATGGCCGAGCCCAACGCGTTCGGCCAGCATGACGGCCCTCTCGTAGCTTTCCCGCTCCGAGACGCCGCGGTAGTAGAGGGGAATCTCAATGTTTTCGACCACGTTGAGCTGGGTGATCAGGTTGTAGGACTGGAAGATGAAGCCGATTTCGCTGGCCCGCACCTCGCTCAATTCGTCATCGTTCATGGTGGAGACGTCCCGCCCGCCGAGCAGGTACTGGCCCCGAGACGGCGTGTCCAGGCAGCCTATCAGGTTCAGGAACGTGGACTTGCCCGAGCCGGAGGGGCCCATCAGGGCCACCATCTCCCCCTCTTCGAGGGCAAAGCTCACGTCTTTGAGCGCGTGGAGCAGCGTGTGCCCCATCACGTAGGTCTTCCAGACGTCCCTGAATTCAGCCAGCGCCATGGAGTTGCCTTTCCTGCGTTTCTTGCCTCACGTGGGAGCGTTCTAGGGGCTCGGGGTCTCTTGCCCGCCGCCGGCTCCGCGTCGGCCGCCGCCCCTGCGAGCGCCGCCTCCCGGTGCGCCGCCT
>CAYUDW010000050.1:3583-10980 GCA_964442595.1 uncultured candidatus Brocadiaceae bacterium
GCGCCGCCTCCCGGTGCGCCGCCTTGACCGCCAGCTCCGCCGCGCCTGCGGGCCTGCATCTGCTCCCGCTGCTCGGCGGGCAGCTTCTCAATGATTGCCTGGAGCTTCTGGGCGCGCTCTTCCTCGCTGAGGCCTTCCAACTGCTGGCGGACCTTGTTCCAGTCGAGCGCGCCTTCCGTCATGTACTCGGAGTCGGCCGCCGCCTCGGCGCCGCCTTCCTGCGGGGCTTCCTCGGCCTGCGGCGCTTCCGCAGGTCCGGGGGCCTCAGCGGCCTCCTCGGGCACGCTGACCGCCTCGTCGATCTGCCTGATCAGGTCCTCCGCCAGGGGCCTTGGCGGCGCCAGGTAGACCTCTTCGCCGGGATTGAGCCCGTCGGTGATCTCGACGTACTTGTCCCCGAACTGCCCGGTTACGACGGGCCGGGGGACATCGGAACCCTTGACCCAGCAGAACGAGTGGGCCCGGTGAGTGACGACGGCCTGCGTGGGCACGTAGACAACCCCTTTGAGTTGGGCGACCACGATCTCCGCCGTAGCCGACATGCCGGGGATAAAGCGCTTGGGTGCTTCCTCCAGGGCCACCTCGGTCTCGTAGACTTTCGCGTCGGGGTTGAGCCAGGCGTGAGCTGGATTCGCCATCGGGCTGATCCTGGCCACGCGTCCGAGGAAGGTCTCGCCCGGCGCCGCCTCCATGGTGATGAGGGCCGGTTGACCGACCTTGATCTTGTCGATCTTGGCTTCCGGCACGTTCATCTTGACGGCCAGATCGGAGGGGTCGGGTATGCGGATCAGAACGGCGTTTTCGGGCACGGACGCACCTTCCTCGACCCGGTAGCGCTGCCGGTAGAGCTCCTGTCCGCTCGATCCGTAAATGACCAGCCCGGGGCGCGAGGCACGGATCACGCTCTTGACGATCATCTCCTGGATCTTGGCCAGCCGCTCCTGTTCGAGTTTGAACTGGGCCTGAGTCGACTTCAGGTTGGCTTCGGCCTGTGCCATGCGGCTCTGGGCCCGGGCCTGCACGCGCTCCAAGGAGCGCACGGCTTCCCTGTAGCCGGGCCCCCCCCCCTGCCCGTTGGCGCCGCTGTAGAGCTGCTCGGCCTCCTTCGGCAGCGCGTAGAGCTTGAACAGGCGCAGCTCCTCTTTGGCCTCTTGCTCGCCGATGGCAATCCTCTCCCGCTCCAACTGGTCCCTGCTCAGATCATTGCGGCCCACGTAGCCCTTGTCATATAGCTTCTGGGTCCATTGGAGTCGATCGTCCCGGTTGGCGAGGGCCGCAGTGCTCAGCAGCACCTCGGATTGCAGCTCGCGCAGTGTCTGCCGGGCCGTTCCTCCGAGCCGGTCGTCTTCCGCCAGGGCGGCGAAGTCGATCTGCTCTGCGAGAACCTGTGCGGCGAGCGGCTTGCCCAGGTATCGCTCCAGTTCCATCCGTCCGAATCTCACGTTCAGCTCGGCCAGCGCGATGTCGCTTTCGTTCTGTTTCTGCTGGATCTCGTGGTTCTCCTGAGCCTGGGTGCAGGCGGCGTCGGCCTCGTAGAAGTCGATCTGCCGGTTGGCTTCGCGCTCCTCCAGACCCGACGAGTCCAGCCGGACCAGCACCATCTCGTCCTCGACGTCCTGCTCGGTGATGTGGGTCCCCTCGTCGACGAGTTCCAGGATGTCGTTCCAGCCCTCGACCTCGTTCCTTATCTCCAGGGGCTTCATGGCCCAGATGGACCCGCGCTGGCTGACCGTCATGATCAGGTCGCCGCGCTCGACGGCGGCGGTGGGTATGTCCTCGGTGTCGTCCTCCTGGCCTGGTCGTGCCAGCAAGCCGTAGGCCAGGCTGGCGACGATGGCCAGGCCGATCAGGACGGCGGCCGTCTTCATGAGGCTGCCGCGCCGCCGGCGCAGTCTGCGTGCCGTGTCGGCAGAGATCTCCTCCACTCTTTGTGGTGGGTTACTTCCGCGTGGTTCCATGAAGACCGTTCCAATGTCTGTCTGACGGCCGGCCGCCCCTCAGTTCATGGGCGGCTGACCTTCAGGTAGCGTCTCGGGCGGTGGGGACGCGGGCTTCGGAGGCAGGCACTAGTCACGTCCCTGTCCGGCGTCCTGCGTCACCTGCTGTCTGCGCGGCTGCCTCTCCTCGTCCGACATGCTCTGCCGTCTGTTGAGCGTCTCTTCGAGCACCTTTCGCTCATCTTCCGGCAGTTTGTCCATGATATCTTTGAGCTTCTGGGCGCGTTCTTCGTCGCTAAGCCCTCTGAGCTCGGGGCCCAGCTTCGCCCAGTTGACCTGTCCGTCAATGATGTATTCGGAGGCGCTTACCTCAGCGGCTTCCGGGGTGGCGACGGATCCTTCGGCTTGCGTCAGTCCGGTGTCGGCTGCGGCCTGTTGCTCCGCGGCCCGCCGTTCGGCCAGGATGCGCTCCAGCTCGGCCAGGCGTGCCGGCTGGGCCTCGCTCTCCTCCTCGGGCAGTTCCTGGGGCTGATCGACGTAGACGATCTCGCCTTCCGTCAGGCCTTCCGTGACCTCGACGAACTTCTCGGTGAAGTGGCCGGTCTCGATGGTCCGCAGCGCGGGTCCGGAGGGGGTCTGGACCCAGCACACGCGTTGCCCCTTGTAGGTGGTGACCGCCTCGATGGGGGCGTAGAGGACGTTCCTGAGGCGGGCGACCACGATCTCGGCCGTAGCCGACATGCCGGGCGTCAGGTCCTGTGGCACGCTGTTCAGGGCGATGTCACACTCGTAGACTTTGATGTCCGGGTTGAGCCACGCGGCCGCCGCGCTGGCGACCGGGCTGACCTTCACGACCTTGCCGGCGAACGACTTGCCGGGCAGAGCCTCCACGGTGACGATGGCGTCCTGGCCCACCTTGACCTTCTCGATGTCGGTCTCGTGGATGTTCACTCGGGCGGCCAGGGTGGACAGATCCGGGATGCTGAGGATCACTTGATTGCTGTACACCGTCTCGCCTTCAGCGATCCGGCGTCTGTGCCACCGGTTGGAGCTGCCCGGGTAGACGATGCTGCCCGGCTTGGGGGCGCGCATGACGCACTTCTCCAGGTTCGTCTTGACCTTGTCCAGTCGCTCATCGTCGAGTCTGTAGCTTGCCTCTCTGGACTTCAGGTTGGCCTCTCTCTGCGCCAGTTCGCTCCGGGCCTTGGCCTGCACGCGGGCCAGCTCTCGCTCGGCTTCCTCGCAGTCGCTGTAGAGCTGCTCGGCCTCCTTCGGCAGCGTGTAGAGCTTGAACAGGCGCAGGTCCTCTTTGGCCTTCTGTTCATTGATGCCAATCCTTTGCTGCTCAAGCTGGTCGCTGGTCAGCTCATTCTGGCCCACGTAGCCCTTGTCGAATAGCTTCTGCGTCCAGTCGAGTTGCTCCTGCTGGTTGGCGAGGGAGGCGGAGGCCAGCAACACGCCGGACTCCAGGTTCCTCAGCTCCTGCTTGGCCGTGCCGCCGAGTCCCTCGCCGTCGGCCAGATTGGAGAAATCGATCTTCTCCTCCAGCACCTGGGCGGCCAGATCCTTGCCCAGGTAGCGCTCCAGGTCCATGCGGGCGAACTTCAGATTCAGTTGGGCGAGCGTGACGTTGCTTTCGTTCTGCTTCTCCTGGATGGCCAGGTCCTCGACGGCTTCCTTGTAGGAGGCCTCCGAATTGTAGAACCGGATCTCCTGCTGGCTCTCCCTTTCCTCCAGGTCCGAGGCGTCGAGCTGGACCAGGACCATTCCGTTGTCGACGTCTTCCTGCGTGATGTGGGTGCCTTCGTCAACCAGCTCGACGATGGTCAACCGGTTGCCCTCCACCTCGTTCTTGATGTCCAGCGATTCTCTGGCGAGCAGCGTGCCGCCTTCGGTGACGGATATGGTCAGGTCACCGCCTTTGACGGGCGCCGTGCGCAGGGCCTCGGCCTCCCCTTCGGCGCTGGGGGCGGCCATCAGGCCCACGCCGACGGCAGCGAGAACCACGGCCAGGCCCACGACGATGACCACGGCTTTGATCCGTCTTCGCTGTGGGCTGCCTCCCGAGGCCTCGGGGGCCGGCTGACCGGCCAGGACATCGGGGCTGTGCTGTTCAGGACTGTCCTCACTGGTACGCATCGAACCTCTCCTCTAATCGTCCTTCTTCATCTGCGGCAAGAATGCCCATGTCGCGCGCAAGCTCCAGGCTCGCCACCTTGTAGTCCACGAGGGCCCTTGTGACGGCGTTTTGGGCGCGCACCAGGGACTCCTGCGCTTCCAGCACGCGGCGCAGGTCTGTGATCCGTCCGGCTTCGAACAGCATCTGCGTGTTCTCGACGCGCCCTGAAGCAAGGGTCAGGCTCCCCTTCTCGATCTCGTATGTATTCCTGGCGCGGGTGTACTGGCGCCAGGCGTCGCGCACTTCCAGCACTACGTCGTCACGCTTCTCCTGATAGCCGCGTCTGGCCTGCTCCAGGTCGATGAGCTGCCTGCGGAACTCATTGCGTTCCGACAGCTTGTCCAGAGGCAGATCGAGCTCAAACCCGACGCTCAGGTCCGTGTTGTCCCCCTGGAAGTCCAGAGGTTCGGTCGGCCTTTCAGTATCCGTCTCGACCGTGGCTGTCAGGTCCAGTCCGGGCAGCAGATCGTCGGCTGCCACCTCGACCTCGCGTTCGGCGTCCTCGATCTGATCGCGTTCCGTCATCAGGTCGAGCCGGTGGCCGAGGGCGATATCCGCCGACTCGTCCGATCCGAGCGTTACCTCCACGATCTCCTCGGGGCTCAGCCGGTCCAGCTCCCGCATGTCCAGCATGACCTCGCTCTCGGTGGGCAGCCCGAGCGTGATTTTGAACCGGTCCAACGCGTTCTGGTACCTCTGACGCGCCACCTCCACGCTGTTCTCCGCGGACAGCTCGTCCTGACGGACCTGGTCGACCTCGAACTTGCCAAAACGGCCGGCTTTGCCGAAGGCCTCCGCACGCTCCCTGACGAGGGTCAGGTTGTCCCGGTTCAGCAGTTCGTTCTCCAGAAGCTGGCGTTCCCGCAGGACGCCGTAGTAGGCCGAGACGACGTTCACGAAGAACGTTCGCCGGTACCGGACGAACTCCCGGATCTGATAGATGACGTTGCGTTCGGCCTGGATGAGCGGGTTCTTCACCGAGATGCCCGCTCCCTGCAGCAGGGGCTGCGTTATCGTGGCCGAAAGCACGGAGGAGGCCGCCTTCTCCGGGTCGCCCGACAGGAACTGGCTGAAGTTGGAGGCCAGGCTCACGCTCAGCCGGGCGCCCGTGGCCAGCAGCCAGTTGAAGCCGAAGTTGGTGTCGCCGCTGACCGTGTTCTCTTCGCCGCTGTTCGTGCTCTCGTACTCGCCGCCCAGGATTCCGAAGAACTGGGGGTTGAACAGGTAGCGCTGGTACGTCAGGTCGAGCGCCTCCTCGTAGAGGGACTCCTTCTGCGTCTGGTAGTCGCGGCTGTTCAGGGCGGCGATCACCAGGGCGCTCTCGAGCGAAAGAACCACAGGCTCGGCTGCCGGATCCTGGCGGCGGACGGTCATTGCCGGCTGCTCGAGACCGTCGCCGGGCTCGGGCAGGCCGGCCAGGCGGCGAACCGTCTCCTGCGACTCCGGCGTGGGCTCAACTGCGGAGCTGCCCGGCACGAACTCCGGCACTTCGGGCCCCTTCTGCCGCAGGATGGAGCTGACTTGCCGATCGGCCGATTCCTTGTAGTACTGGCGAGTGCAACCGGTCGTCAGGCCCAACGTTACGCCGGCTGCCGCCAGCATCAGCAGGGCAGTGCACAGAGGTCTGGACATAATTCGCTTTCTCATTTGATCTTGCTGGACTTGTCTGCCAGGATGCCGTTCTCCAACAACTCCACGATGGCCAGGGGCCAACCGTCTCCCTTGGGCATCTCCTCCCGGTTCCACAGGGCGGTGCGGATCATACCCAGCAACAGCCGGGCGGCCGCATGCGGACTGAGCCGGCTGACGTAGTGGCCTTGTTCCATGCCCCTGCCGATGAAGCCCATCGTGACGGCCAGAAAACCTTCCTGCTTGCTGCGCCACTGTTTCCAGAATTTCTTCTTCCGGCCGGAGCCCCTGAAGCTCTCGCTCCACATCAGGCCGAACAGGGCGCGTCGGTCTGAGAAGAAATCGGCGATGCAGCGCGCCACTCCGCGCAGGCCCTCTCCAGGGTCCTGTTCCCGTTCCTGCACATCCTCGACGGATCGGACCAGCTCGTCCAGGCCGGACAGTATCACCTGCCAGAAAAGGTCCTCTTTGTCCTTGAAGTAGCGGTAGACGGTGCCTTTGCCGACGCCGGCCTCCTTGCAGATGTCGTCCAGCGTCACCTCGTGGTAGCGTCCTGCCGCAAAGAGCCTCTCCGCCGTCTTGAGTATACACGCGGCTTTGTCGCCCATGGCCCGCTCCCGCAAATAGAACTGACCAGTCAGTTCCACTATGCCACACTTCGGCCGAAGTGTCAAGGAAACGGGGGGAATTCGCGCCCCGGCGTCCCACGGCGCGGCTTCTGCCGGGGGGCCTCCTCTGGTCACATCGGCTGCCGAGGGCCCGCCTACGGGCCTTACGGGGGCGGCCCGAACCGTTCGGACAGCCGGTCTCGTAGCGTCGCCTCCACCTCGGCGCATTCGGGGCTGCCCGACAGGTTGACCTGCTCCTTCGGGTCTTCGGCCAGGTGGTAGAGCTCCGCCGCGTCCCCCGGGTTCCGGACGTATTTCCAGCCCTTCGTCACTATGGCCCTGTCGCCGAGGAAGAGTTCGTCATGGATCGGCTCGTCGGGCTCATGCAGCAGGGGCAGCAGGCTGATGCCGTCGAACGTCCCCGGGTCGGGCACGCCGGCCCATTCCAGGAAGGTGGGGGCCAGGTCGAACAGCGAGACCAGCTCCCGGCACTGCGCTCCGGCCGCCCGGCCTGCCGGAAGTCGCAGCACGAAGGGCACGCGCACCAGGCACTCGTACATCGTTACGCCCTTGAACCACAGATGATGCTCGCCCAGGTGGTCGCCGTGGTCGCTGGTGAAGATGACGATGGTGCTTTCCCACAGGCCGGCCTGCTGTAGGGCGCTGATGATGTCGCCTATCCGCTCGTCTACCAGGCTGACGGTGCCGTAGTAGCGGGCGATCATCTTGCGCTGAACGCCTTCGGGTATCTTCAGGTGCGCTTCGCCGGGCGGGACGTGCAGCGTCGGGTCGTTGGTCGTATCGGGCAGGCCGGGGCCCAGGTTCTGAAGCTTCTCCAGTTGCCGCCGCGGCTTGCGGTGCAGCTCGTCCGGCCGCCTCTGCGGCAGCGGGATCTCCTCGGGGTCGTACATGTCGTCGAACCGCGCCGGCGGGTCCCACGGGTGATGGGGCGAGCAGAAGGAGACCCACAGGAAGAACGGCTTACGGCGCTCGCGCCGCAGGTAGGCGACTGCCTGCCGACCGATGTAGTTGTCTACGTAGAAC
>CAYUDW010000050.1:11080-19070 GCA_964442595.1 uncultured candidatus Brocadiaceae bacterium
CCGATCAGGGCCGTCTCGTAGCCGTGCCGTTGCAGCAGCTTGCTGAAGGTGACGCTGCCGGCCCGAACGCCGGCCTTCAGCCCCGTGTAGAGGTTGCCCCGCACGCCGTGCGTGGTCACGTGCTGGCCGGTCCAGACGGACGCCCGGGCGGGCGTGCAGAGCGGCTGAGTCGTATAGGCGCGGTGGCAGACCATGCCCTCCCGCGCCAGCGCGTCGATGTTGGGCGTCTGGATGACCGGGTCGCCCGCGTATCCGAGGGCGCGGGCGTTGTGCTCGTCGGTGGTGATCAGGAGGATGTTCGGACGGGTCACGGCTCTGGCTCTCAGCCCGTCAGGAGGTCAACATGCGGCTTCCAGGTCGAGGATGCGGTGGTAGGCGTCCCACAGGGAGCGGGAGTAGTCCATGATTCGGCCGGGCTGGTCGCTCTCCGGCACTTCGGCCAGGCAGTAGCCCTCGTAGCCGCGCTCGCGCAGCAGGCGCAGCAGTTCCAGCGACGGATAGGCCGCGGCGCACAGGTCGCGCATGTGGACGAGTGCTATCCGATCGGCTAACAGCTCGAAGTTGCCCCGGATCGAGCCGTCGACGACTTCGCCCGCATTGCAGTTCCAGCAAACGAGCGCGTTGGGGTGGTTCGCGTGGTCCAGGATCTTCCGGATCCGGGCCGGCTCGCTGGTCAGGGGTCCGTGCACCTCGAGCCGCACCTCAATGCCGAGGGCGGCGGCGTGTTCGGCGCACTCGCCCAGCGCCTGGCCGATCTGGCGGAGCGTGGTCTCCTCGGGCACGCCCTCGTCGAGATTCAGGCCGTTGGGGCGCACCTTGACGCCGGGCGCGCCCACATCGGCGGCCAGTTGCGCGTACCGCTTCGTGCCCTCGATGTTGCGGCGCACCTCATCGGGATCGGTCATGTGGTACTCGAATGCGCTGCCCAGCCCGGCCAG
The DNA here is from genome assembly GCA_964442595.1 of uncultured candidatus Brocadiaceae bacterium. Lineage (GTDB taxonomy): Bacteria > Planctomycetota > Brocadiia > SM23-32 > SM23-32 > DAOVRD01. The sequence continues at coordinate 12,019 of CAYUDW010000050.1, forward strand.
CTCGACCGGGCCTTCCTCGAACTTGCGGCGCACCTCCCTGCGCTGCGCGTCCGTCAGGTCGAGCTCGACGCCGTGGGCGTGCGTGGTGCGCAGTTCGACCCCTGCGAAGCCATGCTCTTCGCACATCCCGATGATCTTGTCCAGGTCCCAGTCCTTGGCCAGGTTGTACGTGACTAATCCGAGCTTCATGATGCATTAACCTCGTGTCGGAGGTGCGGGCGGCCGTCTCTACATCGGTGTATCCCCGGCGGCCTCTCTCTTGACGCGGCTGCCGGCCTTCAGCTCGCTCGGGGGCCGCAGTATGGCTACGTCGCCGGGCTCAAGGCCGGCGGTGACCTCGTAGTAGTCATCCCCTTTGAGGCCGGTGCTGACCGTCCGCAGGCGGGCCCGGCCGTTGAGCACCACGAAGACGGCCTGCCCCTCCGCCGTCGCGAAGACGGCCTCGCTCGGCACGAGGACTGCGTCGTCCCTGGCGGCGACCGCTATCTTGACGTCCAGCTCGTAGCCCGGCTGGAGCTGAAGTTCGGCGTTTTCGAAATCGATGAGCACGGCAACCCGCTGCTGCCGGACGCCGAGCGCCGATATCTTCGTGAAGCCGGACGGGTATATCTTCTTGACGCGCCCGCGGACGCTCGGGTCCCGGACGGCCCGGCCGACCAGGAGCACCTGCTGCCCGGGCTCGACCCGCCCGACCTCGTCCGACAGGATGTCGGCCCGGATCTCGATGGACTCCATGTCGCCCACCTTGACCAGCGGCGCGCCGGGCTGGACGAACTGCTCGCTGTGGACGTACTTCTCCAGCACGACGCCCGCTATGGGGCTGGTGACGCGCGTCTTGGCGATTTCGTGCGAGAGCAGGTCCATCATCTTGCGGGTCTGTTCGAGCTGGGCGCCGTAGACGTCGTGCAGGTACGCGGTGTCGCCCATCGAGTCCAGGAGCACCTGCTTGCGGAGGTCGGCGACCCTGACCGCTGTCTCCGCGGCGGCCAGGCGGCGTTCGAAGGCCGCAAGCGACGCCGCGGCTGTCTCCAGGCCGCGCAGGGCCATGTCGTACTGCTGGTCGGTCGCAGAGCCGGACTCGAACAACCCCTTGATGCGCTTGAAGTCCTTCGCCGCGAAGGCCGCCTCGGCCTCGGCCGCCTTCTTGTCCTGCTCCAGGCCTTCGACTTCCTGGCTGGCCCGCACGCGCTCCTGTTCGGCGGCCGCCACCTCGGACTCCTTCGGCAGCGGCACGTCCGCGCCAGCCAGATGTCCCTCGATCTCTTTGAGCGATGCCTGCATCACGTCCAGATACAGCTTCAGTTCGGTGTCCTCGACGGTGGTGATCACCTGCCCGGCCTCAACGGAGTCGCCCTCTTCGAGCGTTATGCGCCGGGCTGTCCCGGGCAGGTCGGCCGTGACCACGCGTTCGGTGTGGAGTTGAGTCTGGGCCTCCTCGGTAACGTACTCCTCAATGCGGCCGCGCGCGGCCCGGGCGGTCTCCACGTCGACGGGACGGGCCTTCCCATAGGCGTAGATGCCGACGATGATGAGCGCGACCAGGACCGGCCAGCCCAGATTGGTCAGCAGTCGTTTCATGGCTATTCCAATGTCTTAAGGCGCCGCACGATGTCGATGCGGTAGACGCGCCGCCGGCAGACCCAACGCGCCACCAGTTGGAACACCAGCACGGTGGCCACGACGGTCGCATACGTGGCCGGCTGTATGACGACCGGAAGTTTGTAAAGGTCCGTTTCGTACAGGCGGGACAGGCCGTGGCAGACCAGCACGCCGAGCGGCAGGCCGATGGCCGTACCGAGCAGGCCGAGGGGCATTATATCATTTGTGGCGACCTGTGCAACGGTTTCGCGCTCGTAGCCCAGGCTGCACATGCAGGCCAGGTCCCGCTCCTGCTCGGCGATGCTCACCGTCGAGGAGTTGTAGATGACGGCGAAGGCGATGATGGCGGCAAAGAGGCCGAGCACGAAGGTGGACACGCGCATCAGGTCGCTGACGGTCTCCTCGAAGCCTCCGAGAATAGCTCCCGTGTCCGTGGCGGACTTCACGCCCGGCACGTCCTCCAGTTCCGCGGTCAGCGTCAAGAGCGCGCCCGGCTCGGACCTGATCAGCGTGCCGTTGACGGCGCCCGCCTCTCCCAGCAGTTCGGCCAGGAACTCCTGCGTAGCGCAGACCGTTACCCCGATGTACTGGTCCACGACGGCCCGCACCTTGGCGAGCCGCTCGTCTTTGTCCTTCAGGTACGGTTCCATCAAGACGGACGCGCCCTTTGACAGGCGCAGCGCCCTGGCCAGCCGCTTCGGAACGACCAGCCCGTCGTCCGGCAGCGGCACGCGCCTTCCCTCGGTATCGTAGATGCGGTAGAGCCGGCCATCGGCCGGCAGGCCGAGCACCAGGACCGTCTTCTTCCGCCATCCGTTGCGCAGCTCCGCCCCGAACTGCAGGATGCCCTCCGCCCGCTGCACTCCCTGCAGGGAAGCCACGTCGAGGACGGCCGCGTGGCGGCGCTCGCTCACGAAGTCCACGTGCATGTCCGACCGATCGACCAGGTCGAACTGGTAGTGCATGATGTAGTCCATCCAGTCTGTCATCGACATGCCGATCAGGAGTATCACCACGGCCAGGGCCACGCCCATCAGCGTGAATGCGGACCGGTGCCAGGCCCTGAGCGTGTTGCGCGTGCTGATGCGCCAGGCCAGCGGCATCCTGGCCCACACGAAGCCCAGGGCCCCCTCATGCACGCTTCGGGCGGACGCTGCCGCCTGCGGCCGGATGGCCACGGCGGGCTGCACGCGCAGCACGCGCCAGGCGGACCTGGCCGCCCCCATCACGCACATGCCCCCGCTCAAGGCGAACGCCTGCAGCACCACCGAGGGGCTGAAGCGCGTGTAGAGGAAGGGGAAGCGGAAGAACAGGTTGTACATCTCCGTCCACTTGGCGGCCAGCAGGTAGCCGAGGAGCGTGCCGGGGACGGCTCCGGCCACGGCCACGGCCAGCGCGTAGTACACATAGTGACCGAGTACGCGCGCCTTCGAGAAGCCCAGCGCGCAGAGCAGCCCGATCTGCGTGCGCTGAAGCTCGGTCATCCGCCTCAGCAGCACGTGGATCGCCACGGCCGCCACCAGCAGGAAGATCAGCGGCGTGACCAGGGTCGAGTTGCGCAGGCCCTTCATCTCCTCCGACAGGTAGTGATTGGATAGTTGCCTGTCCCGCCCGTACTTGTGGTAGACCCCGTACTGTTCGAGGCGCTCATCTATCTCGTTGAGCACGCCTTCGACGCTCGCCCCCGGCCGGAGCAGCCCAACCAGGTCGTTGAAGGCGTTGGTCATGTTGAAGGCGTCTTCGGCGAACGATTCCCGCGCGAAGATGATGGCGAAGCCCTTGTCGTTGGGGGCGAACTGCTGCGGCGAGCTGATGGCGTAGACGTACTCCGGGCTGTAGGCCGTGCCGACGATGCGCAACGTCTCCTGGCGCTCGTTTATGGTCGCCTCGAAGGTGTCGCCCACCTGCAGTTCGTTCGCGTAGCAGAAGCGCTCGTTGACGATCACCTCGGTGGCGGCCGCCCCGGGGAAGTAGGAGCCGGAGACGATGTGGATGTCGTTGATCAGGCCATCGCGCCGGTCGGGCATCGAGATGATGCGTCCGAAGGCCGCTTCGTCGTTGCCGTCGACCTCCAGCGGCACGTCCTTGACGATACGGCCGCGGACCTGCATCACGCCCGGGATCGTGCTCACGTCATGCAGTGCGGACTCGGGTGCGCGCTCCAGGTGCACGAAGAAGTCGGCGAAGCGGTACCTGTCGTAATACGTGCTGCGCGAGAGCTGCAGGCTCTGGTAGGCGGACCTCAGGCTGACGAACACGACGATGGCGCAAGCGACGACCGCCGCCACTGCGGCGAACTGGCCGGCGGTCTGGCCGATGTCGCGCAGCAGTTTCCTGAACAGCATGCCGCCTACCATCGCAGGTCTTTCGGCTCCACAGGGGAGGGGTTGAGCGTGATCTCCTGGATCTTGCCGCTCCGCAGTCGCACGACGCGGTCCGCCATGCCGGCAATGGCGGCGTTGTGCGTCACCAGGACGACCGTCTTGCCGCTGCTCCGGTGGACTTCTCTCAGGACGTCCAGCACCAGCTTGCCCGTTTCGTAGTCAAGCGCCCCCGTCGGCTCGTCGCCCAGGATGACTTCCGGGTTTTTGCAGACGGCCCGGGCGATGGCCACCCTCTGCTGCTCGCCGCCCGAAAGCTGAGAGGGGAAGTGGTCCGCGCGGTCCAGCAGCCCCACCATGTCCAGCATCCGATCGACGGAGAGGGGATCGGGGCTGATCTGCGCCGCCAGCTCGATGTTTTCGCGCGCCGTCAGCGTCGGTATAAGGTTGAAAAACTGGAAGATGAAGCCGACGTGCTCGCGCCGGTAGGCCGTGAGCTGCCTCTCGTTGAAGTGCGCGATGTCCGTGTCCCGCAGCATAATCCGGCCGGACGTGGGGCTGTCCATGCCGCCGATCAAGTTCAGCAGCGTGCTCTTGCCGCTGCCGCTGGGGCCGAGAAGGACAAGGAGTTCGCCTTCGTACATCTCCATGTCTATGCCGCGCAAGGCGTGGACGGTCACCTCGCCCATCTGATAGCTCTTGGCGAGGGCCTCGGCCCTGTACAGGATCTTTCGGTCTTGCGCGTTCATAGGCGCCATAGGGCTGGTTCGCGAGGGACATTATAGGCGGCGTACGCGCCAATGCAACGGTTGCCTGAGGCCGCCCGAGTGCTTCGGGACCGCTCGGGACCATGCTTGCTTGCGGCGCGGCCGGCTGCTAGAATCCAGCGCCTCATCGCGCAGCGACGCAGCCGCCGAACGGACCGTCCTGGGACTCGCCGAGAATGGGAAACGCACGCCAACGCGCCCTTTGCCAGATCGTCGGCCTGACGATCGTGTTCCTTCTGCCCATGCTGCTGACCTACTGGGGCGCAAGGGCGGCAGGCATCTTGGGCCTGACGGCGCTGACGCGGGACGACGCGGGCCTGCTGCTCGTGGGCGCTGTGGCTGATTGGGTGACGCTGGCCCTGCTGTTGACGGTGATGTGGCAGGGCAACATCACGCCTCAGGAGATAGGCCTGCGGCATCTGGAGGTCAGGCACTTCGTGTCGGGTTTTCTGTTCTTCATCCTCGGTGCCGGATTGTCCCACCTAGTTGCGGCGCTCGCCCGGAGGGTCCTGCCCGGGGCCCGCCTGCTCGGCATGGACTACCGGCTCGGGTCCGCCGGGACGTGGGCGGCCGTCATCTTCGCCGCGCTCCTCACCAGACCCCTCTGTCAGGAGATCTTCTACCGCGGGTTCGCCATTGCGACGCTGCGCGACCGGCTGGGCAACTACTGGATCGCCGGTGCGGTGGCCTGTTTCGTGTTCGCCTTCTCCCACCTGCCGTACGTGGGGGTGGCGGGCGCGGTCGCGATGGGGGTGTGGGGCGTGCTGCCGACGCTGCTCTTCATCTGGATGCGAAGCATCTACCCGGCCATCATCATGCACTTGCTGCACGGCGTCTGGGCCTTCATCTTGTTGAAGCTCGTTCTCGGCCAGCCGCTCCCGCTCGTCGCGAGCTGAGTTGCCTGCCTGAGAGTTGCCGGCAGTCTGGCGCCTTCTTCGCACCGGTCTGCGGCAGCCACCTCGCTTGCATTTCCCCGCCGCTCGTGTATAAACGCTGGGCTTGCGTGGGCGCGTGCCGCCCTCGCAGCCCTTTCATCGTCGTTCATTCTGCATTGCTTGTCGAGGTGCGTGGTGTCCGAGAGCATAATCGATCCGGGCTTGGGCCAGATGACCCATCGCGAGCGGTTCCGCCGCGTGATGCACTTCCAGGGCGTGGACCGCGTGCCGCACTGGGAGTTCGGCTACCTGGCCGAGACGGTCCAGCGCTGGCACACGGAGGGCCTGCCGGCCCAGTACAAGAACGACTGGTCCATCGAGGGCTACTTCGGCGTCGATCCGGTCGCGCACGTGCCTTTCCGCGACCAGGTGATTCCACCGTTCGAGGGGGGAGGGGGAGTCCTGGAGGAGCGGGAAGAGTCTCGCGTCGAGCGGCTGCCTGACGGCACGATCCAGGAGGTCCAGAAGGGCGACCTGAAGACCATCCCCCATTACATCAAGTTCCCCATCGAGAACCGCGACGACTGGCTGCGCTTCAAGGAACGCCTCGACCCGGAGGACCCGCGCCGTTTCGCGACCGATTACAGGAAGCTCGGACAGGAGCTGCTGCGCTCGGACAGGCCGGTCGGCATCGGCCTGGGGTCCTACTTCGGCGTTCCGCGCAACTGGGTCGGATTCGAGAACATCTCGCTGATGGTCTATGACGACCGGCCGCTGGTCGAGGAGATCGTCGACACGCTGTCCCAGATCTACTACCGCCAGATCGAGGAGGCGCTGAAGCACGTCGAGGCGGACTTCGCGGCCGGATGGGAGGACATCTGTTTCCGCAGCGGGCCGATGATCAGCCCCGCCATGTTCCGCGAGATTGTGGGACCGCGCCTGAAGCGCGTCTGCGATCTGCTGCGACAGCACGGGTGCGACGTCATCTGGACCGATTGCGACGGGGACATCACGCCCCTGGTGCCGATCTGGCTGGAGTGTGGGCTCAATTGCATGTTCCCGCTCGAAGTGCATCCGGGCTCGGACCCGGTCAAGTACCGCAAGACATGGGGCCGGCAGATTCTGCTGCGCGGGGGCATCGCCAAGCATCAGCTTGCATTCGGAAGGGAAGAGATCCTCGCCGAACTGAGACGCGTCGAGCACGTGGTCCACGACGGCGGCTTCATCCCCCACGGCGACCACCGCATCCCGCAGGACGTCTCCTACGACAATTACCGGTACTACGTGCGGGAGAAGCTGGCGATGCTCGGCTGGCGCGACGACGAGGTGGCCCAGATCGAGCCGCTGAGGGGCGTCTAAGACAGACGGGGAACCGTCCCCGAGGGGAGCCGGACCCAGGCCCCGTTCTCATGTCGTCGCATGGGACGCGATCAGCAGGACTCGCTCGACTGCTTCCTGGCCTCCAGCATCTGCACGAAGGCCTCCAGGCG
>CAYUDW010000051.1:0-14641 GCA_964442595.1 uncultured candidatus Brocadiaceae bacterium
CTGGCCCTATAGTCAGTCGCAGCGTTCAGGGAGCGATATAGACGGGGGCCACGCCGGAGTCGGGGTCGGCGAAGTTGACCTTCTCGCCGCGGAAGATGCGGGCATAGACGGGGCCGATGGCGATGTCCCCCTCGTGCGCGGCGGCCAGGATGCGCACGTCGAATCGCAGGTCCGTCTCCTCCGACCATCGGCCGGCCGGGAAGTAGCCCTGCACCACGCTGCGGCCGCCCAGCATCCGGCGCCGCAGGATGTGACCGGTCTGCTGGGACGACGAGTCGGGACGCAGCACCGTCACGCCCCGCCCGCCTCCGCCGAGCGCATCCTTCACCACCAGCGTCAGCCCCTGCTCCAGCATGTGGTAGGCGGCGGGCTCGACGTGCTCGTCCAGGGGGTGGGACCAGAGCACGTTCCGGCGGATGACCTTGCCCTCCGCCTCGTCGGGTTCGATGAGGCGCTGCACCGACGGATAGACGAGCAAAGATAGGAAACCTTTGTTGGTGAGGAGGAACGTGTCGAGCGGGGGGAACGTCTTGACGAGGCCGGCGACCACGGCTGCTCGGAGCGGCGAATCCTCGGCCACTTCGGCCCATTCCGCCAGGTTCTCCTCGACGTAAAGCAGGTCTACGCGCCGGCCGGCCGCGAGGTGCAGGCCGTCCCCTCGCAGTTCCAGGTCCCGCTCGTGGCAGAGGGCGACGCTGAGCCCCTCGCGCTCCTCGATCCGGCCGGCCAGGCCCTCCAGTTCGTCCACGTTGAACATGTCCCGGTTGTTGAAGCCCCGTAGGAAGGCCAGGACGCCGCGCGCCGGATCGTGCATCCGCCTGAGGCCCTCGGCGTAGAGGAACGACGCGAAGTCCCCGTCGAAGGACCTCTCGATTCCCCCGAAACGCTCCTCCAGAAGCGGAAAGAGCGCCTCGTCCGCCAGGGCGGCGTAATGGGCGTAGCCGACCGCGCAGTTCAGCTCAATGACCTTGAGCTGCCCTTCGGCCAGGTGCAGGTCGACGGCAAAGAAGATCCTGTCCGATGCCGCACGCGGAGGCAGAAGCGGGCGCAACTCGTCGGGGATGAAGGCCAGCAGGCGCGCACGGAACTCGTCGTCCCCACCGGCCGCCAGCTTCGCCTTGCGCAGAAGCTTGGCCAGGGCGGTCACCACGTCGAAAGCGCGCCCCATCTCCCGACGGTTGACGAACACCGGGTAGGGCGAGGCGGCGCTCAGTTGCCCCAGCGCCTGCCGCGCCTCAGTCAGCGCATCCGCCACGTAGCGCGTCTTAACGTCCGCTGCTCGGTCCTGCTTCGCCAGCTCGGCGGCGTACGACTTGATCTGGCCGATCAGGGCCTCCTCGGCCTGCGGGAAAGCCGTCTCGAGCTCTTCGCGCTCGGCGGGCAGGAACTCCGACAGCAGGAAGTCGGCCACGGAGTCGTAGTCCGCCTTCGCGGCGGAGTTCACGCCCAGCTTGATGCGGAAGAACTCCCGGCCCGCCGCCGCCGCCAGTATGCTCCTCACCCCGTTATGCCCGCCGTGGCCGCCCTTGCTGCGCCCTTTGACGGAGCCGAGAGGCACGTCCAGGTCGTCATGCGCCATGCCGTAGCGGGTCCCCTCGGGAGGGTAACGCTCCAACAGGGGGCCGACCACGCGGCCGCAGTCGTTCATGACCGTCGAGGGCCTGACAAGCAGCACCGGCAGCCCGGCGATCTCGCCCTCTGCCGCGTCGGCCTCCACGACGCCCAGAGGCCGGAAGCCGGACAGGCCGTGCTGCCGCTGGAGGTAATCGGCGAAGGCGTAGCCCGCGTTGTGTCTCGTACGGGACCGCTCGGGGCCGGGGTTGCCCAGGCAGATCAGGACGACACGGGGTTCGGTTCGCGCCATATCTCGCCCGAGAAGGTCTCCATGACGACGCAGTCACCCTCCCGGCCCTGGATGTAGGGGTAGTTGAGGGGCACCTTGCCGAAGGGCGTGTCCAGGACGTACTGGGGAATGGCGAAGCCTGTGGTCCTGCCGCGCAGGCCGCGCACGAGCTCCAGGCCCCGCTCGATCTCGACGCGGAAGTGCGCCGTGCCCTTCAGTGTCTGACATTGATAGAGGTAATAGGGACGCACGCGCGCCGCGACCAGCCGCTCGCCCAACTCCTTCAGGACGGCCGTGTCGTCGTTGATGCCCTTGAGCAACACGGTCTGGTTGCCCATCGGTATGCCGGCGTCCACGATCCTGCCGCAGGCGGCCACGGCTTCCGGCGTCAGTTCCTTGGGATGGTTGAAGTGCGTGTTGATCCAGAAGGGCTGATGGCGCGCCAGGCGCCGGCACAGCTCGTCCGTGATGCGCGACGGCAAGGTGCACGGGGTGCGACTGCCGATCCGCACCAGCTGCACGTGGGGGATCTCATGCACCCGGGCCACGACCTCCTCGACCCACTCGTCCTCCATCAGCAGCGGGTCGCCGCCGGTCAACAGCACGTCGCGGATGGCGGGAGTGGCGCGGATGTACTCGATGCCCTCGCGCAGGTTGTCATCGTCGATCGGGCAGCCCATGGTGTCCACCATGCGCTTACGCAGGCAGAAGCGGCAGAACGTGGCGCAGATCGAGCTGACGCAGAAGGCCACGCGGTCCGGGTAGACGTGGATCAGGTTCTCGACCGGCGAATGGTCCACCTCTCGCAGGGGGTCCCACACGCCGAGTTCGTCCTGCAACTCCTGAATGCGCGGCACCACCTGCCGGCGAACGGGGCAGCCCGGATCGTCCGGGTCCATCAGCGAGGCGTAGTATGGACTGATGCCCCAGTTGAACACGCCGTCGATGTTGGCCAGCCCCTGACGTTCCTCGGGCGTCAGGTTGATGTAACGTTCAAGCTGCTCAACCGTTGTCACGCTGTTGCGCAGCTCATCTTGCCAGTCGCTCATGCGCAAGTCTCCTCGAGCGCCGGTCTCGTTCCAGTGCCAGATCCATGATGGTGCGGATCAGGTCTGAATGGCCGTAACCGGCCGCCGCCGCCAGGACAGGCAGGACGCCGTAGTGCGGACTGAGACCGGGCAGGGGGTTGATTTCCAGGAACCACGCCCGACCTTCGCCGTCCACGATGTAGTCCACGCGGGCGAAGTCCCGGGCTCCGATTACCTCGTAGATCCTCAGAGACCAGTCCTTTAACTGGCGCTCCAAGGCGTCAGGCAAGTCACACGGACAGACGATGCGGCGGTCATGCGCCTCCTTGGCGCGGGCCGAGTATATCCCCTCGGCCGTCAGGACCTCGGCGATGGGAAGCACCTCGACGGACCTGTTGCCCAGCAGTCCGACCGTCACGTCGGCGCCGTTGACGTATTCCTCCGCCAGGCACGGCTGATCGTACAGGCGCACGTGCTCTTCGACGAGCGACGGCAGCCTGTCCGCGTTCTGCACCAGGCTGGCTGGCCCGATGCCGGCGCTCGATCCGCCGAAGTTGGGCTTCAGAATCACGGGGAACTCGATTTCACCCAGGCATCGGGCGGCCTCCCGGCCCGACCTGAACAGGCGATGCGCCGGAGTCCTGAGGCCCGCCCACGCAGCCAGCCTCTTGGTGACCGCCTTGTTGAGGGAGATGCCGAGCGTCACCGCGTCCGAGCCGGTGTAAGGGATGCCCAGATGCTCCAGGACGGCGGGCACGATGGACTCGCGAGACGGACCGGCCACTCCCTCTGCGATGTTGAACGCCAGGTCAGGAGCATGCCGTTGCAGCTCCGGCACCAGATCCGGCCCGAACGGCACGGGCACGGCCTCGTCACAGTGCTCGGCAATGGCCGCCAGGAGCGCGTCAATCGTCTCCGGGCTCTCGTACTCCGCCTCCACCCATGAGGCGGGGCCGCCATCTCTCAACTCGTCGTATATCAGAGCCGTCTTCATTTTGCCTGGATCATCTCCCGGAAGCGGTCGAGCTGGCCGACGATCTGGTCCCGGTCTACGAAATAGAAGACGCTGCACCCGTCCTTCTCGAAGCCGACGAGGCCCGTGGCCTTCAAGATGCCCAGGTGATGGGAAAGGCAGGGCTGCGAGACGCCGAGCTTCTGCGCCAGCTCGCAGACGCAGAACGTGCACTTCTCTTCGCTGCTGGGCAGCATCCCGAGCAAGCGCAGGCGGAGAGGGTCTGATAGCGCCTTGAAGACCGTGACGTATTCAGCCAGGTCGGGCATCGCCCCTGCCTCGTCGTCAATGGATCGATCACCATTCCCGCCAGGAGGCGCCAACCGCCCCCGAACGAGCACTGAACCGGCGAGGCGGACAGGCATCCCACCGCGCGAGTTCATCAATGTATTATTATATGCTTATATCTTTATATACTAGGCTATCCGGACCGAAGCGTCAAGCCAACGTCGGACAGCTGCCTCGCCGGGCGAGCATCGGCGCGCCCGCACCGGACGGGCCGGATCCCCCCGGCCCGCCGGCCGCCGGGGCCGCCTGGCGGGGCATCGCCATCCCACAATTGACGGGGGGATTCCCATTGACTTCTCGCCCCAACTGCTTAAACTAACTTCGGTTACCGTGGGAGACACTGCGGACCCGGGGTCGGGCGGCGTCATACAGGGCAAGCTCTAAATGGGCGACGAGCGGAGACTGGTCGAGTTCGCGCAACGCGCCAGGGCCACTGAGCACTTCATGGCCCGTCTGGCGTACGAAGTGAAACGGGCCGAGCGGTACAAGCGATCCTTCAGCGTGCTCGTCCTCAGCCCGAAGCGCACACCGGTCCGGGACTTGTTTAACCGCGTGAGGCCCTGGATGCGCAACACCGACATAGTCGAGGTGATCGAGAGGCGCGGACCGGCGGCTGCGGCTTTCCTGGAAGTGGACGCCCCGCCTTCCGGTCAGGGCCCTGCGGACGAACGTCCCATGAAGGTGGTCGCGGTACTGCCCGAAGCGAACGGGCGAACGGCCCAGATCGTCGCCGTCAAGCTCAAGGGTTGCCTGACACACATGCCGGACGTAGCGATCGGTTTTGCAGGATATCCCGAAGATGGGACCGATCCGCTGGAGTTGCTGCGGGCGGCTGCCGCCAACCCGGCGTGAAAGGCCTACGGGCTCTTGAGGAACTGTGACCATGACGAGATCAAGGTTGCCCCTTATTGCCATCGTAGTCGGGGCCGCGCTGGTGGTCTGCTCGACGGCGTCGGGCGACTGGCTCGGTCTGTGTGAGCCGTTGGACGAGGAGTCGCGCCCCTCCTTGAAGGGAACCGCAATGGAGTTCAGCAGGGGGGTGGTGAACGTCGCCTTCTGCTGGCTGGAGATCCCGCACGAGATCGAGCATCGGGTCAGGGAAGATCGTTCAGACGGCCTATTCGACTTCGTCTCGAGCGCGTTCAACGTCGCCTCGGGGGCCGTCTGCGGTACCTTGAAGGCAGCGGGCCGAGGCTGCAATGGCTGTGTCGAGATGCTCCTGAGTCCGTTCCCGCCCTATGGTCCCCTCACAGAGCCCGCTCTGCCGCCGTACCTCCGTTCCATCTGGCCCGACGAGAGTCCACAAGAGGCGCGGCCAGACACGCCGTCCGGCTCCGCTTGAGCCCACTCCGTCCCTTCTGACCAAGCCCGACCCAAGAACGCGTTCCCCTTGCGAGGGGCCCCTGTGTCTCTTACGATCTCAGTCCCTCGCCCTATAAAAGGAGGCGCGCAAGATGTCCGGATGCTGGCAGGCTGACGTCGCAGTCGCCGGAGGCGGCATGGCCGGCATCGCCGCCGCCATCGCCGCCGCAAGGAGCGGCGCAGAGACGCTCCTGATCGAGCGCGCCGGATGGCTCGGCGGCATCGGCATAACGGGAGCTACAGGACTGCACAGTTTCTACAACGTCTACGGCGCAGCGCCCGGCGCGCCACGGCGGAAGCTGGTAGGCGGCATCGCCCAGGAACTCGTCGATACCGTCAGGGAGATGGGCGGCGGCGTGGGACACGTCGAGATGGAACGCGGAGGCGACTTCGTCAGCATGCTCACGCCGGTTGAGCCGGAGACGTTCAAACTCGCCGCGGCGCGCCTCTGCCGGCAGAGCGGCGTCAAACTGCTTCTGCACACCATCTGTGAGAAGGCCGACGCCGCCAACGGCCACGTGGAGGCGGTGCGGGTGTGGAGCAAGGCCGGTGCGGGCATCGTCAAGGCGAAAGTATTCATCGACTGCACCGGAGACGGCGACCTGGCCGCCGACGCCGGTGCCGAACACATCCGCTACAAGGCCGGCGACCCCGGCGCCTACGCCGCCGGGTTCACCTTCCGCCTGTGCAACGTGAACCTGGACGCGCTCGAGGCAGACCTGGACGGCAAAGGGCTCCTGTACCAGCTCGCGCACGCGGTCAAGCCGGGCACGTCCGCCCCCCAGCCGGTGCGCATCGGCATCGACATGCGCAAGCTGCGCGAGAAGGGAGCCGAAGAGGCGCCGCATTACTTCCTGTCATGCTCCCTGCGACCGCGGGAGCTGACCTACTGCAACTGCATCAATTTCGGTGAACTGGACCCGCTCGACCCCGAAGGCCTGACCGAGGCCGAGCTCACGCTGCGAGGGCGCATGTTCGACGTGGCCGACTTCTTCCGCAGGTCCTTCGCCGGCTGCGAGGACTGCTACCCCGCCGGTCCGGCCCCGGCGGTGGGGCCTCGCCGCGCCCGCGCCATCCGGTGCGACTACGAGATGACCCAGCAGGACGTCACGTCCGGCGCCCGCTTCGACGACGAGATCGGGCTGTACGGCTTCATCGACAATCCGACTCACCGCGTCAAGGATGCGGGCGCCTATGGAATCCCTTACCGCGCGCTCACCGTGAAGGGATTCGACAACCTGCTCGTCGCCGGCAGGATGATGACGGTCGAGCTGGTCGCGCACAACAGCACGCGCAACACGGTCTGCTGCATGGTGTGCGGTCAGGCCGCAGGAACCGCCGCCGCGTTGGCCGCCGGCGCGGAGCGCAGCACGCGCGAAGTGGACGCCGGCCGGCTCCGCGATGAGCTGCTCGCAGCGGGAGTGATGCTGGAACCAGTCGAAGAATGAACGCAACCGATCGGCTCCCTGAGGCGTCGGCTCTTTCCAGGGGGGCCGCCGTATGTTATGATGGCGTTTGAAGGATGTCAGGATTTCGTGGCTCTTCCGGGAGAAGGCAGACGGTCGATTGGGTAGGTCTGTGGAGGCAGCTCTGTCCGTGTCCTGAATTTATCTTCATTTCCCGCCCCCTCCCGCCTCCGTAGTCCGCCTGTCTCTGCCGGGCGCTGGCAATGGCGTGCTGCTGGTGCCGTTTCACGGCATGGAGATTGCGTGCCGCTATGCGTGCGTCACTGTGCGACGATTCTGTGCGCGGTGTCGACGCCGGCTGCTTGACATCTCAGGTTCGCGGCTGTACTGTCAGTGGCGGCTAAGGGATAGGTGATGCCCACGGACAAGACACGCAGGTTCGGCGACTACGAACTCAAGCGCGAAATCGGGCACGGTGCCATGGGCACCGTCTACCTGGCCGAGGACGGAACACATCACAGAGAAGTCGCCCTGAAAGTCCTTTCAGCCGGCCTCGCCGCCAACGGCAAATATGCGCGCCGGTTCCTCTCCGAAGCCCGCCTGGCGACCCAGCTCAACCACCCCAACATCGTCAACGTACGTGACTACGGCCAGCAGGACGGCCACTACTACCTGACGATGGACTACGTGCCGGGCCAGAGCTGCAAAGCGAGGATCCACGAACGGGGCAAACTGCCCTGGCAGGAAGCCGTAAGGATCGCCATCGAGGTGGCCAGGGGGCTGGCGGCAGCAGCCGAACAGGGCATCATCCATCGGGACATCAAGCCCGAGAACATCCTACTCAACGGCGACGGGAGCGTGCAGATCGCCGACCTGGGGCTGGCCAAAGAGGCCGACGTTTTCGAACCCCTGCCCAGCGACACGAGCCTCGGCACGCCCGACTACATGAGCCCCGAGCAGGTCAACAACTCCGAGACCGTTGACCTCCGCAGCGACATCTACTCGCTCGGCGCCACCCTGTTCCACATGATCTGCGGCAAGGCGCCCTACACGGGCCGGAGCGCCTACGAAGTAATGGTCAAGCACGTCTCGGCCGAACTGCCGTCTCCGCGCAAGTACGTGCCCAACCTGCCCCAGCAGGTCTGCGACGTCATGCGCAAGACGATGGCCCGAGATGCGGATGACCGCTATCAGACCTACCCGGAACTGCTCGGTGACCTTGACGCCTTGCTGACGGGCGCGCCGGTGGCCGCGTCGCAGTTCGACGACGAGAGCCTGCTGGGCACCAACGGCGGAGCCGATTCGGGCGCGCGCAGCAGGACGCTCCTGTGGATTGCCGCCGCCCTGCCCGTGCTCGCTGGCATCGGCGTCGCCGTCTACCTTATCGTCGCCCGCTAGGGCGTCCGGCGCATCCCTTCTCCGGAGCGCCGCCGTTCGACATGCCCCTCCCCTGACCGTATAATGCGCCGCTTTGCGCGTCGGACGCTGGCCGGGGCGCCATCTCGACGCCCAGTCCGACAGGACCCGCTGCGACCGGGCCACTGACGTGCATCGTGAATCCCCGACCGATCCTGTTTTGGAGGCCACATCAACGTGAAACTGCTCGTAATTGGCGGCGTGGCCGGCGGTATGTCCGCCGCCACCCGCGCCCGGAGAGTCAACGAAGCGGCGGACATCATCGTGTTCGAGCGGGGGCCCCACGTCTCCTTCGCGAACTGCGGCCTCCCCTACTTCATCGGCCGAACGATCCGGGACAGGTCCGAGCTTATCCTTCAGACGCCCCAGCGCCTCAGGAAGCGCTTCAACCTGGACGTGCGCGTCCTGAACGAGGTGACCGCCATAGACAGAGAGGCCAAAACGGTAACCGTCCGCGACCTGCAGGCGGAGCGCGATTACACGGAGGGCTACGATAAGCTCATCCTCTCGCCCGGCGCCAGGCCGGTCCGGCCTCCCATACCCGGCCTGGACGACCCGGCCGTCTTCACGCTGCGCAACATGGAGGACATGGACCGGATAGACGCCGCCGTCGAGGCAGCGACGGGCGGACGCGCAGTGGTGATCGGAGGGGGCTTCATCGGCCTGGAGATGGTCGAGAGTCTGAAGGACCGCGGCCTCGACGTGGCACTGGCTGAGATGCTGCCGCACGTGATGCCGGGACTCGACCCGGAAATGGCCGAACCCATCCACCGGCACCTGCGCGAGAAGGGGGTCCCGCTATTCCTGGCCAACGCGGCAAGCGCCGTCGAGCGCGAAGGGGACGCGGTGATCGTTCGCTTGAAGGACGGAACGGCGCTGCCCTGTGACCTGATCATCCTGGCCGTCGGCGTCCGGCCCGAGACGGAACTCGCCCGAGAAGCTGGACTGGAAATCGGCCCAACCGGCGGCATCAAGGTGGACGAGTATCTCAGAACCAGCGACCCCGACATCTACGCCGTCGGCGACGCGATCGAAGTGAAGAACTGCGTCACCGGCCAGCCGGTCCTCATGCCCCTGGCGGGCCCGGCCAATCGGCAGGGGCGCGTCGCTGCCGACAACGTCTGCGGCCGCCGAACTCCGTTCCGGGGCGTGCAGTGCACCGCCATTGTCAAGGTCTTCGACCTGGCCGTAGCCAACACCGGCGCGAACGAGCAGACGTTGAGGGACCTGGGAATCGCGCACGAGAAGATATACGTACACCCCGGCAGCCACGCCGGCTACTACCCGGGGGCCACATCAATGACGCTGAAGCTCCTGTTCTCCACCGAAAACGGCCGCGTACTCGGCGCCCAGATCGTCGGCAGGGACGGAGTGGACAAGCGCATCGACGTGCTGGCCATGGCGATCCAGGCCGGCATGACGGTGTACGACCTGGAGGAGTCCGAACTGGCCTATGCCCCACCGTACGGCGCAGGCAAAGATCCCGTCAACATGGCCGGCTTCGTGGCAGCCAACCACCTGCGCGGCGACATGGACATCGTCCACGCAAACGAGATCACGGATGACACCACGGTTCTGGATGTTCGGACTGCCGGGGAATTCAAGGCAGGCCACTTGCCCGGTGCGGTGCACGTGCACGTGAATGAACTCCGCCAGCAAATGGACAGCGTCCCAACCGGAGAGCCACTGGCCGTCATCTGCGCCTCCGGGTACCGGTCTTACTTCGCCTGCCGAATCCTCACACAAAGCGGTTTCCAGGCCGCCAATGTTCCGGGCGGCTACGGCGTCTACCGCCTGCACCATCCCGGGCCCGCCGCCGAAGAGGCCTGACCGGCCGCCAATTCACCTCTTGATAGGGCTTGACAGGGCGGGCCGAACGCAGTATTATTACTACGGTAATACTACCGGCATAGTGGAATCGCCATGAGCAGGAAGAAGCTCAAGCTGGCCCCCGTCGAGTTGATGTTGATGAAGGCCGTCTGGCGCCTCGGGGAGGCGTCGGTCCAGCACGTCCGCGACGCCGTCGCGGAGGAGCGCGAACTGGCCTATACCACCGTCCTGACCATGCTGCGCAAGCTGGAGCAGAAGGGCTTCCTGGCCCATAAGGAAGTGGATCGCCGCTACGTCTATCGCCCTCTGGTGGGCGAGCAGGAGGTGACGCGCAGCATGTTGAGGGACCTGCTGAACCGCGCGTTCGACGGCTCGCGCGAGCTGCTGGTGACGCGCCTGTTCGAGCTCGGGCGGCTGGACGAGAAGGAACTCGATGCGCTGCGTCGGCAACTAAACGAGGCAAAGAAGAAGCAGGATCGTACCCAGTAGCAGGAGCGCACGGATGAGCCGACTATTGGAGGGCCTGGCCTCGACGGCGC
Source organism: uncultured candidatus Brocadiaceae bacterium (assembly GCA_964442595.1). GTDB lineage: Bacteria > Planctomycetota > Brocadiia > SM23-32 > SM23-32 > DAOVRD01. The sequence continues at coordinate 10,725 of CAYUDW010000051.1, forward strand.
CGGGCATACTGGCCGGCCTGGTCTGGTGGTCCCTCGCCGCTGCCGCCTTGCTGGCGACCGTGTGGCTTGTGGCCGGCCTGCTTCCCCGGCGAGACAGCGGCCTGCGCGCGTCGCTCTGGCTGGCGGCCCTCCTGCTTGTGCCCGTGATACCGGTCGCCTGGCGGGTCGTCCCTCTCTCGCTGCTGTCGGTGGAGGCGCCGACGGAATGGACTGCGGAACCCTCCATCGAGCAGGGCACCGCAACCCACGCCGTCCAGGCGACGGGACCGGCGGCCCCCGCCGACGCGTCCGAGCAGCAGGCACCGGCACAGAGCGCACGGCGACAGGGCTCGCCTGGCCGGGCGCGGTCGGCGGCGCAAGTCCTGGCGATCATCATGCTGGCGGCATGGGCGGCCGGGACGCTGGTGATGCTGGCGCGCCTGGTCGTGGCAGGCCGCTGGCTGCGGCGCGTGTGGCGCGAAGCCGCCGACGTAAGCGACCCGGGGCTGCTGGAGTGCGCACTGACACTACGTAGGAAGCTGGGGCTCGGGCGGCCGGTGGACCTGCGGGTATCGTCTGACGTCGGGACGCCCGTGACCATCGGGCCGGTCTGGGCGGTCGTGATCTTTCCGGACGAGCTGATTGGTGCGGGCGACCGTCGCTTGATCGAGCACGCGCTCTGCCACGAGCTCGCCCACGTCAAACGGTGGGACGCAGTAATCGCGCTGTACCGGCGGCTGCTGGAGGCGGCGTTGTTCTTCCATCCGTTGGTCCGGCTGGCGGGCCGGCGGCACGCGCTGGCACAGGAGCACGTCTGCGACGATTGGGCCGTCTCGGTCCTGCAGAGTCGCACGGACTACGCCCGGTCGCTGGCGGACCTGGCCGAGCTCGCCGTGCGCGGACCCCGGGTCCCCGCCCTGAGTTTGGCCCACCGGCCGAGCGTCATACGGGATCGAGTGACACGCCTTGTGGAGGGAAGTGGCATGGCTGAGCCAAGACTTGGACTGCGAGGAGTCGTTACGGTCGCGGCGCTGTCCGTGGCCCTGATGCTACTGGCAAGCAGCGTCCGGCTGACGCGCGGCGCGGTCGAAGCCGCCCCGGCCGGGGGGATCGTGCCCGCCGTCCTGCCCGCGTTGGCGCCGCCGCGCGAAGCGCAGCCCGAGCCGGTCGTGCTCAAGCATGACGACGGCAGCATGGACGGCAAGATGAGCCTGGGCGCCTCTGGGCATTTCGTGCAGTTCCAATGCCCTCCGGGCAAGTGGTACCTGACCGAAGTGCAGGTCTTCGGCAGCCGCTACGGCTCCGTCCAGCCGCCGTCCGACCAGTTCACGATCACGCTCTGCGACACGAAGTTCAAGACGGTCAGGTACATCCGCAAGCCGTACTCGATCTTCGCCGAGCGCGGGAAGTGGCGCGGCTACAGCGTTCCTGTGCCCCCTCTGGAACTGCCCGAAGCACGCGTCGCCGGGGACAAGGTCGAACCCGTCCCCTTCTGGATCAACGTCGCCTTCAATCCGTCCTCCACAAAGGGCGTCTACGTCGCGTACGACGACTCGGATGCCGAATGCTTCTCCAAGCAGGGCCTCCCCGACCAGACGCCGGAGGACATGTCCCAGAAGTACGACTGGATGGTGCGGCTGGTCGTCACGCAGCCGCCGCCGGAGAAGGTTCCGCCTTCGCTCGGCGAGTGGCTGGAGCCCAGGAAGCCCCTCACGCCCTGGCAGGACGCGGGCCTGACCGAGATCAAGAACGATGACGGCGAGTCGGACGGCAAGCTCAGCATGAGCGGCTCTGGGCCGGCCGTCCGGTTTGGGGGCGTGCCCGACGGCGCGGAGCTGACGCGGTTGCGCATGTACGCTTCGCGATACGGCAGCGGCTTCGATCCCGAGACCACCTTCGCCGATTACTACGTCTTCGACGACGAGGGGCGGCTCTTCCAGACGGGCCGCATCCCCTATGCCCTCTTCACGTACGAGGCGCAGTGGGTGGACGTGCCTCTGAAGCCGGTGAAGGTCCCGGCCGCGTTCTGGGTCCTCATCAACCCGAACGCCCACCAGTACAAGGGCGTCTACACGCACTACGACACGGACGTGCAGGCCACGCATTCGAAGCAGGGCCGCATCCCGGAGGAGCTAAGCGACCTGCGGGAGAAGTGGGACTGGATGATCCGGGCGTACGTGAAGACGGGTCAGCAGTAGGGGACGAGCCCACACGCTGAGTCAGCAACGGACGCCGCGACTTACCTGGTTGGGGGCGGCCCGGCGAGCGAACCTTTCTCGCTTGAGATGGGGCCTTGTCTCCGGACGGCAATCCCTCCATCACGGGCAGCTCCGACGTGGAAGAACTGAGATCACTGGTCGAACGGGCGCGGGCGGGCGACGTCGACGCCTACGCGGAGATCGTGCGCCGCTTCCAGGACATGGCCTACGGTTACGCCTACTCGATCCTGGGCGATTTCCACCTGGCGCAGGACGCCGCGCAGGAAGCGTTCGTCCGGGCATACCGGGACCTGGCCAAGCTGCGCGAGCCTGCAGCATTCCCGGGGTGGTTCCGGCGGATCGTGTTCAAGTACTGCGACCGCATCCGCCGACGCCGCCCCAGGGCCGCCATGTCCCTCGACGCCACGCCCGGCGACGTTCCCTCGAACGCAGCCGGCCCGGTAGAAGCCGCCCAAAGACGCGAGCTGAGACGAAGCGTCCTGGCGGCCATCCGGGCCCTGCCCCAGCACCAGCGCACCGTCACGACGCTGTTCTACATCGACGGCTACACGGTCGGCGACATCGCGGACTTCCTCGAGACGCCGGCCGGCACGGTCAAGCGCCGCCTGCACGACTCGCGCAAGCAGCTCAAGGAAAGGATGATGGCCATGGTCGCCGACGAGCTCAAAGGACACGCCCTGCCCGAAGGCTTCAGCCACATGATCGCGAAGCTGACGCGCTTCCCGCAGCGCGAGCCGGAGATTCGCATCTCCCCGGCCGAGCCCGGGCAGGGCACCGTCACCTACCGCGAAGGCGCGTTCCTCGAACCGCTCGTCGAGGGCGGCGAGGCGCTGCTGGCCTGGTACGACTGGCCTGAAAAGGAGCTGACCGGCACCGCCTGCCCCCGCGTGATCGGGAAGGAGAGGGTCGGGGGCATGGAGTGCTACCGGGTCAGGATACCGGACTTCGACCCCGAGCGGCGCTGGACCTACGACCACGAGTGGTACTGGGCCGTCGACGGCGGCAAGCTCTACTTCGTGGCGAAGTCCAACTTCGAGCCCGGCGCGGAGGACTTCCGCCTGATGACGTGGGACGATCCCGACTGGGACGAGGAGCGGACCGGCTGGCCCGTGGAACTCAAGCTCCGGAGCCGCATCCGGTGGGGCTCGAACATGGAAGCGACCGGGCCGCGCTTCCCTCGGGCCATCGTGCCGGGCGGCGTCTGGGACGTGACCATCGGCGGGCGGACTTACACCTGCCTGCGTGCCCTGAACCTGCACTACCGCGGCCGCCGCCAGGGCAGCGCGCCGGAAGAACTGGGGCGGGCCTACCACCGGCTCGCGGAGTACATGATCGCCCTGGATGGCCGGAGCGTGCTGATGCGCCGCTACAACGGTCCCGCCTGGAACCCGGAGAGCAGGGGCTCCGTCGCCGCGCTGCGGGAGAAGGGCTGCCCGGGGCTGCGCTACAACGGCGTGGAGTTCCGCCTCTGGTATGATTGCATCCCCCTGCGGGCGATTGCGCCCGGTACTGCGGAGCCGCAGACCGACGTTGACAGATGAGCAAACGGCGCCTACGATAGCGTCGGTCTGGCGGGGAAACGGGAGCAGCACCGACGTAAGTGCATGGGGACTTCAACACGGGGAAGGGGGAGCGAGATGAAACGCTTGGCAGGCGTGGGGATCGCGTTGTGCTGTGTGGCATTGGTCGGATGCTTCGATCTCGAGGAGGAGCTGAGGA
>CAYUDW010000051.1:14741-17642 GCA_964442595.1 uncultured candidatus Brocadiaceae bacterium
GCGTTGTGCTGTGTGGCATTGGTCGGATGCTTCGATCTCGAGGAGGAGCTGAGGATCAACGCGGACGGCTCCGGCTCGGCAAAGGCGCGAATCGAGATCATACCGCAGGCAGTCGAGGCTCTCGCCGGGGTCGGCCAGATCCCTGGCGCCACCACCACTGGGTTCCCGGTTTCGCTCGACGAGCAGGACATGCAGGCCTGGTTCGAGCGGAGCGGCATCGAGGTAGCGGACCTCACAGTGCAGGACAGGCCGGACGGGGGCAAGGTCGCCACAGTCGCGCTGCTGTTCGACGACGTGCGTGAGTTGGCCAGCACAGATCTCACCCGTTTCAGCATGGCCGCCGGGGAGGGCGATGCCATTGTCTACAGGGCTCCCTTCCTGGCCTCGCCACCGCCGGAAGGGGCATCCTTCCCCACTTCACCGGAGCGGAGCCCGCTGGAGTTCGCCATGACGAAGCTCATCTTTCGGGGTGCCCACGGTGCGTGCACGGTTACGCTGCCGGGCGCCATCGTCGAAACAAACGGCGCTCTGACTGAACCGCGTACGGCCGTGTGGGACTGGCGCATAGACGACATGGGCTTCGAGACGTTCCGGGCCGGGATGCAAGCGGTCTTTCACCGAGACGAGATCGCCTTCGAGCTGCCCGTGGGCAAGGTTGGTGAGTTGGCTTCTCGCTTCGGACACGTCCAGGTGGCGAGAATCGAAATCGCGGAGACGGAGGCACCTATGGGGGTGGAGGTGGCCGTCAACTCGGTTCGTTTGATGCGGGACTTGAGACCGGCCACCGGCTCTGAGCGCGGCGACCTAACGGTGACGCTGTCAGTCAAGAGCAACGGATCTCCCCGACCCGTCGCGGTCCGCGAAGTGGTCTTGCACACCGCCGTTACGGACACCGACGAGGTCCTGACGCTCGAATCGTCCGGGGGCTACGTGAATCCAGCATTCAGCGTGGCGGGGCGGCCGATCATCTTCGACCTGCAGCCCTATCTAAGCCTCAGCTTGCCCGACGCGGAAAGCTCAAACCTCGAGGTGCTGGAAGGGGAGTTGACTCTGATCTTCGCGGAAGGAACGCAGCCAGTGCGCGTCGCGCCCATGAACGAGTGGATCGGCAAGCGCATCGAGCACCCCGAACTTGGAGGCCTGGACGTGCACCTCAGCAGCATCGAGCGTCCATGGGTGAACATTCTGCTGGGTGAGAGAGCCAACGAGGTGATCCAGGAAGTCCGTTTCGAGACCGCAGGCGGGCGTCCCCTCCAGTACTATGGATGGAGTTGGTCTTCCGACCCAGGCGGCTTCACTCGGCGCACATACGACCTGGAAGCCGATCCCGAAGGCGCCATCGTCTTCGAAGTCTGTCAGAACCCCAAGACGTGCAAGGTGCCCTTCAGCTTCCGGGACGTGCCGCTTCCCTGATCGCCCGCGGGAGAGAGCCGCCGCTTGGGGCGGAGCTGCGTCAGCGCCGCCGGGCACCTTCGCTTTACATGTCGGGGCCGGCGGCCTATACTTTGCCGGCCTTCCGTTTGCCAAACGAGAACACTGTCGGCCCCTCGCTCGTGCTCTGGTTCGAGAACGACCACGAGGATGGTGGGGCCTGCTGCGGCCGAGGACGACGACGAGGACGACCTCTAGGATTCCCGATTTCCACATTCCCCATAGCATGAGGCCCAGACCGACATGGCAGGTAAGACCTTCGACCTGACGCCCAGGGAAGTGCCGCCCGTCGATACGCAGTTCCGGCGCATCCAGACGCCGATCCCCGTGCCCGAGTCGCTGCCCGTCCTGGAACGGCTGAGGCAATACGAGCCCATCTCCATGACGGGCCAGCCGCCCGTCGTCTGGGACCGCGCCGAAGGCTGCCAGGTCTACGACCGCTGGGGCAACATGTGGCTGGACTGGAGCTCCGGCGTGCTGGTGACCAGCGCCGGCCACGGCCGCCGCGAGATACGAGACGCCATCATCCGGCAGGCCGAGCACGGGCTGCTGCACAACTACTGCTTCCCCAGCGCCATCCGCGCGGACCTGGCCGCAAGGCTGGTCGAGCTGGCCCCCGAGGGCCTGGACAAGGCATTCCTGCTGACCACGGGCTCCGAGACCACGGAGTGCGCCCTCAAGCTGATGCGCACGTACGGCCGCAAGGTGGGCGGCGACAGGAAGATCGGCATCGTCAGCTTCGAGGGCGCCTTCCACGGCCGCACGCTGGGCGCGCAGATGATCGGCGGCCTGCCGGCCTTGAAGGATTGGATCGTGAACGTCGACCCGGCCATGTGGCAGGTCCCCTTCCCTGACGGCTATTGGGTCGAGGACTGCTCCTTCGATCTCTTCCTGAAGACGCTCGACGAACAGGGCGTGACGCCCGACATGGTCGCAGGCGTCATCACGGAGACGTATCAGGGCGGCGGCGCGAGCTTCGCTCCACCGGAGTACATCCAGGCCCTGGCCGATTGGTGCGCGGAGAACGACATCGTGCTGACCATGGACGAGGTCCAGGCCGCGTTCGGCCGGACGGGCACGATGTTCGGATTCGAGCATTACGGCATCGTGCCGGACCTGATCTGCTGCGGCAAAGGCATCTCGAGCGGCCTGCCCCTGGGCGCCGTCATCGGCCGAACGGAACTGATGGACCAGTACCCGCCCGGCTCGATGACGAGCACCCACAGCGGCAACCCCATCTGCTGCGTCAGCGCCCTGGCCAACCTGGACCTCGTCGAGAAGGAGGATCTGCCCGGCAACGCGGCGGCGATGGGCCGCATCCTGCACGACGAGTTGGTGCAGGTGGCGTCGAAGTACCCCCGGACCATCGGCAGCGTGCAGGGCAAAGGGCTGGTTGCAGGGGCGCACGTCATCAAGAACGGCAAGAAGGAAGCGGACTACGACCTGGCCTTCGACGTCGTGCGGCGGTGC
>CAYUDW010000051.1:17742-18821 GCA_964442595.1 uncultured candidatus Brocadiaceae bacterium
CTGGGCAACGTCAGCAAGGTGACGGTGGTCTCGCTCAACTCGGGCATCATCGCGCGCCTGCGCGAGGTGTTCCCGGACGAGGAGTTCGTCGGGCTGCCGGACCCCGAGACGACGCCGCCCGACCAGAATATGCCGACCGCCTACAAGGACGCGCTGGCCGAGATGGGCGAGAACGGCCTGGTCTACGTGACCACCCCCGACCACCTGCACACGCAGATGGTCCTCGACGCCGTCAACGCAGGGCTCGACGTGGTGTGCATGAAACCGCTCTGTCTGAAGATGGACGAGGCGTGGCAGATCATCGAGCTGGCCGAGCGGAAGAACGCCTACGTCTTCACGGAATACCACAAGCGGCGCGACCGCGCCGTGCGCGCGCTGCGCTACCGGTTCCGCCGCGGGGACCTGGGCGAGCCGCTCTACGGCCATGCCTGGATCGAAGAGCCCAAGTACATGCCGCTGGACAAGTTCAAGCTCTGGGCCGAGAAGTCCAGCCCGTTCGAGTACATCGGCACGCACTATGCCGACGTGTACCACTACGTGACGGGCCTGCAGCCGAAGCGCGTCGTCGCCTTCGGCCAGAAGAAGTACCTGCCGACGACGGGCAGCAACGCCTACGACGCCATCCAGGCCGTGATCGAGTGGGAGGACGGCTCGGCGTTCTGGATCCAGACCTCCTGGGTATGCCCGAACGACAACGCGAAGATGACCCAGCAGGGCATGATGTTCCAGGGCACCAAGGGGGAGTACAAGGCCGAGCACGCGGACCGTAACTGCTACTTCGTGACCGACGAGGGCGGCTTCGAGCACTACAACCCGAACTTCATGAAGCCCTACGACGACTGGGACACGCCGGGCGGAACCGACTGGACGGGCTACGGCTACGAGTCGAACTCGATGGGCATTCGCGACAAGCTGAAGATCCTGGCGGCCTGCGAAGGCAAGTCCCCCGAGGAGCAGGCCGCCGCCCGGCGGGAGCTGCTGCGGCAGTGGGACGCGACCGGCTGCCGCGCCATGCCGCGCCAGGCCCTCATCGGCGTCGCCATCAACCAGGCGGTGCGCATGAGCGTCGACGCGGGCGG
>CAYUDW010000052.1:0-18661 GCA_964442595.1 uncultured candidatus Brocadiaceae bacterium
CGGTCCAGGGGTAAAGGCCTGCGCGGCGCGGCACGAAGCAGCCGTAGGCCTGCCGCACGGCCACCAGGAAGAGCTGACGCCCGATGACGTAGGGGACGGCCGCCCCGACGAGCAGGCATGCTCCGGCCAGGGCGTATCGCCGCATCCGGGCCAGCTCGAACAGGACGCACAGGATGCCAAACAAGAGGGAGGCGGCGCCGGCAGCGCAGTAAAGCGCCGCCGAGAAAACCACAAACGCAAGGAAGCGCACAGGTGACCTGCGCACAGGAAGCCAGGCGTACAGGCACGTCAGTGCAGACGCAACCACTATCGCCAGGCAAGCAGCCAGGGCGTGCGCGTACCGCCCGCAGAGCCCGAGGACGATGAGAGCAGGGACGAAGTGAACCAGCCTTGACCGCCAGCCGCTCAGGGCCGTGATAACGCCCCGGGCCGTCAGACAGAGCGCCGCCGCCATGAGCGTGACGACCAGCGCCCCCGCCCACGGCCAGTAGTAGAGCTGGGACAGGGCCGAAGACGCATACCGCACGAGCCCGCCGGGATTGGCCATCGACTCCCGGAGGAACACGGCACCACGCGAGAAGACCGGGAACTCCGTCGTGATCTTGTGCCCGTAGTACGTCAGCCCGACGTCAAAGCGGAGCCAGGCAAGCAGATAGAACGCGGAGAGGAAGGCCGCCCAGCGGAGCCCCAGTAGCAATCGGAGCCTGTGAGGGTTGGCCGAAGCATTCGACATGGTCAGAACTCAAACCGTATGGCCTTCGGGGCGTTGCCGCGCAACGGCAGCACGTCCGGACGGAGCCTAAGTGCCTTCTCCGCCCGCTGGAGGGCAACTCGACTCAGCATAGCACAGGACGCTGACCGGGCGCAAGGCTGACACGGGCGCCGCCCGGAGGCCGGCGCTGACTCGGCCGACTGCAAGGCGGCCCAGGCGGGATAGGAGCCTGGCAAACGCGACGCGCAAAGCGGTCATCGCTGCCCGCTGGGGTGCCAGGGGTCCGCGTCCGCACCGTGCGAGCCGGCCCGAGGCGTCGCGCCGGTGACGGCTTCGCTGCTGCGCAGCCACGTCGAGGAGCGGATGGCACCGGCCAGCCCCTCCCCGCGCACGCGCACGGGGTCCCGCGTCAGCTCCGGCACGTTGTAGGTGAACACATAAGGAGTCGTAGAACTCCGGGGCCGACTGCGGCATCACGAACGGTTTGTGCGCCCTGCCCTCCTCGTCGACGCAGCTGAAGTACGGCCTGGCGAACAGTCGGTTGCCCCGCTTGCTGCTGAAGGCGATCCAGCGACCGCTGCTTGACCAACAATGCCACGAGTCACACTCGTCGCTGTTGCATTCCAGGCGCCTGTAGTCCCCGCTTGCCAGGTCCATCAGGTACAGGTCGGTGCCCCGATGGTAGATGGGGGAGCATCCGTACTCGCACATGGAAAACAACAGGAACCGCCCGTCCGGCGACGGCCGCGGATGCATGATGCTCTGCCCCGTCTGCGTTGCTGAGAGGACGGTCTCCGGCTCGCCCCAACTCAGCGTCGCCAAGTCGAAGCTGACTCGCATCAGGTCGTAGCGCACCTCGTCGTAGCGCTCGGGCGGCAGCGCGTCGCGATCGGTCCACAGTATCGGCGCCCGACAGAAGTAAAGGTGCTTCCCGTCCGCCGACCAGGCAGGATAGCTCTCCATCAGATCGGGATCGCAGATGCCGGGGCTCGAAGTCACTGAGTTCGTCTCGAGCACGTAAGCCGCCAGGTCGGATTCCAGGTCCACCACGTCGCGGACCTCCGTCCTGGCGGAGTGGAAGAACTGCCGGACCTTGCTGACGGAGAAAGCGAGCAACTCGCCGCTCGGGTGGCACGACGCGTACCCCGCCGGCATCGGACAGGTGGCGGTCCGCGTGTCCACATTGCCGGCCATGCCGTCCTTCACCAGCAGCATGCCGCTGCCGTAATCGACCATGCCGCCACCGAACTGCAGGATCATCCGCTCCGTGCCGTTGTTCCAGAACGTATGGCAGTTCAGGCAGCCCTGCCCGGAGGGCCGATTGGCCAGAATGATCGACTCGTCGTAGTTCTCCAGGTTCCTCTGGCGGATGCTGAGCGGGCCCCACAGGTTGTAGCCGGCCCCGATCAGCCGATACGTCAGGCAACCGTCGATCTCCTCTTCGGCGATGGTGTTCGTGAGAGTGTTGAACCGGTGCCAGGAGCCGTCCGCCGCCCTGGCATGCACGTCAAGCTGAAGCTCCCCGCCGTGGTTGGCCTCCAGCAGCTTCCGCCATGCCTCGGGCGGTATACGGATGCTCGGCGTATCGGCCGTGACGCGGATGTTCTCCCCCCGCTCGGACCGTATCTCCACGTAGTAGCACACGCCCGGCTCATCGACGACGAAGCTCAGGGGTGCGATGTTCGGCGGGATCACGATGCCGGAGTAATCGGGCCGGATGCGGGGCAAGCGTCCGACGGCCACGCAGTCCCCTATCGCCACCGCGTCGACCGGCGGCCGGTCACACGCCCAATAAGCGAGCGCAGCCAGGCCCACACACAGCATCAAGACATGAAGAAGCCGTTCCTTCATTGCGCAACCGTCGGCAATACGTAGAGGCTATAGACGAAGTAGGTATCCCGGTGTGCACTCTCCCTATCCCAGCCGTGACGCCTCAGGACCGCCGAGAAAGCGCGGAAGCGTTCCACGGTCTGCTCATCTATGGCCTGTGGCGGCAAGTCAAGGGTAGCTCCCGGCCTGCTGGCGTACACGAGCGCGGCCTCCTGGCAGTATCGCGGCAGCCGCGCGTGGCCGAACTCGCGCAGCCTTCCGAGCGAAGCCATGAAAGGCTCCAGATTCCCGGTCAACATGTAGTACGCCATCAGGTATTCGAACGCCATCCTGTTCTCGGGGTCCCGCCGGAGAAGCTGTCGCAAGAGCGTCTCGGGATCGAAGGTGCCGGCGTAGTCCTCAGTTGGCATGTGCTGCCTGACTCGGCGGACCTCTTCGTCCCCTGACAAGCCGGGATCGCCCTCCAGCCGTCGGAGGAGTTCCTCTCCCTCCTTTCCAAAGAGGACGTCGTTGCTCAACGCCCGCAGGAACACGCGCGCCGCCTCCGGCTGCCCCTTGACGATGCGGGCCATGGCGATCCTGCGAAGGATCCACGGGCGCGAGCCGGCGCTCTCCAACGCCTCGTGGGCCATGTGCTCGGACTCGTTGACGTGTCCCAGGTCCCAGAAGATGTCGCTCAGTTTCATCAGGGCGCGCGCGTCGTCGTACACATCCTCCATCGCGCCGCTGTGGGGCAGCAGGCCTCTCGGATGCTGGGGATATGCGAACATCTCGTCCAGCAACCGCCCCTGGTGATAGAGGGCGCGGTTCACGTCCCAGTTCATGAAATTGTCGTAATCCGCCGCGGGCACCTGCGCCACCGTGCGGAGAAGCTCCGGCCACGCACGGTGCCGCGCCAGGTACTCCACCTCGAACCACCTGGTCAGGCCAGCGTCAAAGCTCCACCAGAACGCCCAGGCAGTCAGTGCGGCAAGGATTGCCACACGGACCCCCGCCGCGGGCCTTTCTTCCACAAGCAAGACGAGGAGGCGGCCGCCAACGGAGGTCGGCAGCCCGTCGGCCTTCTCTGGGCAGAGCGCTCGCCACAACCCGGCACAGAGCACGGCCAGAACGGCATAAACGCACGCAATCAACAAGACGACTGCGGCGCGCGGGTCGACTTCCCGGTGATAGGGCATCAGGCGCAGGTAAGCGTCCGCGATGCTCAGGTTCAGCGCCAGCACGCCTGCCACGTAGGGGGCGACGGCGGCAGCCAGAAGGCAGATGACGCCGAGCGGCCGCCGACCTCCGCCCAGTAGCTCATAGACCCCGCACAGTGCGCCGTACACCAGCAGGGCTCCGCCGGCCACGTAGTACAGCGCCGCGCCGAGGGCCGCAAACAGCAGGAACCGGCGCACCGAGTTGCGGAGCGGCACCGCGCAGTAAAGGCATGCGCACGCCAACGCCGCCGTCAGCGCAAGGGCAGCCGGCAACGGATTGCTGTACTTGTTGTAGAGAACAACGATGAACACCGCCGGCACCAGGTGCAGCACGCGCGGGCGACTCCCACTCGCCCGCCTGAGCAGGTACCACAGGGCCAGGCACTGCGACCCCGCGACCGCCGTAACGATCAGGGCGCCCAACCACGGGTAGTACAGCCACTGCGACAGGAAGGCCGCCGCGTATTGCACCGGGCCGCCTGGATAGGCCGCGAAGCTCCGGAAGGCCGCCCATCCCGGCGCGAAAGTCGGGAACACGGGCGTGAGCCAGAAGTACGCCAGCCGCGTATTGACCCGCAGCCAGACGTGCAGGTATACGAACACCAGAAGCAATACAAGCGCGATCGGGAACGGAGGCCACCAGACGAGCCGCTTCCGGCCGGAGCCTGGCGCTGCGGTTACAGCTTCGCTTTCTGCCGGTCCTGCCGCTGTGCCGTCTGGTAAGGTGTTGGGTTGCATCACGTCGCCTGGAGGTAAGGCAAGATGGCTTCGGCGCGGGTCGTCTCCGCACGGCCAGAGGATACCAAACGGCCCAACCGAAGGCAAAGCCTCCCTTATCTCTGAATGGTGGCGGGGCCGGCGCGAATAGCTTATCATACTCGCGCCGGCGCTTCCTTCAGAAGGAGTGTGAGCAGTGGACAAGGTGAAAGTGGGGATTGTCGGATCGCAGTTCGTGGCGGAGATCCACGCGGAGTCCTTCAAGTCCGTGCCCGACGCGGAGGTCGTCGCTGCGGCCTCGCCCAATGAGGGGCACGTCAGCGCTTTCGCCGGTAAGCACGGCATCCCGAACTGGTTCACCGACTACAGGCAAATGCTCGATATGGACGAGCTGGACATGGTAACGCTGTGCCTGCCGAACTACCTTCATTGCGAGGCCACGGTGGCGGCCGCCGAGGCAGGCAAGCACGTCCTGTGCGAGAAGCCCCTCTGCATGAACCTGGCAGAAGCCGACCGGATGATCGACGCCTGCAAGCGGGCGAGCGTCAAGCTGATGTATGCCGAAGAGCTCTGCTTTGCGCCGAAGTACGTCCGCGCCAAGCAATTGATCGACGCCGGGGCGATCGGCAAGGTGCATCTCCTCAAGCAAAGCGAGAAGCACGACGGCCCGCACGCCGATTGGTTCTGGGATGTCGAACTCTCCGGAGGCGGCGTCACGGTGGACATGGGCTGCCACGCTTTCGAGTTCTTCCGCTGGCTGCTCGACAAGCCGAAGGCCCTGAGCGTTTACGCCGACATGGGCACCTACGTACACGCAGAGCGGACCCGGGGCGACGACGTCGCCACCATCATCGTCGACTTCGAGGGCGACGCGCGGGGGCTCGCCGAGGAAAGCTGGGCCAAGAAAGGCGGCATGGACGACCGAGCCGAGATGCACGGCAGCGAAGGCGTCATCTACGCCAACCTGCTCCAGGGCAACTCCCTGCTGACCTACAGCGCGGTGGGCTACGACTACGCCGTCGAGAAAGCCGCCTCGACAGTCGGCTGGACGTTCACCATGTACGAGGAGCTCTGGAACTACGGCTTCCCGCAGGAGATGGCCCACTTCGTCAAGTGCGTTAAGGAGGACCTGGAGCCGCTGGAGACCGGCGAGGACGGCAGGGCCGCCCTGGAGATGATCTTCGCCGCCTACGCGTCCGCCGGGACGGGCAGGAAAGTAGAGCTGCCCTTCCAGACGGACGCCGCCAGGCCCATAGACCTGTGGCGCTGAGGGCGCGCGAAAGGAGGGCCGCAGTGCCATTAGCCAAGCGCATGCTGGCGACGGGGATCTGCGCGTTCGTTCTCGCCTGTCTGGGCCGCCCTGCGTGCGCGGCGCCGCCGAACGCAGTCGACGCGCCCCAGGGGCACGATGTCTCGTGGCGTCTCGCCGGGCCCGGCGGCGGGGGCTGGATCCAGTCCATCGCCTATGATCCGCAGGATCCCAACACGCTCTACGTCGGCTGCGACGTGGGCGGGTTCTACTTCTCGTCGGACAACGGGCGCAGCTACGAGGTCCGCAACAGCGGCCTGCGCAACGACTTCGCGGAGTCGATCGCCGTTCACCCGCACGATAGCCGCATCATCCTGCTCGGCACCGAGGGCGGCATCTTCCGGACGGCCGACGGGGGCCTGTCCTGGCAATGGATGCGCGACGGCTTCCCGCCGATCGAGCGTTACTCCTTTTCGGCGCCGATCGGGGCCGTGTGCTTCGATCCGCAGGACCCCAACGTGGCCTATGCCGGCGTGGGCCGCCCGCGCCAGTCCAGGGAAGGCCGCGGTGCCATATACCGCAGTGACGACATGGGCCGCACGTGGCGCAACGTCTCCGAAGGCCAGTTGCCGCCAGACGCCATCGTCAGTGACATCGAGCTGAAGCCGGGCGAGGGCCGCGTCCTGCTGATCGCAACGAATGAGGGCGTGTTCCGGAGCGAGGACGCCGGCCAGACGTGGCAGCCGTCGAGCAAGGGCCTGCCGCATCCTTACGTGGAAGAGCTGGCCTTCGCCCCGTCGTCGCCGAACGTCGTCTACGCGTCGGTCCGCACCACGGCCAGGGATGACCAGCAGTGGAACGGCGGTGTCTGCCGCAGCGACGACGCCGGTCGGACGTGGCAGGCCGCCAACGGTGTCGGAATGCCGAAGGCCGTGGGCCGATCCGACGAGCCCGCCCCGATGACGTCGGGCGTCAAAGAGATCTGCGTCGATTCCCGCAACTCGGACGTGGTCTATGCCGGCAGCACGGCCTGGGTGAGCGACGGTGTCTACAAGACAACCGACGCCGGCGCGACGTGGCAGCGCGTCTGCACCCGCGCGCTGGAGACGGTCGACTACGGATGGATCACCCAGTGGGGTACGAGCGTGACGTGCATGACGGTCTCGCCGGCCGACCCGGACTGCGTCGCCATCGGCACGTCGGGCCACGTGTTCGCAACGGAGGATGCCGGGCGGACGTGGCGGCAGCGCTACTGCCGGCAGTTCTCCGACGGCCGCTTCACCGGCGCCGGGCTGGAGGTCACGTGCCTCAACACCGTCATCCCGGACCCCGCGCGGCCGCACCGGCTCTACTTCTGCTACATGGACATCGGACTGCTCATCAGCGAGGACGACGGGCGCACGTTCCGCCGCAGCTCTGAGGGCATGGAGCACGGCGGCAACTGCTTCACCGTAACCGCCGACCCCAAGGCCCCCTCGACTATCTGGGCAGGCACCGGCGAGTGGGGGTCGAACGTCGGGCTCATCTGCCGGTCCGACGACGACGGGGCGACGTGGCGCGTGATGGGCCACGCCGAGTCGGGCCTGCCCAACGGGCAGAACCGGCACATCGTCCTCGACCTGCAAAGCCCCGTGGGCCGGCGCCGCCTTATCGCCACCTCGCGCGGCAGCGGCCTTTGCGAGTCCCGCGACGGCGGCGAGAGCTGGCATTGCGTCAACGGCGACCTGCCGGCGGACGTGGCGAAGGACCCGTGCGGGCTCCTCATGGACCCCGCGGATCCGCTGCACCTCGTCGCCGCGTTCGGCGGCATGCCGCAAGCGGGCGGAGGCATCTACGTGACCGGCGACGGCGGCGCCACCTGGGCTCGCGCGAGCGAGGAACTGCCCTTCGCCAGCATCATGAGTCTCAGCGCCGATCCGGGTGACTGTCAGACCCTCTACGTGGGAGCGCGCAGCCACTACGATCACGCCAGCGGGCGAAGCTACCCGGGCGGCGCCTTCAAGAGCGCCGACGGCGGCAGGACGTGGCGGCATATCCTCGACTACCATTTCGTCAGTGGCGTGGCAGTGAGCCCCACCGACACCGACGTCATCTACGCGGCCACCCACGACCATCCTTACCACGACGATTGCGCCGCCGAGGGCCTGCTGAAGAGCGTCGACGGCGGACTGACGTGGCGGCACGAGAACGCGGGCCTCCCGGCGCTGGACCTGAGCTGCCTGAGCCTCAGCCCGCACGACGCATCCGTCATCTACGTGGGCACCGGCGGCAACAGCGCCTTCGTCGGCCGCGACTCGGCGATCGCTGCCGGCGCCAGGTAATGGCACACGAAGACAGGGGGCGCTGCTTGAACGGCTGACGCAAGACCACTATGATGCGCAGCTTCTTGCCGAAGCAGGCTCTGAATGCGGAGAGGAAACCGGGATGGAATTCTTTGACTGCAATTGCTTCGTCGGGCTGCCGATGAACGGCATGGCCAAACCCATTGCCACGGCGGCTGAGCTCATCGCTGAGATGGACCGCTCCGGCATTTCCCGCGGCCTGGTCTGGCACGTGGCGCAGCGCGACTACGCGGTGCCGACGGGCAACCGGCTGCTGGCGGAGGCCATCGAGGAGCACACGGATCGCCTTGTCGGATGCTGGAGCATCATGCCGAACCAGGCGGGCGAGCTTCCGGAGCCGGACGAGTTCTGCGCGCAGATGGCCGGCCGGAATGTCCGCGCCCTGCGCGCGTTCCCGGACCTCCAGCGCTTCCTGCTGCGGGGCGAATCCCTCGGCCCCGTTCTCGAGGCCATGCTGGCGCGCCGGATCCCGCTGATCCTGCCTATCAGCCGCGGCGTGGGCTGGCGGGATGCCTACGACCTGCTGGCCGACTTTCCCGACCTGGTCTGCATACTGAGCGCCATGGGCGTCTGGGGCGCAGACCGCTGGTTCCGTCCGCTCATAGAACGCTACGCCCACGTCTACATCGAGACCAGCGAGTACATCCTGGACGGCGGCGTCGAGGCGTTCGTGCAGAGCTACGGGGCCGAACGGATGCTGTTCGGCACGGGCTTCCCGCAGTGGGAGCACGGCGGCGTTATGCTCATGCTCAAGCACGCCGACATCGCGGAGTCCGACAAGGAGGCCATCGCCTCAACCAACCTGGAGCGCATACTGGGCGCAGAGAAGCTCTGAGGCCGCGCCCACGGAGGAAGCATGAAAACGCAGACGCCGATAAGGCCCGATTCGGAACTGGCCGCCGAGTTCTGGGAGAAGGGACGCAGCGAGTCCTGTCCCATCTACGACATGCACGGCCACATGGGCGAGTGGCACTCGATATACTTCCCGCGTGCCGAGGCGGCGGAGATGGTGCGCAGCATGGACGGCGCGGGCGTGAAGCTGCTGTGCTTCGCGCACCACGCCGCGCTCTTCTCGCCACAGATCGGCAATCGCGTCGCGGTCGACGCAGTCCGGCAGTTCCCGGACCGCCTCCGGGCCTACCTGTCCGTTAATCCCCATTACCCCGACGCGCTCGAGGGCGATCTTGCCAGCTTTGACGACATGCGCGACGTCTACGTGGGGCTGAAGCTACTGGCCGACTATCACAAGGTGCCCATCAGCGCGGAGCCGTACCGGCGGGCGCTGGAATTCGCCGACGAACGCGGCCTGCTCGTGCTGAGCCACACCTGGGGCGGCAGCAACTGCGACGGCGACGGCGAGGTGAGGCGCGTCGCCAAGCGCTACCCCAACCTCCGCCTGCTGATGGGACACAGCCTGAACGACCACTGGCACGAGGCCGCCGCGATCGTCCGCGACTATCCCAACACCTACGCGGAGCTGACCAGCATCCCCGGCCGGCGAGGCGTCGTTGAGCTGCTCTGCGAAGAGGCCGGAAGCGACAGGATGGTGTTCGGCACGGACATCCCCTGGTTCGACGAGCACCAGGGGGTCGGCTCCCTGCTCTCGGCGGACATCACCGAGGACGACATCCACAACATCCTGCACCGCAACGCCGAGAAGCTGCTGGGGCTCTGACGCGGCTCCGCCGAATCGCACTGCACAGCCGCGTGGCAGCATTCCCCAGCAACGCGCTTACTGCCCGCCGTCAGGCGCAGCGCCGGGACGTTGCGTCGCCCTTGGCGGGGCCTGGACGGCCACGGGCCCGGACGGTTGAACCCCCAGGAGCGCGATCACCCTCGTCGTCGTTCGCGTTCTCGTCCTCGTCCTCGTCCTCGCCTTGTTCGCCGTTCTTGGGGCCGCTGGCGCAACGGCAAAGCGGCGGCAAGCCGCCGCACCCTATGTTCGCTTCTCGTCATTGCGGTGGCTGGCCACTGGCAATTGACTACTGGCAACTGCCGTTACGTCCTGCTCCCGGCCGGGCATCTCAAGCCGCGACGTTCCACTCTCGCCGGCAGAAGCGGGCGTGGCCCCGGGCGTCACAGCCGGGCAGTTGCGGCTGGCCCTGGCCGCCCGGACCGGGTAACACCGACGGAAACCGTCTCAGGGCAACCAGTTATGCCAAGCGCGGTTGACAGGACTCGCCGCGAATGCGATACTGCGGGTTCAACTGCACGTTCACCAGGAGAGAGAAAGCATGGCGGAACACGGAAGGGATCAACGCGCCAAAGGCACGTGGCTGACCTACAGGCCCGACATCAAGATACTGGATTGCACGGTTCGCGACGGCGGCCTGATCAACGATCACAGGTTCGATGACGATTTCGTCAGGGCCGTCTACGAGGCGGACGTGGCCGCAGGCGTCGACTACATGGAGATCGGTTACAAAGCCTCCAAGAGGCTCTACCCGCCCAGCGACTTCGGACCGTGGAAGCACTGCGACGAGGAGGACATCCGCCGCGTCTTTGGCGACAATCCCACCAACCTGAAGCTCTCCGCGATGGCCGACGCGGAACGGACGGACTACCAGAAAGATATCCTGCCCAAGGAGGACAGCGTCCTCGATGCCATCCGGGTCGCCACCTATATTCATCAGATCCCAACGGCCATCGACATGATCCACGACGCCAACGAGAAGGGCTACGAGGTTATCATGCAACTGATGGCCGTCTCCATCATCCAGGAGAAGGAGCTGGAGGAGGCCCTCAAGGTGCTCGCCGCCAGCCCCGTCAGCGCCATCTATCTGGTGGATAGTTTCGGCGCGCTCTACTCCGAGCAGGTGAGGGACCTGACGCTGACCTACCTGGCGGCCGTCGCGGACACCGGCAAGGAGGTGGGCATCCACGCGCACAACGCCCAGCAGCTTGCTTACGCCAATACGCTCGAGGCCCTCATCGTGGGCGCCAGCCGCCTGGACGCC
The DNA here is from genome assembly GCA_964442595.1 of uncultured candidatus Brocadiaceae bacterium. Taxonomy (GTDB): domain Bacteria; phylum Planctomycetota; class Brocadiia; order SM23-32; family SM23-32; genus DAOVRD01. The sequence goes on from CAYUDW010000052.1 coordinate 11,007, forward strand.
ACCATCAACGGCATGGGCCGCGGGCCGGGCAACTGCCCCATGGAACTGCTCATCGGCTTCCTGAAGAACCCCAAGTTCCACCTGCGCCCCATCCTGAGTTGCATCCAGGAGCACTTCCTCCCGCTCGACGGCAAGATGGAATGGGGGCCGAAGATCCCCTACATGATCACCGGGCAGCTCAACCGCCACCCCCGCCCTGCCATCGAGTTGCGCAAGGGCGAGACGCCGGACGACTACGTCGGCTTCTACGACAGGATGATCGAGGAGGAGTAGCCGCCGGCGGCCGACGCGCTACTCGATTACCACGGCAGCGTGGATGTGCACCCGGGGGACCGTGGCGACCACCGTGCCGCCGCGCGACGCGTACTTCTGGGCGGAACGCCCGTCTGCAAGCGGCCGAGGCACTCTCAGATCTCTACCGCCCGCCCCTCAGCGTCGGACTGGAAGCAGGCGTCGAGGGCCTTCTGGATCGCTGCTCCGCGGGCGAAGTCGGGCTGGTCGTTGACGCCCGCCCTGATGCTCTTGATGAACCGCTGGTAGACCGTTGGCGTGCGACGGCACTTGAGAACTGACCACTGCTGCGTGTCGATATTCTTGCCTCGGCAGATCCGCAGCTCGCTGTAGGAGCTGTCCAGGTCAACGACGACCGCGCCCTCATCGCCGTACACTCGCAGCAGAAGGGAGTTCTTATGTCCCGTCGCCCAGCGCGTGGTATGGATCGTCCCGATGGCGCCGTTGGCAAACTCGACGGTCATCACCGCTGAGTCGTTGGCATCCAGCTTGTACTGACCGATCCGATTGCCTTTCGCCTTCGGGAACGTCTTCAACCGACAGCTGACAGATCGGATGTCGCCTGCCGCATACGAAGCGAAGTCCAGGATGTGCACACCCACGTCTCCGAGCACGCCCATGCTGCCGTGCGCTGTCGATAGGCGCCAGAGCAGACCGGGTGACTTGCGCCACTCGCCCCAGTACGGAGACGCGAGCCAGCTCTGCAGATAGCTCGCCTCCACGTGCATGACGCGGCCTATGTCACCCCTTTCTATGAGGTCGTGTGCCCGCTGGATGGCGGAGGCGTTCCGGTACGACAGGTTGACCATGTTGATGACGTGCGCGCGGGCGGCCGCCGCGGCCATCTTCCTTGCGTCCGGGTAGTTCGTGGCCAGGGGCTTCTCGCAGAGGACGTGCTTGCCCATCCCGATGGCCTTCAGCGACACGGGCGCGTGGGCAGAGTCGGACGTAACGTTGCTGACCGCGTCGCACTCCTCGTCAGCCAGCAACTCGTCCACGTCGCTGTAGACGTGTGGGATGCCGTGTCGCTCAGCGAAGGCGTTGGCTCGCTCTGCGATCAGATCGCAAGCCGCCACGACCTTGCAGCCTCTGATCTGTGCGAATGCCGTCGCATGACCGTTTGCCATCCCGCCTGTACCGACGATCGCAATCCTGATCATCATCGACTCCCTGCATCTAGAACGGAGGACCGAGGAACGTTACAGTGAAGCGAAGTGCCTCCCACGTGCAGGTGCCCACTACGTGCTCCTGGTCGTCGTGCGAGACGGCGTGCACGCTGGTCCCTGCGCTGACGCCTGACCAGATGCTGAGCCAGTCCCGCGTACCGGGTGAGCTCCCGCGGATGTCGCGGCGCTGAGCCAGCGCTATCCGAACACAATGGCCGCATGGATGTGTACCTTGTCTACAGCGGCAACCGCCTCGCCTCTGCGCGCCACGTATTCCCAATCGAAACCGCACTTCTCGAACGCCAGGCGGACGGCGGACGGCTTCTGGGGCAGCCTCACCTCCACCTTGACGGGACCGACGGGCGGTATCTCGTCGACGGATCCGTCGTTCGGACGGTTCGGAATGCCGGACGCCCGGTTGATGAGGTGGACGATCGTCCTGCCGCCTTTCCAGCGGAGCACGACGTCCACGCACGTGGGGGCGTCCACGCGGATGTCTAACTCGCCTGCCAGCGCCTGCACCAACTCCCCCACGAACTGCCGCACCATGGGGTGACGACGCGCCGCAAAGAACCGGAACACGTCGAACGGGACACAGGCCACCGCGCCCTTCCCGACGGCATTGATGGTGGCGGCGGGGGCGGCCAGCAGCCGCTCGTCCAGCAAAGGCGTCGTACCCAGGCGTCCGAACGCGTTTGCCTTCGTCGGCCTCACCAGACGCCATGCAGCGCTGTAGACGGGCACCGAGCCGTCCCCGGCGGCCACGTGGTAGATGACGTCCTGCTCCGTCTTGCCGCCCCTGACCCCGAGGAATCGGGCGCCAAACCGCTCGAACCCCGCCGCGCCGGACACCAGGAGCTTGCCCCCGCCCTCGACGTAGTCCTTCAGGGCCTTCACCATCGCGTCTGACATGCGGTCCTGTTCGGGGCCGACCACGACCGGGAAGTCAGCCAATCGCGGCAGGAGCGCCCACTCGTCCATGACGTCCACGCCATAGTGGTTCTCCAGCAGGCCGTACGTGGCGCCCTCGACGGGTGAAGTGTCCACGTTCCACATCAGGTTCCGTGCGGGCTGGCTATGGACGTGGCATTCGGAGTGCAGCACGGCGACCTGCGGGATGGTCTGCGAGCCCTGGCAGAGCGTCCGGCGCGCCTTGAGGAAGCGGCCGACTTCGCGCAGGCGCTTCATGCGCCACGGCACGAGCTGCCCGTTGCGTAGGCCGTGGGGCGTCTCGTACACCTGCACGTTGCCGCCTAGCGCGGCGATCACGCCCGCCTCCTGCTGGATCATCTGGACGGGTTTGAACGCCCAGGGGTTCTTGCGGTCTTGCATCTCGCCCGACTTCGTGAACGCCCAGATCATCACGTCCCAGGGCTTGCCGCGGGTCGAGATGAAGCGAGACTCGCAACGGCACGAGTCGAGCCCGAACACCCACGCGTTGTCGCCGCTGATCCAGTCGGTCGGCACTGAGGGCCCGCCTGGGTCTTTGAAGGTCTGAATCCAATTCGAGCAGACCAGCACGCCCGGCTTGTACGCGTGGAGGGCGTCGCAGTAGCGGGTAACGTACTGCTCGAAGCTCTCGCGCGTGAAGTTGATCCATGCGATCCAGTTCGGATCGGTCGTCTCCGTGGGGGGTTCCTCGATGCCGGTCGCCTGCCGGAACGCCTTGCGGCAGCGCTTGCAGTAGCACGGCTCGACCGCCCAGAGCTCTCCGTCCACCCAGAAGCCGTCGACGCCGTAGCGATCGATCAGCTCGATCATCTGAGGGATCATCAGCTTGTCCAGGTACGGTCCGCGCGGGCACATCCTCTCGTTCGTGGGCCGGCCGGCGGACTCGCCGAAGGCTCCGCCCCTTGGCTGCCCTTCCTTGCCCACGATGCACCATTCCGGATGCTTCCGCCCCGCGGCGGCGTCCCAGATGCCCGAGTAGTGGCAGTGCAGGGGCAGTCCGAGCCGCTTCGTGGCGGCGCGCCATCCCTTCAGGGCGTCCCTCTTCACACCCGGGCTCACGGACGCACCGGGCGTCTTGCTGCGCCAGCTCGTGTAACCCGCGTGGCCCTTGCAGTCGGTCTGTACGAACTGGCAGCCCATGAGCTTCAGCATCGGCACCAGGTCCCTGGGCGTTGCGCGAGTGCCAAGGTCCGTATCCCTTCTGCCGGCGTGCAGGTCGTAGTGCAGGCCGAAGTAGCGCCTCTTGCCGTGCCATCGTCCCCTGTAAGTCGCCATCCTCCGTCCTCCTCTCCTCGGGCGTTGGCCACGCGGCCCGGCTGTGGATTATGCCAGAGGACCGCTGGAGGTCAAGCGACGGCCCGCCCTGTTGAGCAGTTGACCTCTATACCGTAGAATGCCGCCCGCACAGAAGCGGTCCTGGCAATGGCCCCCGCTCGGGTGGTCAGAGAGGCATGCGATGCGCGGGAGGACCGGCTGCCGGGGCACGCGCCGACTCTGCGCGATGGACGTCGATGGCCACAGGACACAGTCTGAGGAGAAGCACATGGACCTGAACGTGGGTTTCGGGCTGTACAACATCACCCCGCCGCTCGGCGTCCGCATGGCGGGCTACAGGCAGCGGGAAGGCGTGGCGGAAGAAGTGCACGATGAGCTGACGGCCCGCGCGGTCGCGTTCGAGCTGGGGGGCGAGTCGGCCGCCATCGTGGTCGCCGACATCTGTTCGCTGCCCGCAGAGCTGGGCGAGCGGACGCGGGTACGACTCGGCGAGCGGACCGGCATCCCGGAGGACCACGTCATCGTGGTGTCCAACCACACGCACTCCGGCCCGGCCCTGCACGATGAAAGCGCCTACCGGGAGCTCCTGCCCGACCTGGTGGCAAGCGCCGGGGAGCTGGCCTGGAAGCGGCGCCGCCCGGCCCGTATCTCCTTCGGCACTGGCAAGGCTGCCGGCCTGTGCATCAACCGTCGCGACCTGCGCGGGCCCGTGGACGAGGAGTTCGCCTATCTGGAAGCCCGGGACTCGGGCGGGAGTCCCTTCGGCATTCTGTTCGCCTATGCCCTGCACGGCGTGGTGATGGGCCACGTCAACCTGAGCATCTCGGCCGATTACTTCGGCGCCGCGCGGCGCGTGATCGAAGCCGGCTTGCCGGGGGCCCAGACCGTCTTCGTCGCACCCCCGTCCGGCGACATCAACCCGCTCACACCTTCCGTCAAGAAGCTGATCAAGGAGCACGGCGACTCCTGGTACACGGACGATCCGCTGACGGGAATCTACGACAGGAGCACGGGCACGTTCGAGGAGGTCGAGAAGCTGGGCGGCAGTCTCGGCAAGGCCGTTCTGAAAGCGCTGTCCGATGCGGAGCCGCTCGAGCCGCAGAAGCTGAACGCCCGGACGTGGACCGTCGACCTGGGCAGCGAGGACGAAGTCCCGATGTCCCTTTCCGCCATCGAGATGGACGACCTCGTGATCCTGGCCCTCCAGGGGGAGCACTTCGTCGAGACCGGCTCTGCGCTCAAGCGGATGGCCGATGAAGCCGGCAAGCGGGTCATTCTGCTGAGTCACATGGGGCAGATATGCTACGTGCCCACCCCCGACGCGTTCGAGCACGGAGGCTACGAGGTGGAGATCGCGCGGCGGAAGGGGCTGGCCGAGGACGCCCAGCAGCGGGTCCTCGGAAGCGTGAGACGCGAGCTCTTCCCCGCGTAGACAGGTCGGAGCATGCGATGAGCGAGCGGTTGTCTGGCGGACGCGTGCGCATCCGGCGCTATCGCGCGGCCGACGTGGATGCCCTGTTCGAGGCCGCAAGCGAGTCGATCCCGGAGGTCTCGAAGTGGCTGCCCTGGTGCCACCCCGGCTACGTTCGCGAAGAGAGCGCCGAGTGGATCGGCTCGCGTCCCGAAGCATGGGACAGAGGCCTGGCCTACAGCTATGCGATCGAGGACGCGGCCACGGGCGGTTTCCTTGGCGGCTGCGGCCTGAACCAGATCGACCCGCTCAATAGGTCGGCGAATCTGGGGTACTGGGTCAGGACGAGCCGCACGGGCGAGGGCGTGGCAACGGCCGCCGCCCGGCTGGCGGCGACGCTCGGTTTCGAGGACCTGAGCCTCCAGCGGATCGAGATCCTGGCCGCTTTCAACAACGTGGCCAGCCGGCGTGTGGCGGAGAAGCTGGGCGCCGTGAAAGAAGGGATACTGAGAAGGCGCTTTCTGCTCCGGGGAGAGCCGCAGGACGGCGTGCTCTACTCGCTGGTCCGAGAAGACCTGTCCTGACGAGCGCGTGCGCACCCGGCGGTATCGCGCAGCCGACGTGGATGCCCTGTTCGAGGCCGCGAAGGACTCGATCCCGGAGGTCTCGAAGTGGCTGCCCTGGTACCATCCCCCGTTGTCTCCCGGTTCCCCTTCCGTCGTCCGACTTCCCACTACTGGCCCGGATGGGTGTAGGTGGCGGAGAAGTTCTTCGTGGGCTGTCGTGATGCAAACCGGCTGTATGCTGTTGCGGTAAGGTGATACTCGACTCCCCGCTTGGCCGAGGTCCAGTCAACAATGAATGGCTCGGTCGCATCCGTGCCCACGGGCACGTTGTCAACGTAGAATGTGACGAACCGGACGTTCTCCGGACTTGCCACCGCTGCCGTGAGGCGCAGTCTTCCGGGAGCTGTGACTGCGGGCGGCTCCAGTGCCACGTCATAGGAGTAGTCGTCGCTGAACTCGAATGCCCCGATATCCGGCCTGGCATCCTGGTAGGCCAGGACTACCGGGTCGCCCTGCCTCCAGGAGATGGGCGAGCTGACGGTCAGCGTGTTCGTGTCATGGTCGACTTTGACCACGCGTGTCACGGCATCCGCCCCGACCCGGATCAGGTCGCCCAGGACCAGCGTATGCCCGTCGATGAAGAAACCGGCTTCCTCGACCGTGAAGGACGCCCCCTGACCCGCCGGCGAACTGACGACGCTCAAAGGCCTCCCCGCATCGATGGCCCGTGAGCCCTCTGCGAGGCAGAGGACGTCCCGCTCGTAGTCGGCGAAGTTGATGTCCGAGGTAACGACGCAGCTCGCGTGGCCGCCGGACTTCTCGCAGGCGTTGTGGCTCAGCTCGGCCTGGCATCCCTCGCCGACGTAGATGATCCGGCCGCCCTTGGCTCGGCACACCGCGTAGAAGATCGTGTTAAGCACGTAGCTGCCGACGCTGGGGTTGTCGCCCTCCGCGTTGAAGCCAAACGCGTTCCAGTTCTCCTTGCCCTCCGGCCTGGACACGAACAGGTCCACCAGCGTGTTGTTGTAGAAATGGACCTTGTCGATGGCGCCGAACTGGCCGGCGCCGCTGCCCATGCGCAGGGCGACGTTGCCGCGGATGATGAACTCCTTCTCCCCTGAGCGCGGCCTGGTTTCGTCGCGGATCTGGACGAAGTGCGAGTTGGCTTCCAGATTGTCCTGCGCCCAGTTATACTCGAACACGTTGTGGTCGGACGGCTTCCCGGGCACGCCGAACGGCTGCCATATGTCAACGTGCGCCCGGTCCCCCCATCCGTCGGGAAAGTCGGAGTTCTTGAAGTCGTGGAAGTAGTTGTTGCGGATGATGTTGAACCCGCCGTTGGTGTCCACGAAGTCGAGCACATGGGAGATGTCGTTGTACTCGATCAAGGTGTGGTTGCACAGGAGGTTAATCGCATTGTGGCCCTTGGCTTCTCCGGGCAGCCCCTGCGGATACCCGGTCCATGCAATCACATTCCCGCGGATGACATTGTAGTCAGAGGTGCCGTAGTAGGCGTTGTTGCGGATGGCCTGGCCGAGCGTGTGATGGATGTAGTTGTTCAGGAACTCACAATGATGCGAAGCGTATACCTCGATCCCGTGACGATACTCCTTGCTGTTCTGCGTGATCTCAAATCCAATGACCCTGATGTGGTCCTTCCTGAGGAGTATGACGTGCCGGACGACTGGCTTCTCGTCGCCGCCTCTGGCAACATAGGTAATCGGAGCCCCGTCAGCCCCACTGTTCTTCGGGGCGATCTCTTCCTCATACGTTCCCGCGCCAATGACAACCGTCTGCCCGGCTGTCAGCGTCTCATTGGCCTTCCCGATCGTCTCCCACGGCAGATCAGGCGAAGTCCCGGGGTCCTCGTCGCTGCTCTGCGGATGGCCTTGATCGACATAGAACACATCCGGTTCTCCAACGACGGCAGCACCCACCGCTTCGTGAACCCGGGCGCCCCGGGCCGCTTCAACGGCCTCAGCCCGAGCCGCCTCA
>CAYUDW010000053.1:0-5835 GCA_964442595.1 uncultured candidatus Brocadiaceae bacterium
CTGTGTATCGCGTGGCGGCGTCTCACCCTTCCTCCGAGGCGGTTCTTGGCAGGGCGTGTACCTGAACACGTTATCCAGCAGATCGTGCGCAGCGTGGACCTTGTACGCCTCTTCGGGCGCTATTGCGACCTGAAGAAGAAGGGCAAGAAGTTCTGGGCGCTCTGCCCATTCCACAAGGAGAAGACGGCCTCCTTCTCAATCGATCCGGAGAGCGGGCTCTACTACTGCTTCGGCTGCAAGGAGGGAGGGAACGTCTTCACGTTCCTCCAGGCCATGGACGGCCTGAGCTTCGGCGAGGCCCTCAAGAAGCTGGCCGCCGAGGCCGGGGTGGACCTGAGCCGCTACAGGTCGGCCGACGGCCCTTCGCGGGACGAACTGGCGAGGGTGCGCGAAGTCAACGAACTGGCGACCAGTTTCTACTCCCGGTGCCTGGAGAAAGCCGGGGGCGCCGATGCAGCGCGCCAGTTCCTGGAACGGCGGGAGATAAACGCCCGGTCGGTGGAGACCTGGCGTCTCGGCTTCGCCCCGGAGGGATGGGACCACTTCCTCAAGTGTGCAACCGGGCGGGGCTACGGGCCGGACGTGCTGGTGAAAGCAGGCCTTGTGCTCCCCCGGCAGGATGGCCAGGGCCACTACGATCGCTTCCGCTACCGGCTGATGTTCCCCATCGCGGACGCGGGCGGCCGGACCATCGGATTCGGAGCACGGGCCCTGAAGCCCGACGACGAACCGAAGTACCTGAACAGCCCCGAGACGCCGCTCTTCAGCAAGGGGAGCTGTTTCTTTGGGCTCTCGCAGGCGAAGGAGGCCATAAGGTCGGGCAAGACGGCCGTCGTCCTGGAGGGCTACACGGACGTCATCATGGCCCATCAGTGCGGCGTGCCGGAGTGCGTGGCCGTGCTGGGAACGGCGCTGACGGAGGAGCACGGACGCAGGCTGAGCCGGCTGTGCGAAAGGGTCATCCTGGTCTTCGATCCGGACGAGGCGGGACGCAAATCCGCCAAGAGAAGCATCGAAGTCCTGCTGGACGGGGACCTCGAGATACACGTCGCCCGCCTGCCGGAGGGCAAGGACCCGTGCGACTTCCTGGTGGAATACGGAGGCGAGGAGTTCCGCAAGCGGCTGGACGGCAGCCAGGGATTCTTCGAGTATCGCCTGGCCCTTGCGCGGCAGGAGCACGACACGAGCACCGTTGAGGGACAGACGGCCGCCTTCCGGCAGGTCGCGGAGCTGGCCCTCGCGGTGAAGGACCAGGCCCGGCGCGACATCATCGTGCGGCGGATCGCCAGGGAGCTGGGCATGAGGGAACGCAGTGCCTGGGCCTACCTTCAGCAGGCGGGCCGCGCGACGCGTGGCGGGCGGGACGGAACGGCCGCCCCCGCGACCGACCAGGCCAGGCTGTCCGCACGCGACAGCCTGCCAGGCGAGATGCTCGGGTTACTGCTCTGCCAGCCGGAGTTCATCCCGGAAGTCGCCGGGCGCGTGGACCTGAAGCTGCTCCGCGAGTGCCTGGAGCGGGACTTGCTCGGGGAGCTGCTGGGTCGTGGCCTGAAGGGGCTGCCGGTTGACGCCGAAGGCTTCGTGAACTCCGTCAGCGACCCGGCGTTGGCCGCCGTGGCTGCCAGGGCCATGGCGGAGGAGAGGGCCCGGGAGGAACGCATAACGGCCGCCACGACGCGGCAGCGACTGGACGACTACATGACTTACCTGGAGGAGCTGCGGCTCGCCTCGGCGGCGCCTCCGGCCGGAGATGACGAACAACTGAAGGATTACGTGCGCAGGCTGAAGGAGAAGGACAAGAGGTCAGCCCGAACCGGACAGGTTCAGGAGTCGTGAACCTATGGCCGCAAACAAGACCAAGACGATTGACAGAAGCAGCATAGAGCAGGAAATCCAGAGCCTGGTCGAGCGGGGCAAGCAGAAGGGATTCCTCACGTACGAGGAACTCAATGACTTCCTGCCCAACGACGTGGTGAGCCCGGAGTACATTGATGAGATCCTGCTGACTCTCGACGAGAAGGGCGTCGAGCTGGTCGACGAGCGCGACCTTAGAGGCGAGGGCGACGACCTGCTCCTCAAAGAGGAGGAGGAAGAGGAAGAGGAGGAGAAAGAGGAAGCCGGCGATAGCGAGATTGCCAGCACCACGAGCGTCGAGAAGATAGATGACCCCGTGCGCATATATCTGACGCAGATGGGGCAGATACCGCTGCTGACTCGCGAGGAGGAGATCTGCCTGGCCAAGCGGATCGAGATCTCGCGCAAGCGCTTTCGCAGCAAGATCCTGCAGTTCACCTCCTGCATCGAGCAGTGCGTCGAGACCCTCCGGGAAGTGCGCGACGGTGCCCTGCCCTTCGACAGGACACTGAACGTCAGCGCGCTGCCCGACTTGCAGAAAGAGGCCCTGGTCGCCCGTGTGCCCGAGAACCTCGATACCGTCCGCAAGCTCCTGGAGGAGAACCGAAAGGACTGGCAGAAGTACCGCAGGGACGGCCTGGGCGAGGAGGCACAGGCAAAGGTGCTGAAGCGGCTGCGCAACCGCCGCCGCAAGTGCATGATCCTGATGGAGGAGCTCCACCTGCGCATCAAGCGAATCCAGCCCCTGATGGGCCTCGTCAACGAGCTCTACAGCCGCATGAACGAGATTCACGTGGAGATGGAGCGCCTGAGGAAGACCAACGGCAACAAGGCCAAGCGGCGCGGCCTGGAAGCGGAGATCAGACACCTGGAAGACCGAATCGGCTGTCCCTTCCCCGTTCTGCAGAGGCGCGTCATGGCCACGCGCCTGGTGCACGAGCAGTACGAGCTGGCCAAACAGGAGCTGTCCGGCGGGAACCTGCGCCTCGTGGTCAGCATCGCCAAGAAGTACCGCAACCGCGGCCTGAGCTTCCTGGACCTGATCCAGGAGGGCAACACCGGCCTGATGAGGGCCGTCGACAAGTACGAGTACCGCCGCGGCTACAAGTTCTCCACCTATGCCACCTGGTGGATTCGCCAGGCCATCACGCGCGCCATCGCCGACCAGGCACGCACCATCCGCATCCCCGTCCACATGATCGAGACGATGAGCAACATCCGCAACATCGTCAAGAAACTGGTGCAGGAGAAGGGCCGCGAGCCCACCCTGGAGGAGATCTCCGAGGCAGCCGACTTGAGCATCAGCGAGACCCGGCGCGTCCTGAAGATCTCCAAGCGACCCATAAGCCTGGACCGGCCCATCGGGGAGAGTGAAGATAGCTTCTTCGGAGACTTCATCGAAGATCAGTCCGCCGCCAGCCCCATCAACATGGCCACCCAGGAGATGCTGAAGGATAACATTGACGCGGTCCTGAACACGCTTACCTACCGCGAGCGCGAGATCATCAAGCTGCGCTACGGCCTGGGGGACGGCTATACCTACACGCTGGAGGAGGTCGGGCGCATCTTCAACGTCACCCGCGAACGCGTGCGGCAGATCGAGGCCAAGGCCGTGCGCAAACTCCAGCATCCCGTCCGCAGCAGACAGCTCGAGGGTTTTGTTGACAGCCTGCCCGAGAGCTCGTAAGCTATGCGGGCCTTTTATCCCTGACCTGAGAGAGAGCCGACGAATGCAGGCTGTGTTTGCGGCTTCGGCCCGACGGCGCGAGCGCCCGCGAGTGGGCGGCGCCGGCGCATGTCCGCACGGCGCGATGCCCCCGAGGCCCGATCTCGACCGAGTTCGGGCCTTTTTCATTGGGCCACAATCGCGCCCCGGCCGCGGCCGGACAGTCACACTACTCCCATGAAGAAGACACTCGAAGACATCCAGGCCCTGCAAGAACTCAGCGAGCAGATGGCCGGGATACGCCGCCAGGTGGCCGCTATCTCGGCGAGGACCGACGCCCACCAGCAGATGCTCCAGGAACGGAAACGTCGCGCCGAGCAGCTCCACACGCAACGCATGGAAGCCGCCAAGGGGGCCGACGCGAGGCAGCTCAGAATCGAGGAGGCCGAGCAGGAAGTGGAACGGCTCAAGCGCCAACTCAACGTGACCAAGCAACAGAGAGAGTACGACGCCATCCAGCATGGCATCCTAAGCCGCACCGCCGACGTAAGCAGATGGGAAGACGAGGAACTGGCAGCGCTCGAAGCCGTCGATGAACTGGCGGAGCAGGAGAAACGGCTGGCCGCCGAGCTAGAAGAGGCGCGGACGCAGTTCCAGAGCGTCCGGGAAGAGGCTGCAGCGGAGATCGAAGAGCACGAGCAACGCCTCCAGGAGCTCGAAGACCAGCTCACGCGCCTGCGCAGGGACATCAACCCGGACGTGCTCAAGGCCTACGACCGGCTCTCTCCCAGCCACCGCAACGACGCCCTGGCCCTTGTCAAGGACCATATCTGCCAGGGCTGCCGCACGCGCGTGACGAAGCAGACCGAAAACCTGCTGATGAGGGGCATCGAAATCGTTTACTGCCATAGCTGCGGCCGCATGCTGATGCTTGCCGAGTGAACGCGCCTGGCTCAGGCGCCTGAGCCGCCCCCCTCCGGTCGGGCCGACGGGCCTCCCCCGACCGGCACTTCGGGTTGAAAACCGCGCCCTACCGACTACAATCACGCCAACTCACATACGGCTCACACACGGCGGAGGGTCGCGATGGCAGTGGAACTCGGCTTCATCGGGACGGGAGGCATAGCCCGCACTCACCTGAACAACCTGCGCAGGATCGAAGGCGTCACGGTTCGTGCCGTCTGCGACGTGGACGGCTCGCGCGCGGAGGAAGTGGCCGGCCAGTGCGCCGCCAGGCCGCACACCGACTGCTCGACCATGCTGGAACAGGAGGAGCTGGACGCCGTCTACGTCTGCCTGCCACCCGCCGCCCACGGCAGCATTGAGATCCAGCTCGCCGACCTCGGCATCCCCTTCTACGTCGAGAAACCCATTCACCTCGATCTGGCGGTCGCCGGCCAGGTGGAGAGCATGGCCTGCGAGGGCGAGCTGATCACCAGCGTCGGCTACCAACTGCGTTACTCGGATGCCGTCCAGGCCGCCCGCCGGTACCTGGAGGGCCGGCAGATCTCCCTTGCCCAGGGCTGGTTCACCGGCGGGCTGCCGGGCGCGGCATGGTGGCGCCGGAGGCAGCTTTCGGGCGGGCAGGTGGTCGAGCAGTCAACCCACGTCTGCGACTTGCTCCGTTACCTGGCGGGCGAGGTGGAAACCGTCTTCGCCCTCGCTTCCACAGGCGCCATGGCCGACGTGGAGGATTACGACGTCGAGGACGCCAGCGTGGCGGTGCTCGAGTTCTCCAGCGGAGCCATCGGGCACGTGGTCAGCACTTGCGTGCTCACCGACGGGGGCGACCGCACGACGGGCCTGCGCCTTGACGGACGTGGCTTCACCGTGAAGCTGACCGCGGACACGCTCGAGGTGGCCGACGCCGAGGGGCGCCGCTCCGATCCCTTGAACCCCCCTGACGGAGGCTGGATGGCGCGCGCGGACCGCGCCTTCATCGACGCGGTGCGCACGGGGGACGGCTCGGCAATCCTGTCCAGCTACTCGGACTCACTCAAGACGCTCGCCCTCACGCTCGCCGTCAACCGGTCCATGGAGACGGGCGAACCGGTCAGCCCGGCCGAACTGCTGCTCTCGGCCACGCACTGAGCGGGCGGCCTGGCCGCACTCACGCGCCGCGCGGGCCGAAGATCGCCGTGCCGATCCGCACCATGTTCGCCCCCTCTTCCACCGCCACGCGGTACGAGCTCGTCATCCCCATCGAGAGAACGTCCATCCGCACGCCGGGCACGTCGAGCCCCTTGAGCTCCTCGAATATCCCCCGCATGCGGCGCAGGTAGGGCCGCGCCTCCTCGGGGTCCTCGCAGTAGGGC